>CAIOJR010000156.1 GCA_903858685.1 uncultured Caulobacterales bacterium | reverse complement strand
CCGCAGCTCCCTGAAGTCATTGAAGTCCCGCCACCGGGATTGCAAGGTTGTGCGCCGCAAGGGCCGCGTCTATGTGATCAACAAGACCGACCCGCGCTTCAAGGCCCGCCAGGGCTGATTGCAACGCGCGTCCGAAGGCGCGGTCGACCCGCGCCTTTGGACCCTATGATAATTTGAAAAAAGCGCCGGGGCGGTTGTTCGCCCGGCGCTTTTTCTGTGTTTGACGGGATAAGGGCCTTAAGCCGAGGTCGCGGTGCTGGACGTCAGATTCAGCAGAGATGAGGCTTTCAGGGTGTTATAGACCTGAACCGACGCCTGAAGGGCATACTGGGCCATCTGCAACTGGGTCGCCACCTGGGCTTCGTTCACGTCGGTCAGATTGCTCAAGGTATTGGTGAGCGAGTCGTTCTGACTGGTCAGGGTCGCGGTCGTATTGGTCAGCTGACTTTGCACGGCGCCGTTCTGCACCACGGCGGAGGTCACAGTGGTCTGGGCCGAGGTGAAACTGGCCAGCACACCCTGCAGGAAGGTGGTCTGCGCCGCAGTCAAGGTTCCCGTGATCGGACCATTGGGACCCTGGTTGAACGCCTCGACCTGCTGCAGCGCGCTTAAGAGCGGCGTGGCGACATTGCTGGCCACCTGGCCTGTCGTGACGACCGTATTGTCATTAATGCGGTTGGTGGGCGCGCTCTGGTCATTCCTGAACACATTGGCGATGGCGCCCGCCGCCGTCAGATCCGACAATTGAGACGCCGCGACCGGCGCCGTGGAGGTCTGCGAGCCGGCAAAGACGTATTGTCCATTATATTGCGTGTTGAGCGCCGTCACCGTTGACGACAACGCGCTCTGCAAGGCTGTGATGAGGGAGGAGCCATCCCCGGCCGCGACGGCGGAACTGATGGCGGTCTTGGCCGACCCAGCCGCCGTCTGGACCGCCTGGAGGCTCTGGTCCTGAATGTCGAGCTTGCCGGACAGAACCTGTCCATTGGTCAGATAGCTCTGAATCCGCGACTGCACCGTGCGCGACGCCGTGATTTGTTCAGCAGACCCGCCATAACCCGCCAGATCGGAGGCGATCTTGCCTGAATCGGCTTGCTGACCGGTCTTGTCCAGATTCTGCTGTGCATTATTGATTGCAAGAACAGCAACGCTAAACAGACCTGCTGTAGATACCCGGGTCATATTCTACTCCTAGGGCACGGCGGCCAAGAGGGCGTCGTACATGTCCTTGGCCGCGGTAATCAGGCGCGCGGAGGCATTATATGCCTCTTGATAGGTTGTCAGATGGATAAGCTCTTCATCCAGATTGACGCCTTCGACCGACGATCTCTGATTGGTTGCCGAGGTCGCGCTGGCGGCGGCGGCCTTTTGGTTTGCGTCTGCGGTAGAGGCTGAGGTGGCGATGCTGGCGGCGAAGCTGGCGGAATAGTTGGACAGGCTGACCGTCTGGGCGACCGCCTGCCCGGCGGCGGCGATATTCTGCACAGCTTGCCCGGCCTGGGACAGTGCGTCATAGCCAGACGTGTCGCCTGTGGTGAGCGCCGAACTTGGCGCCGTCGCAGACAGATTCAGCTTGGCGTTGGGGATCAGGCCCGGTTGCTGGACGAGCGCGGGATTGACCGAAAACCCCGTCGCCCGACCGGCGCGGATAGACGGATCCAGACCGAACAGACCGGTCAAGCTGGGCCCGGTTCCATTGCGCGAGGTCGTGTCGGAAACGACGCTCAATGTCGTGTTCGAGCCAGTCTTCGGCGCGAAGCTCAGCGCGCCCTTGCTGTCGAGCGTGAACGTGCCGTAGAGGCCGAGCCCGCCGCTATTGGCGTTGAGCTGATTGACGAGGGCGCCAAGGGTCTGTCCCGGCGTCGGCGTCACCGAAATATCAGCCACGTCCGTGCCGTCAGCGCCGGCGATGCGGAACTTGACCGCCCCGGAATTGAATCCGGACAGGCTGGCAGCCGTCAGACCGGTATTGTAGTCAGCCAATCCCGCCGAACTGACGATATCGTTGAAGCCGAAATACTGGGAGAACCCCTTGCCGCCGGACTGGCTGGGGTTGGTCGCGTCATCGGCGATTGCGACTCCGTTGCCTGCCCCACTCGCGGCGATGCTCAGCACATTGCCGCTGGTGCTGACCGTCGCCGTCCCTCCGAGGGCCGTGTTGAGCGTGGCGACAAAGCTGGCGGGCGTGAATGCAGTGGCCGCGCCGCCTGCCGGGGTGATGGTCCCGGCGCTGAAATCGATCGCGACCTGCTTCTGGATAACGCCCTGAGCATTGACCACGGCGATATTTGTCTTGCCGGTAAAGCCTGCAATCGCCGTTGGCGCATCCAGACCGGTATCCTTTCCGGTCAGGGTGGCCGGCGCGGGCGTTGGCGAACTGGCGTTGGCGGCCTGATTCAGCGCGGACGCCGTTGAGGCCGTGAACTGCGCCAGTTGCTGCGCCAAGTTGGGAATGTCTGTGTTGACAGAGTGCAGCAGGCCCTCGATCTCTCCGCTGGTCAGGCGAGAGCCATAGGGCTGCAGTTGCCCGCCGGGCGGCGTGAACATCAACTGTCCGCTGCCATTGGACTGATCATAGCTGAATACGGCAGGGCCAAGTCCAACCCCGGTCAGGGCGGTGCCGTCCGACCCCCTGATGGTCACCCCGCCGCCGGACGTCGTCGAGGGACTGACCTTGATGTCGATCAGCTTGGAAAGCTGGTCAATATATTGGCTCTGCTGGTTCTGATAGCCGGTGACATCATAACTGCTGACGCCGCCGCGAGAAATATCGGCGTTCAGCGAGTCGATCTGGGACAGGAGCGTATTGACCTGGGTCACATCAGACGTGACCTGGGAATTGCTCTGAGCCTGAAGCGTCGTCAGACTGTTCGATATCTGGGAGGCGTTGTTGAAAAACTGCGTCAGCGTGCTGATGGACTGGGTCTGTTGAACGCTGCTGGGAGAGGTGGCCAAAGACGAAAAGGCGGAAAACACCTGGTCGAGTTGCGAAAACAGCGATCCCGTCGCTGACGGGTCGCCAAACAACGCCTGAGCCTGATCCAGATTGGCTGCGACAGCGGCATAATTGGAGGAAGAGGCTGTCGCTGTCAGGCTGGCCTGCTGCAGATACTGATCTGCAACGCGGGTGACGCTGGCGACGCCGACGCCTGCGCCGGTTCCAGCATAGCTGAGCGACTCCTGATTCATGACCTTTCGGACATAGCCAGCTGTATTGACGTTGCTGACATTGTCCGAAACGACGTTCAAACCCGCCTGAGCCGTTCGAAGCGCCGTTGAGGCGATGCTTAATATTCCGCCGAGTGTCGCCATTACCGGGTCTCCCCTCGGCAACACTTCCACGTCACTCGGCAGGTTTTGCCGGGGCGCAAAAGGATCGCGGCAGCGTCAAGGCAACGCAACCTGTTGATTTTTAACAATTCTGACGAATTTGAGTCTTTCATGGCGGATGTAGCCGCGCAAAACTGGCGCCAGTTCGACGTCGGCTGTCGACGTCACACCCTTGCCGTGTTTCGCACATCGCCCAAGCTCGGCAGGAACGACCTGTTCGGCCATTGGCGCCCGGCAATAAACGCCGCACCAGAACAATCCGGCGCATCGTGATTTTCAGAAAAATACATGAATATCAATTGTTTAAATAGGTTTTTGTGGACTGGCCCGGCGGTTGCTTCACGTTTCCCAACAGTCTGCGCAGGAAGCGCGGCCGCATCCTGATTGGCCAAGATCACCGAAGTGGTCCTGGCCATCGTCCCTTTGGTAAAGCCTTGACCTCAGCCGCCAGCCCAGCGCACGCACCTGACTCCGCCGCGACCGCCAGCAGGTCGACAGCGTCCTCAGACCGGTCGCGCTCCAGCCGCGCCGCAGCGGCGACGGCGGCGGCGGCGTCCGACTTTACAAGCCTGATCAGCGCCGCTGATGCGCCCACTGAAACCACCCCCCAGAACGCGGCCCAGAACGCGGCCCTGACGACAGAAGCCAGCGCAACCGTGGCGGCGACCGCCAGGACGGACAGGTCAGCGCCAGGCGCGAGAACGCATTCGGGCGGGGATGGGGCAGCCCCCACGGCGGCGGACAGGAACACATCCCAGGCCCGACCCTCCAGTGCGTCTGCACGGGATGGTCAGGCGTCGGCCGTCGCCACGACCGTCCAAAACGCGGCGGATTCCGCTGGTCCGACAAACAGCGCCGGCGACGGCAGCGCGACCAGCCAGACCGGACGGGGCAACGCCGCCAATAGATCTGCGGCAAGCAAGGCGGACGACGCAGCCCAATCGACGACGAGCGAGATCGCCGCGGCAAGCGCTGCACCCGATGCTGCGATTCTGGCGGCGGCTGCAGCCCCGACAGCGCCAAGCCCGCCTGCCGACGCCCCGCCTGCCGACGCAACGTTCAGCTCAAAAGACAGGGCCACATCGTCCAACGGCGGTGACGCGCCTTCAGCGACAGCCGCAGCCGCACCGGCGCCCGCGCCTGCATCCCCGCCCGACGCGCCGACAAACCTGGAGGTTACAGCCGACCGCAAAATCGCCGACGGCCTGACCATCGCCCAGCTGAATGCCGCGGACGCCAGCCAGGGCGGTGCTGACGGCGGCGCGGTCAGCCTTTCCACGATCTCTGCAGGGCTCGCCCCCTTGTCCGGCAAGAGCCTCGCGTCCAGCGCCTCCAACACGACCAGCGGCGCCCGGTCCGGCGCAACGGCAGGGTCGGCCTCAGGACGCCCAACAGGCGCGTCCGGTTTGGTCGCCGCAACGACGGGCCCCACGCCGGACGCGACTGCAAACGGCGACAGCGGACTTGCCGCCGAGGTGAGCGCCATCAGCGGCGCGGGGCGCCACTCCGGATCATCGAACGGATCGGGGGGGAACGGCGCAGACGCCTCAATCCTGGCCACGGCGGCCCAACCCACGCCGGACGGGCCGGTCGATCTGTCCAGCCAAACCGCCGCCGCCGAAGCTGCGGGCGCACAGTCCGTCGCCGTGCAGGGCCAGACGACCGACGCCCCGCCTTCCGGCCTGCGGACAACATCCCAGACGGTGACCAGTCTGGCGGCGCAGATCGTCAACAAACTGGGTTCAAAGACCACACGGTTTGATGTGGCGCTCGATCCCGATGGGCTGGGCAAGGTCAATGTCTCGGTAGCGATCGGCGCCAAGGGCGAACTATCCGCAACCCTCAGCTTCGAAAAATCGGACTCCGCAAGCGCGCTCGCCAATAACGCCGGCGCTTTGCGCCAGGCACTGCAGGACGCAGGCTTCAGCCTCGGCGCCAGCGACCTGACCTTTCAGACGGCCGCCAGCGCCGATGGCGGGGGCTCCGCCTCCAATGGCGCCTGGCAGAATTCAGACGACCAGCGACGCCCGTCCAGCAGCGGCGCCGCAGCTTTCAACGCCATGACCCGCCTTTCAGAGACCGCCGACATGGCGGCGCTCACCGCCGCAAACGGCGCGAAACGCGGCCTGGACATCAGGATCTGAGGAGGGACGCAATATGACCACCGCAGTCGCAGCCACGACCGCCGCCAGCGCAACAACCTCGACCAGCGCGGCGGCGCAGATTTCGTCCGGCCAGAGCACGCTGAACTCCAGCTATGACACCTTTCTGAAGCTCTTGACCACGCAGCTTCAGAACCAGGATCCAACCTCGCCGATGGACACCAACGCCTTCACCCAACAGTTGGTGGAGATGAATGGCGTTCAGCAGCAACTTCTGTCCAATCAGTTGTTGCAACAACTGGTGTCCAATAGCGGCGGCGGTCAAGGCGTCTCCAGCGCCGTCAACATGATCGGCAAATCGGTCGTGGCCAATACGGCCGATGTGAACAAGACCGGCGCGACAGCGTCCTGGCAGTACACATTGGGCTCCGGCGCAGTGTCAGGGACGGCCACGATCACCAATTCCTCCGGCACGGCGGTCTGGAGCGGCAATCTCAACGCGCTCACCACAGGCGCGAACACCTTCACCTGGCCGGGGACGGATTCCACCGGTCGGGCCTTGCCGAACGGAGTCTACACCCTCTCGATCTCGGCGCAGGACGCCTATGGCGGCACGGTCTCCGCCACGCCGCAGGTGGCCGGCGTCGTCACCAGCGTCCAGCAAAACGCCGCGGGACAGACCGTGCTTGGGATCGGCCAGACCACTGTGCCGGTGTCCAGCGTCAGATCCGTCAGCACCAGCGTATGACCAACCCTTTCCATCCGACATCCCAAAGAGGAAACGCCTAGATGAGCATCAATAGCGCACTGGCCGCCGGGGTGACCGGCCTGGTGGCGAACTCCGCCGCGGTGAGCGCCATCTCCGACAATATCTCCAACTCCAACACCATCGGCTACAAGCAGACCCAGGTGGACTTTTCGTCCATCGTGACCTCGACGGCCCAGAATGGAATCTTTTCCGCCGGCGGCGTGTCAGCGATCCCGCAACTATTGGTGTCACAGCAGGGACAGCTGAACCAAACCTCGTCCAATACCGATCTGGCGATCAACGGATCGGGCATGTTCGTCACGACCTCAGATCCCACCAATACAAGCGCCACCGAACCGCGCCTGTTCACGCGCGCGGGTTCGTTCACGGTGGACCATCAGGGGTATCTGAAGAATACAGCCGGATTTTATCTGCAGGGCTGGGTCGCTGACTCCAACGGGACCATCACCACCAATCCCACCAGCGTCACGTCGCTTCAGACCATCAACGTCCTGACCCAGGGCGGAGCGGCGTCGCCGACCACCCAGGTCAGCATCAACGCCAACCTTCAGTCCACGACGACGGCGGGAACGGCTGCGACCGCGGCCGTCGCGGTTCCCGCAGGCGTGGGCGCCTATAACGCCGCCACCAATTCCATGGCCATGTACAACGCCGCAACGGGAACGGGCGTCAAGCCGGACTTCTCCATCCAGGTGCCCGTGGCCGACAGTCAGGGCGGCCCCCACACCGTCCAGATCGACTTCCTCAAATCCACCGTGGCCAATCAGTGGTATGCTGAAATGGTTGCGGTCCCGGCCTCTGACGTGACGACCGGAGCGGGCCTGTCCAATGGTCAGATCGCCACTGGCACCGTGGCCTTCACCGCAACCGGCCAGTACGACCCGGCGCATACGACGCTGTTTTCAACTCCGGCCTCGCCTTCCATCAATATCGGCGCATCGACCGCCGCCGCGCCCGGCGCGGGCGCGGTCAACTGGGCGTCGGGACTGGGCATCGGCGCCCAGTCGATCGGGTTGAGCATCGGCAATGCGCCGGGCGGTCTGACACAGTTCGCCAGCCAGTCCGTGACCCAGTCGCTGACGACCAATGGCACCAATTTTGGCAACCTGTCCAATGTCACAATCGACAATCAGGGCTATGTCACCGCCAATTACGACAACGGCGTGTCGCGAAAAATCGCTCAGGTCGCCGTCGCAACCTTTCCTAACCCGGATGGTCTGGCTGCAGTGTCAGGCGGCGCCTACCAGGTCTCCAACGCCAGCGGCTCCTATAATCTCAAGTCCGCAGGCACCGGCGGCGCTGGCGCTATTTCACCACAAACGCTCGAAGCATCGACTGTTGACCTGTCGTCGGAGTTCACAGGACTGATCGTGACGCAAAGAGCCTACACAGCTTCTTCAAAGATCATCACGACATCAGACCAAATGCTGCAAGATCTTCTCGGGCTTATTAGATGATAACGGAGTTTAATAATTCAAACTTCGAGATAAAGACTTGGGACGCCTAAGTGTCTCATAAGGAAACACAAATGGTGACCAAATTTTTACTATCCAGATTAAGCCGATGTTATGTCGCGTTGGGTAATCTGCCGCCCTGTGGTGATGGGAAGGCCTGACAGCCATGTTGCAGCAACAACGCCTGAACAATAAGGGCGAAAAATACGTGATCGGTCCTACGGGCGCTCCTTTGACCCTGGCCGATCTTCCGCCGGCGAACACCCAAAGATGGGTGATCCGGCGCAAGGCTGAGGTGGTGGCTGCGGTTCGCGGCGGCCTTCTGACCTTTGACGACGCTTGTGATCGTTACAAGCTGACCAATGAAGAGTTCATCGCCTGGCAACAGGCGATCGACAAACACGGGCTTGCAGGACTGCGCACCACGCGCATCCAGCAATACCGGGAATAGAGCGAGGACGGAGACCGAAACCGTGGTCAAGCGCCAGGGTCCCGGTCTTGGCCAAACTGTCAGACAACGACGCCCCGCATCCCGTATGCGGGGCGTTGCTGTTTTGATGCAGGTCATGAGCGCCGGTCGGGCCAGAGCCCGCAAGTTTACAATTGGCCGCCAATCCAAGCGACTTCTTAAAGCCTCGTTTACCAGACACCCGGTAATTCCTGCCTAGCGGCGACGGGTCTGGCGTCTCGTCTGCGGGGGATGAGGTAAGCGTGCAGGGACTGCTCCAGGCGATCGAACGCTTCGGCGTCGGAAGATTGGCGGCGATCATGGGATCGGCCTTCGGGCTGGTCGCTGTGCTTGTGATGCTGATGACCCATGTGGGCGGCGACGCCAAGGCGCTGCTCTATTCCAATCTCGACCTAAAAGAAGCCTCCCAGATCACCCAGTCGCTCGATCAGGCGGGGATCAAGTACGAGGCCAAGGGCGGCGGCACAGTGATCATGGTTGACCGCGACAAGGTTGATCAGGCGCGCCTGATGCTGTCCTCCAAGGGGCTGCCGACCTCCGGCTCGGTGGGCTATGAAATCTTTGATTCCGCCCCGGCGCTGGGACAGACCGATTTCATCCAGAACATCAACGCCAAACGCGCCGCCGAAGGCGAACTGGCCCGCACCATTCGCTCCATCCAGGGCGTCACCCAGGCGCGCGTGCTGCTCAACATCCCCAAGCGCGCCCTGTTTGATCAGGATCAGGACGAGCCGTCCGCCTCTGTGATGGTCGAGACCGGCGGACGCAAGCTGACGCCCGATCAGATCCGCGCCATCCGCAATCTTGTCGCCGCCGCCACGCCCAACCTCAAGCCACAGCGGGTGGCGCTGACCGACCAGACCGGCGCCATGCTGGCGGGCATGGACGAGCCCGGCGCGGGCGGAGGCTCAGCCTCGGCGGAACAGACCGATATTGAGGAACGCATCCGCCATCAGGTGAAGGACCTGGTGGAGGGCGTGGTCGGGGTGGGCAAGGTGCGCGTCAATGTCGCCGCCGATGTGGACAAGAGCCGCGTCACCACCCAGGAAGAAAAATTCGACCCCGACGGTCAGGTCGTGCGCTCCACCTCCACGGGTCAGGATTCCAGCAAGGAGGACAAACCCTCAGGCCTGGGCGGGGTCTCAGCCTCTCAGAACCTGCCCGGCGCCCAGAATCTGAGCGGGGGGGCCAACCAGACCTCTTCGGCCAACAAGACCGATGAGACCACCAATTATGAAATCTCCAAGTCTGTCAAAACCACCATCCAGGAGCCCGGCACGCTGAAGAAGCTGTCCGTGTCGGTGGCCGTGGATGGCGTGACGCCCATCGGCCCCGGCGGCAAGCCCGGCGCCTATGCGCCGCGGTCAGCCGAGGAAATGCAACGGATCGACACCCTGGTGCGCGCCGCGATCGGCTTTGATGAAAAGCGCGGCGATCAGGTGCAGGTGCTGAATGTGCGCTTTGATCACCCGCCTGAAGCCCCGATCAGCGCGCTTCCCTTCAGCCTCGACCAAAGCGACATGATCCGCATCGCCGAACTGGTGGTGATGGTGATCGTGACCGCCTTGCTCATTCTGTTCGTGGTGCGCCCGATGCTGCGTCCTGGCCAGAGCGTCGCCGTCGGCGCGGGCGGCCGCGCCCTGCAATTGGCTCCAGGCGGCGGCGGGGTCTATGAGGGCGGGACGGCGCAATTCGCGGTCGAAGGCGGCGGCATGCCCGCCCTGCCCCAGGGCGAGTTCGACCAGAAGATCGACATCGCCAAGATCGAGGGTCAGGTCCGCGCCTCGTCGGTCAAGAAGGTGTCGGAGTTTATTGAACATCATCCGGAGGAATCGGTTTCGATCCTCCGGAGCTGGCTGCATGAGGCCTGATCATGGCGCTTGCGCGTAAGAAAGCCGCCGTCGACGACATCAGCAAGCTCTCTGGCGTTGAGAAGGCGGCCATCGTCCTGCTGGCCCTTGGCGAGGACCATGCCGGCCTGTGGGAATCGCTGGACGACGAGGAGATCAAGGAGATCTCCCAGGCCATGTCCAGCCTGGGAACAGTGTCGTCCACCGTGGTTGAGGCCCTGCTGGTCGAGTTCGTCTCGGGCATGTCCTCCACCGGCGCGATCATGGGGTCCTTCGAACAGACCCAGCGCCTGCTGACGGCCTTTCTGCCGCCGGAAAAGGTGGAGCTTCTCATGGAGGAGATCCGCGGTCCGGCGGGTCGCACCATGTGGGACAAGCTGGCCAATGTGAACGAAGCGGTTCTGGCCAACTATCTGAAGAACGAATATCCCCAGACCGTCGCCGTCGTCCTGTCCAAGATCAAGGGCGAACACGCCAGCCGCGTCCTTTCGGCCCTTCCGGAAGACTTCGCCCTGGAGTGCGTGACACGGATGTTGCGCATGGAGCCCGTCCAGCGCGACATTCTCGACAAGATCGAACAGACCTTGCGCACGGAGTTCATGTCCAACCTGGCGCGCACCTCCAAGCGCGACAGCCACGAAATGATGGCGGACATCTTCAACAATTTCGATCGCCAGACCGAGGCCAGGTTCATTGCGGCGCTGGAAGAACGCAACCGCGAATCCGCCGAACGCATTCGCGCCCTGATGTTCGTCTTTGAAGACCTGTCCAAGCTCGACCCTGGCGGGGTGCAGACCCTTTTGCGGGCTGTGGAAAAGGACGCCCTGTGCCTCGGCCTGAAGGGCGCATCCGACGCACTGCGCGAAATGTTCTTCTCCAATATGAGCGAGCGCGCCGCGAAGATCATGCGAGAAGACATGGAAAGCATGGGCCCCGTGCGTCTGAAGGACGTCGATCAGGCCCAGATGGCCATGGTCCAGATCGCCAAGGATCTGGCCGCCAAGGGCGAAATCATGCTGGCCGGCTCCGGCGGCGACGATGAGCTGATCTACTGACATGACAGATCAGCTCCCCCGAAAATTTACCTTCGACACGGTCTTCGACGGGGGACGTGTGATCGAATCGGTCCGCCCTCGCCGCGCCTTTTCACAGGAAGAGGTCGATGCGGCGCGCGCCGAGGGCCATGCCCAGGGCGAACGCTCCGCTGTGGCGCTGGCCCAGCAACACATCGCCGCCAGCCTGTCCGAGATCGCCCATGACACCCGCCAGGCTCTGGGCGCCCTGGCCCATCTGGCGCAGGAACATCGCGTGGCCAGTGCGGAGCTGGCCTTGGTCTGCGCGCGCCGTATCGCCGACGCGGCGCTGGATCGCTTTCCCCAGGCCCCCGCCCAAGCGGCGCTGGCGGCCCTGGCTGGCGAACTTCAGTCCGAGCCCCGCTTGATGGTGCGCGCCAGCGCCAACGACGCCGAACACCTGACGAAAGCGCTCAACAGCGCCGCCGACGAGATAGGCCTGTCCGGTCAAATCATTGTCAGGGTGGACCCATCCCTGCCACGCGCCGCCTTTATGTTCGATTGGGGGGACGGGCGTGCGCGGTTCGATCCCGCCCAGGCCGAGGTGGCGGTATCCCACGCCCTATCGACGGCGCTGGCGGCTGAAGGGCTGCATGGCGAACCCGTCGTCTTTGATCAGGAGTCCTAGCCATGAGCGATGAGACCCTAAATCTTGAGCAGTTCGACAACGCCCACCAACCGGGTGGAGCTGCGGAATATGAAGAAAAGACCGCCCAGGATCTGGCGCCTGTCTTCGACGTGCCGGTTCAGATCTCGGCCGTGATCGGCAAGACGAGCCTGTCGGTTTCGGACCTGTTGAAGCTGACCCAGGGCAGTGTGCTGGAGCTGGATCGCAAGGTCGGCGAGGCGATCGATATCTATGTGAACAACCGGCTGGTGGCCCGCGGCGAGGTGGTCGTCGTGGACGAGCGTCTCGGCGTGACCATGACGGAAATCATCAAGGACGGCGATTCCAACGCCTGATGGCGCGCGAATCTGATCGGAAGACATAAGGAGAACGGACCATGAGACTTCTGGTGGTCGGCCGTCTGAACGGCCAGCTGGCGTCTGCGGTCAAGATGGCGATGCAGACCGGCGCCAAGGTCGCCCATGTGGAGACGGTGGTGCAAGCCGCCCATGCTCTGCGGGCGGGCCAGGGCGCAGACCTGTTGATGGTCGATTATGACCTGGATATCGCCGAACTGATCGCGATCCTGACCCTGGAACGCATTCACTGCCCCGTGGTGGCCTGTGGCGTCGGGGCGGAGCCGCGACGGGCGGCGGACGCCATCCGCGCCGGTGCGATGGAGTTCATCCCCCTGCCCGCCGATCCTGAGCTGATTGCAGCCATTCTGGCGGCGGTCTCCAATGACCAGCGGCCTCTCGTCACGCGCGATCCGGCCATGGAGCATGTGGTGCGCCTGGCAGATCAGGTCGCCGCATCGGAAGCCTCCATCCTGATCACCGGCGAGAGCGGGGTCGGGAAGGAGGTCATGGCGCGCTATATCCACCAGAAGTCGCGCCGGACCGACAAGCCGTTCATCTCGGTCAACTGCGCCGCTATCCCCGACAATCTGCTGGAATCAGAGCTCTTCGGCCACGAGAAGGGCGCCTTCACCGGGGCCGTGGCGCGCCGGATCGGCAAGTTCGAAGAGGCCGACGGCGGCACCTTGCTGCTCGACGAAATCTCGGAAATGGATGCGCGCCTGCAGGCCAAGCTGCTGCGCGCCATTCAGGAACGGGAGATCGACCGGGTGGGTGGACAAAAGCCGGTCAAGGTCAATATCCGCATCCTGGCCACCTCCAACCGCGACCTCGCCCTGGCGGTAAAAGACGGAATCTTCCGCGAGGACCTGCTGTACCGCCTGAATGTCGTGAACCTGCGCTTGCCGCCGCTGCGCGAACGTCCGGGGGATATTGTCGCCCTGGCTGAGCATTTCGTGAAGAAATACGCCGCCGCCAATGGCGTGCCGGAGCGGCCTCTGGCCGAGGCCACACGCCGCAGCCTGCTTCGCCACCCCTGGCCCGGCAATGTCCGCGAGCTGGAGAACGCCATGCACCGGGCGGTTCTTCTGTCAGTAGGTCCCGAGATCGATGAGGGCGCCATTCGTCTGCCCGATGGCCAGCCGCTCAGCGAGGCGCCGATGGGACTTGCCGCACAAGCGGCCCAGCGTGCAGCCTCGGCGGTGTCCGCTGTTGACGAAGCCTCGACCCGCGCCCTTGTCGGACAGACCGTGGCCCAGGTCGAGCAGCAGCTCATTCTCGATACGCTGAGCCACTGCCTCGGCAACCGAACCCATGCGGCCAACATCCTCGGCATCTCGATCCGGACGCTCCGCAACAAGCTGAAAGAATATACCGAAAGCGGCGTCAATGTTCCCGCGCCGCAAGGCGCCGGCATCTACGCCGCCTGATGATCGTCCGATAGGAACCCCGTATGGCGGGCGTCAGCGCACCAGCACAGCCGCAGATCACTCCAGCCCTGTTGTGGAGCTGGGTGGCGCGTGGCGACGTGGCCATGGCGCTCGGGATCGTGGCGATCCTGCTCATGCTGGTTCTGCCGATTCCAGCCTTCCTGATCGACATGCTGCTGGCCATGTCGCTGATGGCCGCCGTCCTGATCCTGATGACGGCGCTTCTGATGAAGAAGCCCCTGGACTTCACCGCATTTCCCACCGTGCTTCTGGTGGCGACCCTCTACCGGCTTGGCCTCAACATCGCCTCGACGCGACTTATCCTGACCCACGGCCACGAGGGCGGCGATCCGGCGGGGATGTTGATCCAGGCCTTTGGCCGTCTGATGATGGGCGGCAACTATGTCATCGGCGTGGTGGTCTTCATCATCCTGGTGATCGTCAACTTTGTCGTCATCACCAAAGGCTCGACCCGGATCGCCGAAGTGGCGGCCCGCTTCACCCTCGATTCCATGCCTGGCAAGCAGATGGCGATCGATGCGGATCTGTCGTCCGGGGTGATCGACGACAAGGAAGCCAAGCGCCGACGCAAGGAGCTGGAACAGGAAAGCCAGTTCTTCGGCTCCATGGACGGCGCGTCGAAATTCGTGCGCGGCGACGCCATGGCCGGCATCTTCATCACCTTTGTCAACATCATCGGCGGCATGTTGATCGGCGTGGTCCAGCACCACGTGTCATTCCAGACGGCGGCGTCGAGCTATACGATCCTGACGATCGGCGAGGGGCTGGTCAGCCAGGTTCCCGCCCTGATCATCTCCATTGCGGCGGGCCTTCTGGTCGCCAAATCCGGCATTGAAGGCCCCGCTGACAAGGCCCTGACCACCCAGCTCGCCAGGAACCCGGTCAGTCTGGGAATTGTGTCCGGCGCCGCGGGCGTGATCGGGCTGGTGCCCGGCATGCCCATCCTGCCCTTCGCCGCCATTGCGCTCGGCGCCGGCATGCTGGCCTGGCGCACGGCCAACGCCAAGCCCGTGGCGGAGCCTGTAGAGGTCAAGCCCGTCGAGGATGTGGAGGAGCCGATCACCACGGCCCTGGCCATGGATGATGTCAAGATCGAGCTGGGCTATGGCCTGCTGGGTCTGATCAACGACGTGGACGGCCGCAAGCTGACCGATCAGATCCGGGCGCTTCGCCGAACCCTGGCCCAGGAGTTCGGTTTTGTCATGCCCAGCGTACGCATTCTGGACAATATGCGGCTGGCGACGGAGGGCTATTCCATCCGCATCAAGGAGATGGAGGCCGGCTCGGGCGAGGTGAAGATCGGCTCCCTCATGGCCATGGACCCGCGCGGCTCCCAGGTTGATCTGCCTGGACAGCATGTCCGCGAACCCGCGTTCGGCCTGCCCGCCACCTGGATCGACGATTCCTTGCGGGAGGAGGCCACCTTCCGCGGCTATACGATCGTAGACCCGGCCACGGTCCTGACGACGCACCTGACGGAGATTCTCAAGGACTCCATGCCAGAGCTTCTGTCCTATGCCGAGGTCCAGAAACTATTGCGCGATCTGCCCGCGGAACAAAAGAAGCTGGCGGAAGATCTGATTCCGGCTCTGGCCTCCGCCTCCACCATGCAGCGCGTCCTGCAATCCTTGCTGAAGGAGCGAGTCTCGGTGCGCGACCTTCCAACCATTCTGGAAGGCATAGGCGAGGTGGCGGGGCCGCATTCCGGCTTGACGGCGATCGTGGAGCATGTACGTGCGCGTCTGGCCAAGCAGCTCTGCTGGCAGAACCGGTCCGACGACGGCGCCTTGCCCATCATCACCCTGTCGCCCGACTGGGAGCAGGCCTTTGGCGAGTCCCTGATCGGACAGGGCGAGGATCGCCAGCTGGCCCTGGCGCCTTCGCGCCTGCAAGCCTTCATCCAGGCCCTGAGGGACAGCTTCGACCAGGCGGCCCAGCAGGGTGAAACACCCGTCCTTTTGACCAGCGCCGGCGTGCGTCCCTATGTGCGCTCCATCATCGAGCGCGTGCGAAGCCAGACCACCGTGATGAGCCAGAACGAAATCCATCCGCGCGCGCGTCTGAAGACGCTCGGGCAAATCTGACGTCCGTATACAGCGTTTTGGGCTTCCACCCGACGGTTGATCAGCTAACCTTGACCTGTTGAGGACATCGTCGAGGTTCGCACCGCCCATGAGTTCTGAAGGTCAGGGGTCTCACCTGTCGGCAGCGCCGGAGCCTGTCAAAAGCGCGCCTCAGGTCTTTTTCGAGCGGCGCGAGCTGGACGCCATACTGCGTGTCTATGGCCGGATGGTGGCGGCGGGCGAGTGGCGCGACTATGCCATTGCCGGCGGTCGTGAAGCCGCAGTCTTCGCCATCTTCCGCCGCGCCTCGGAGGCGCCTCTCTATCGGATAGAAAAACGACCCGCCCTGGCGCGCAAGCAGGGGGCGTTTGCGGTGATCGGACAGGGCGAAGTGGTTCTGCGCCGGGGGCAGGAACTTGGTCAGGCGCTCAAGGCTTTCGAAAGCCGAAAATTCCGCGTGATTGACTAGAATTTCCGACGAGTTGGACACCAGTTCGTCGTAGAAAATGCACAAATCATATCGGGTTATGAGCAAAATCCGATCCAGTCAGATCGGATTTTTCTGTGGGCGTTTCGCCCGCAAACTGATTTGTCCGATGAGATGTCTGACCTGTTCAATTGTCGCCGATGACTCCAAACAGACTGACAAGCTCCGGACGTCGTGTCATGCATGGGAGTGCCTAGATATACTCCGATAGACTGGCCCTCGAGGCTAATGCTGGCGCTTCTGCCCGAAGAGCCCGAAACGTTTGTTTTCCAATGTCTTTTTGGAGCCGCCTGCGGCCTGGCCGCGCTTGTGATGCGCCTCCCTTTGGAGGCCGTACTGGGGCGCAGCTTCCCCTTTATCCTGATCTTTCCGGCGCTCACCCTATCGGCTGTCCGGGCAGGCCCCATCGGCGGCCTCATCACCGCCGCCATATTCGGGTTCTTCGTGCTGACCCTTCACGGGGCCGGCCTGAGCCTGCCAAGCGTCACCGTCTCCATGCTGCTGTTTGTCATATCCGCTAGCGTGGTCATTGTGATCGCCCATGGGCTCCGGACCACTGTGTCCAGCCTTCGGACGCAGGAAATCACGATGAAGGACTCAGACGCCCGGCTGAGACTGCTTGTGATGGAGTTGCAGCACCGGGTGAACAACTCACTGGCCCTCACCGGCGCACTGGTCAATCTCACAGCCCGGCATTGCACAGATCTCCCACAATTCCGGGATCGTTTTCAGGCGCGGCTTCACGCCCTGGCTCGAGCCCAGGCCTTGCTGACCCACACCGGTTGGGAGCCGGTAGATCTCCACCAATTGGCGATGGAAGCCCTCAGCCCGTTCCTTGACGACATTTCGCCCGCGATCATGATCCACCCGGGTGCGGACTTCGTGGCGCCGGTTCATGCCGCCGTGACCCTGTCTCTGGTGCTCACGGAACTGGCCACCAATGCGGTCAAGCACGGCGCCCTGTCCTGTGCCGATGGTCGCGTCATGCTGGGTTGGACAGTAGATGCTACAGCCTCGACGGTGCACCTCGCCTGGCGCGAGCGCGGCGGCCCGGCGGTCACGCCGACAGGTCATCGGGGCTTCGGCACCGAGCTCTTTTCCGTCGTCAGTCGGGACACCTTGACCATTGAACGCCATTTCGAACCTGATGGCGTGGTCTGCGACATCTGGCTGCGCCCGGGAGGCTGAATTCATCCCTTAGCGACTGGCGCCGGGTCGCCACAGAATGTCGCCGTCGGCGCCATTGGCGTGACGGCAGGCGACAAACAACAGGTCCGACAACCGGTTCAGATATTGCACCGCCTCGCGCGACACCTGCTCTGACGGCGTGCGGGACAGCCCGACCACCAGCCGCTCTGCGCGCCGACAGACCGTGCGGGCCAGGTGCAGATGGGCCGCCGCGGGCGTGCCGCCGGGCAGGATGAATGAGGTCAGATCCGGCAAGTCGGCGTTCAGCGCGTCTATATCGGCTTCCAGCCGATCCACCTGAGAGGCGATGATCCGAAGCGCCGGTCCACGGTCCTTGGCGCCTTCTCGCTCAGGCGTCGCCAGATCAGCGCCCAGATCGAACAGTTCATTCTGGACTCGCGCCAGAATGCCGTCGAGCCTGGGCAGATCCAACGTGTGGAGACGCACCAGGCCGATGCACGCGTTTGTCTCGTCCACCGCCCCATAGGCTTCCACACGGGGATCATTTTTCGGCACGGATTCGCCTGTCGCCAGTCGCGTCTCCCCGCCGTCACCGGTCCGCGTATAGATTCTGTTCAAGGTCACCATAGGCAGATCATCCGGGATGCGAGGCCTTGTAGATGAACCCGATGATCAACAGCACGATGGCCACTGCCTGGGTTTTCACCCGCCAGCGCATGAAGCGGTTGGAATTGGCGGCGGCGTATTCCCCCCCCCTGGCCAGGGTCACCAGACCCATGAACAGCGAGGCCAGAACGGCCAGAAGCGCCAGCGCGATGAGGATGTTTATGAAGGTGCCCATGCGCCTATCTAGGTCTCAATCGCGGCGGGCGCCAGAGGGTCAAGCATTGCGGCCATCTTCCAGCAACCTGCGCGCAATCACCTGAGCCTGAATTTCGCCCGCCCCTTCAAAGATGTTGAGGATGCGGGCGTCGCACAGAATGCGGCTGATCGGATATTCCAGCGCAAAGCCATTGCCGCCATGGATCTGCACCGCATTGTCGGCCGCAGCCCAGGCCACGCGCGCCGCCAGGAGCTTGGCCATGCCCGCCTCAAGGTCGCAGCGCCGTCCCTGATCCTTTTCGCCCGCCGCAAAATAGGTGAGCTGGCGCACGCCCATCAGTTCGGCCGCCATCATGGCGATCTTGTTGTGGACGCGCGGAAACTGGAAGATCGGGCCGCCGAACTGGTTGCGGGTCAGCGCATAGGACAGCCCCTGCTCCATCGCCGCCTGAGCCACGCCCACGGCCCGCGCCGCAGTCTGTATGCGGGCGCTTTCGAAAGTCGCCATCAGTTGCTTGAAGCCCTGGCCCTCTATGCCGCCCAGCAGGTTTTCCCTTGGCACGGCAAAGCCGTCAAAGCCGATCTCGTATTCCTTCATGCCGCGATAGCCGAGCACCTCGATCTCCCCGCCGCTCATGCCCTGGGCCGGGAAAAACTCGCTCTCTGTCCCCCGCGGCTTTTGCGCCAGGAACATGGACAGACCTCGATAGTCGGTCGTATCCGGATCGGTGCGCGCCAACAGGGTCATGACATCCGCGCGTGCGGCATGGGTGATCCAGGTCTTGTTTCCGGTAATGGCGTAGCTGTCGTCGGCCAGCACGGCGCGGGTGCGCAGGGCGCCGAGGTCAGAGCCGGTATTGGGCTCTGTGAAGACCGCCGTCGGCAGGATTTCCGCGGAAGCGATACGGGGCAGCCAATAGGCCTGCTGGTCCCGTGTTCCGCCGGTCAGGATCAGTTCGGCGGCGATCTCGGACCGGGTGCCGAGCGAGCCGACGCCAATATAGCCACGGCTGAGCACTTCAGACACCACGCACATGGCCGTCTTGCCGAGGCCCGAACCGCCAAAAGCCTCCGGAATGGTCAGGCCGAACACGCCCAGTTCGCCAAGTTCTTCAACCAGTTCCAGCGGGATCAGTTCATCGCGCAGATGCCAGCCATGGGCGAAGGGAACCACCTTCTCTTCAGCGAAGGCGTGGAACTGATCGCGGATCATGGTCAGGGTCTCATCCAGACCCGCATTTTCGACTGTGGGGCGTCCCTGGGCGACGGCGACCTTGTCGGCCAGCGCCGACTTGTCCGCCTGCGAGGCCAGGGCGCGCCACTGCGTCGCCACGCCACCGGCGAGGTTGAGGCCAAAATCGGAAGGACGGATGGTCTCGCCCTGATTCATCGGCACGCCGCCGACAAGCTGGGCGGTATATTCAGCAAACAGGATACGGATCAGAAGGGCTTCGGTCTGCGTCAATTGGCCCGCCGAGGTCAGGCGCGCCGCCCATGCGCCCACTTCCCGAAAAAGCTCAGCATAGGTCGCCACCCAGGCCAGGCCGTGCACCACATGCTGATGGACATCCAGAAGCTTGCGGTCGAGCGTTCCGCCCTGGCTCACCAGGGCCCGCGTGGCTGTCGTGGCTGAGCGGGCATAGTCCGCCGCCCAAGCCGCCGTCTCGGTCATGAGACCGTCCAGCCCTTCTGTGGAGACAGAGGTGGTGTCAACGGCGGCGGCAAGGCTCATAATCTATCCCATCCATTCAGGCGCGTGCGATGAGTATAGGACGGATGGCCTCCGGAACAAGAAAACCGCGCCACTGGCAACGTTGTCATCGACCAATGACCGCCTGAGGTCGGTCTGTGTGACACTCTCAGGCGGCGGCGGCGCCTGGTTCTGCGACCTCGCAGAGATTGTTGCAGAAGTCGAGCGAGGCCTGAGACACCTTGTTCCGCTCCTGATCCACCGTGACCAGATGATAACTGTCGTGCAGATAGAGCTTGGTCACCGGGCCAGAGACTTTCTCGGCCAGCCGCTCTGCGTTGCGCACATGGGTGATGTCGTCTTCCATCGCGTGACAGATAAAGACCGGGGCCGTGACCTTGGACAGGTCCTTTTCGACCCGTTTCACCAGGGCCAGATTCTCCACGAGACTCATTCCCGGCATATAGGGCAGGCCCGCATCCTTGACGGAGCCGGAGAACATCATTTCCTCCACCCGCGCCCGCAGACGCTCGTCCTTGATCCCATAGGGCGGACGCTCCATGAAGCGGTAGGTGTTGAGGACCGGGATCCAGCGGCCGATAGGCATGAACCATACGCCCGGCGGGACGACCCAGCCGTCATAACGGAAGGTGGCGGCCAGGCTCAACACGCCGCGCACCCGATCCGGATAGCGTTCGGCCAGCCACAGGGCCAGGATCGCGCCCATGGACAGGCCGCCGACAATGGCCTGCCCGCCATCAGCCGTCAGACGCATGAGTTCTTCCTCGGCGCCCGCTGTCCAGTCGCGCCAGCCCGTTTTGAGAAGCGTCGCCTCGTCCACGCCATGTCCGCGCAGCATGGGCGTTTCCACCTCATAACCGGCGCGCCGCAGATGGCGCGAAACCGACTGCAGCTCCGCCGGAGCGCCGGTCAGCCCGTGAAACAGCAGGACGGGAATCTTCTTGATCATCTTGGTAGAGGTCCGGCTAGGCCCACGCAAAGGGGCTGGATCAGGCGATCCGCTGCGCCGCCGCAGGCGTCATGACATCCAGCTCCGGCAGCATGGCGCGCACCGTGGCGAAGGTCTCGAACGGAATGGACGAAAGGCCCTTGCGCTGACGCGTGTCCAGAAGCCAGCCCTTGGCGAAAACCACATCGCAAATGTCGGAAACGCAGGCGTCGGAACGCCCGTCGCCGATATGAACCAGCTTTTGCGGCGCATTGACCACGGCGCACTTGCAGACGCCGGAACCGCAATTGGCCGCGGAATGAGGAAAGCGCAGGGACCAGCGATCATCGCCCATATGGACGAGACGATTGGCCACGATCGGCACGCCGCGCACGCCCATGCGCGACAGGACACGCCGCACCACCCAGTCAAAACCATCAGACACCACGCTGACGGGTGTCAGCTGGCGCACACAGTCGTCAAAAAAGCCTGCGGCGTCTGCATCCACGGCGATGTCGTCAATGAAGCCGTCAAGCTCGGACGGCGACACGCGCAACAACGCTGTTTGCTGGGCCAGACATTCCCGCGAGCCGATTCGGCCCGCCTTCCATTCCGCCTCGACGTCCTGCCATTCAGGCAGGGCGAAGGCTTCAAGTATGGAATCAACCGTGTCGGCGCAGGTGATGGTGCCGTCAAAATCGCATGAGATGGAAACTGACATTGCCACGGCCTGAGCACGCCTCTGTTAATTGTGCACCGCAGCGATAGGCCATTCAGGATCGCTTAATGTTTGCCCGAACTTGTCTTCGGTGCAAAGTCTGTGGCTAAAATGTGGCGAAAAAAGACCAATTGTGACAGGTTGGACCATTTCGCATCTTGAGGTTTAGACCTTTTTTGCGATCAAAACCGCATTAAGACCGCCGAATGCAAAGGAATTTGAAACCAGTACATCATAGGGGCAGTCTTGCGTTTCCCACACCACAGGTGCGGCGCTATCGGGGTCCGCGCCCAGGCCGTTAAGCACGGCAGGCGCTATGCGATGGTTCAGGGCGAGGATGCCCGTGACCAGTTCCAGCGCGCCGGCGCCGCCGATCAAATGGCCATGGGACGACTTGGTGGCGATGACCCGGCTGGCCGCCAGACTGTCCCCATAGACCGCACGCAGAGCCGCACTCTCCACCTTGTCATTGAGCGGCGTGCCGGTGCCGTGGCTGGAGATCAACACCGGCGTGTCCAGACCTATGCCCGCATCCTCATGGGCCGCACGAATCGCCGCCTCGGCGCCGCGCCCATGGGGCATGGTGATGTGATGGGCGTCGGACGTGGCGCCATAGCCGGACAGTTCTGCGATAATATGTGCGCCGCGCGCCGCAGCGTGCTCATAGGTCTCGAGCACCAGGGCCGCAGCGCCTTCGCCCAGCACCATCCCCTTGCGGTTGATGGAAAAAGGACGGCAGGCGTCATCGGCCATGGCGCGCAGGGCAATCCAGCCTAGCCAGGAGCCATAGGTCAGGGCGGCCTCGGCGCCCCCGACAACAGCCACATCGGCCCGACCGGAACGGAGCATCCACAATCCTTCGCCGATCGCGTGGCCGGACGAGGCGCAGGCGGAGGCGACCGTGAAGGCCGGTCCCTGCACGCCAAACAGCATGGACAGGTGGCTGACCGGCGCCGAGATCATCTGCTTGGGAATCGTCAGGGGATGGACGTTGCCTGCGCCCTTGAGAAAGCTGCGGGCATAGCTCTCTTCCATCGTCTGATTGCCGCCCGAGCCGCAGCCCCAGATCAGCGCCGTTCGCCGTTCGAGCACCTTGTGGTCGATCAGCCCCGCCTGAACCAGCGCCTCATGGCCGGCCACCACTGAAAAAGCCGCCAATGGGTCGAGATGGGCCAGAGGCCGCGGGCCGAGCCTGGCTTCCAGAGCCGATGCGTCGATAGAGGCCACCACCCCCGCCGGCCCCTCATAATGGTGCAAATCGCCTTCGCCGATATTGCGGCTGATCCGGCCAATGCCGCTCCGCCCTTCGGCCAGCGCGGTCCAGTTGGCGTCCAGCCCCTGACCCAGCGACGATATGGCGCCCATGCCCGTTATGACGACGCGACGGTCGGCCATGGCTGTCCCCTCAACTCAACAGATGGAAAAGATGATCAGGCGGCGCTCTTGCTTTGGACGACAGCGATGAAGTCGGCCAGAGTCTTGGCGTCCGCCACGTCATTCTGCTCAATGATGACGCCGAACTTGTCTTCCAGTGCGAACATCACGCTGATCATGTCGAGCGAAGCAATGTTCAGGGCTTCAAGCGTGGCTTCGGGGAGCAGCTGGGCGCGTTCGATCGGCACTTCTTCGGCGATGACGTCCAGAATCTGATCGGCGGTGATCGCCATGAAATATCCTTGTCCTTTAAAATCGCCGCGACCTTGGCGGGCGGCGATGAATTCAGAGGCACCTTAGTGGGCGCCGCCTTTGGTGAAAACAGGGCGAAGACGCCAGTTTCAGCTTTTCCCAAGCCTTTCGTGGCGAATTCAGACGGAAGATGCAGATTCAACTGCCCGCCGCGCGCTGGCGCGAATCTTTTCACTCTCTGATTTCAGCTGGCCGCACGCCGCCAGTATGTCGCGCCCGCGCGGCGTACGGATGGGCGAGGCATAGCCTCCGCGATTGAGAATGGAAGCGAAAATCTCGATCGTCTTCCAGTCCGAACACTCATAAGGCGAACCCGGCCAGGGATTGAACGGAATCAGATTGATCTTTGCTGGTATGCCCTTGATCAGGCGCAGCAATTCGCGCGCTTCAGCGGGTGTGTCATTGACGCCCTTCAGCATGACATACTCAAAGGTTACGCGCCGCGCATTCGATAGTCCCGGATAGGCGCGAACGCCGTTCAGAAGTTGCTCAATGGGATATTTGCGATTCAACGGCACCAGAATATCGCGCAGCGCATCATTCGTGGCGTGCAGCGAAATGGCGATCATGGCCTGGGTCGTGTCGCCCAGCCGGGTCAGTTCGGGCACGACGCCGGAGGTGGAGACCGTGATGCGGCGGCGGGAAATGGCGATTCCCTCCCCATCCGAGATGATGTCCATCGCGGCGGCCACATTGTCGAGATTGTAGAGCGGCTCACCCATGCCCATGAAGACGATATTGGACAGCCGACGCTCTTCCCGGGGCGAGGGCCACTCAGCCAGATCATCGCGCGCGATCTGCACCTGGGCGACGATCTCGGCTGCGGTCAGATTACGCACCAGAGGCTGGGTGCCTGTGTGACAAAAGGTGCAGTTCAGGGTGCAGCCCACCTGGCTGGACACGCAAAGCGCGCCAGCCCGGCCCACGCCCGGAATATAGACGCTCTCCACCTCTATGCCGGGCGCCATGCGGATCAGCCATTTGCGCGAGCCGTCCTTGCTGATCTGGCGCTCCACCACCTCGGGCCGAGCCACGACGAATTGCGCCATCAGACCTGCGCGCAGATCCTTGGCGATGTCGGTCATTGCGGCGAAGTCGGTGACGCCGAAATGATGGATCCAGCGCCACAACTGGTTGGCGCGCATCCGCGCCTTTTCCGGCGGCGTCAGGCCAGATGCGACCAGGGCAGCCTGAAGCTCCGCCCGCGTCAGACCCGCCAGATTGACGGGGGCTGCGGGTGAGGCGGCTTTGAGCGCCTGCGCTTCGGGTGCGCGGGAAAGATCGAGCGTCACGCTCGCCATGGTCCGGCCGTTCGCTAAGGGCCGCATGTCGCCGGAAGGCTTCAGGCGGAAATGAATAGAGAGGAAGCGCCCAATAGCAGATCAGGCCGCCGGGCGCAAAACCCTTGCACCCGGGGCTGGCGCGCGGACCGTGGACCCATGGCTCAGACGTCGCCGCGCCATCGCCAGCAGGGGGCGTTCAGCATGGAGGTGCAGCAGCTCCATCGCCACAAAGGTCAAGGCGAAGACACCGACGGCCAGGGCGACGTCCCGCAAGGGACTGGCGCCCAACCCGGTCATGAAGGTTGCGGCGATAAGGCAGGCCACAGGATTGTTGACGAGGTAGAGCACATAGGACCGGTCGCCCAGAGCTTCCAGCCAGCCGGGAATGCGCAGGCGACCGGCGCGCTCCATGGCGACGGCGCCGAGCACGATGGCGCCTGCGGGGACGCCCACCATCAGGGCGCGCAGGCCCTCGGCCAGATTGGCGTCAAACGACAGGCGCGTCCTGAGATATTCTCCCGCCGGGGCCAGGCAGAGGCCGCAAACCAGCAGAATCCGGGGATGACGGATCCCGCGCTGCGACAGATAGGCCGATCCGCAGCCGATCAGGAACTCCAGCGCCAGCGGATTACTTGCCAGATGGCCCGCCGCTGTGGGCAGACGAAAGCCGGTCAGGGCGCAACCGCCAAGCCACAGGGCCCAACCTGCCAGCGCCGCCTTGCGGTGTCGCGTCAGCATCATCAGCCCGAAGACGAGGTAGAAGAACACCTCGAACACCAGGCTCCAGGCCTGGGTCAGTTGCGGCGTTGCGGCGGCCGGGATCAGCAAAAGAGAGGAGACCAGATCCGCGCCCTGACGTCCAAGGGCTGCATAAGGCGCCAGGATCAGGGTCGCAGCCCAGATCAGCGCCATGATCCAGTAGAGCGGATAGATGCGCAGGGCCCGGCTGGCGATGAAGCGCCCGGCAGCCTTCAGACCGCCAGCTTGCGACGAGGTGGTGGACACCATCAGAAAGCCGGACAGGACGAAAAACAGATCCACGCCCAGTTCGCCGAGACTGGCGCCGGGCAGAAAGCGATTATTGGCGCCAGTCAGCTCAAACTGGGCGAAATTGGTATTGTGATAAACCACGGCCAGCGCCGCCAGGCCGCGAAGGGCCTGAAGCGAACTGTACCGATTCTGGACGGACGGGTTTGTCATGACCAGGCCGTTGCAATCGGCCTGCCAGGTTTGCTCCCGTCGGCGTCATCACGTCAGAATGCGGCGGCTTCGATCCGGCCGTCCGGGTGCAGCACGCCGCGCTTCATGCCTTCGCTGACAAAGGGCGCGGTGACCTGGCCTCGCGCATCGATGGCGATCAGACCGCCTTCTCCGCCCAGCGCCTTGATCTGGGCCAAGACGGCTGCTGTGGCCTGTTCCAGCGACTGACCCGCCAGCCGGATGCGATGCGCCACCTGGGCCGCGGCGGCGACGCGGATGAAATATTCACCCTGACCCGTGCAGGACACCGCCGCGTGAGCGTCCGCAAAGGTCCCCGCCCCGATGATGGGCGTGTCCCCCACCCGTCCAGGAAGCTTGTTGAACACGCCGCCCGTCGAGGTGCCCGCCGCCAGTCGCCCCTCCTGGTCGCGCACCACGCATCCCACCGTGCCATGGGCCAGCGCGCCAGGCGCGAAATTGCTCTCGTCGGCGCCCGCCCGCGTGAACCAGAGATCAGGGTCGATCACGGGCGCAAACCCGTTGGCCTGCGCAAAGGCGCTGGCGCCATCGCCTGCCAGCATGACATGCGGCGTACGTTGCATCACCGCCTGAGCGACGGAGATCGGGCTGGCGAATCCCTCCAGCGCCGCTACGGCTCCGGCCAGACCCGTGGCGCCGTCCATCAGGCTGGCGTCCAGTTCATAGCGCCCCGCGGTATTGGGCGAGGCGCCGCGTCCAGCCACATAGAGCCCAGACGCTTCCAGCGCCCCTATCGTCTCCACCACCACCTCCACCGCGCTGGCGCCGCCTTTCAATCGGTCGCGCCCCGCTTCGATCAGGCCCTGCATATGGCGGATTTCCGCAGCGTAATCGCGTGACCGACGGGCGCCTGCGCCCCCGTGCAACACCATCGCAAAGCCGGACTTGGGCATAGGTGAACCTTATTCAGTCTTGCAACTCGCCGCCAAGGCGATAGCGTCAGGCGATCCATAAACGGCGGGCGCCGATCCGGAAATCTGTTTCCGGGGCTCGGCCCCCGCGAAAGTGCAAATCAGGGGAGATTTTTCATGAAGGCCGTATTGAGCAAGACTGTGGGCGGTCCAGAAACCCTTGTGGTTGAGGACCTGCCCGATCCCACGGCCAAGGCCGGCGAGGTGGTGATCCGCGTCCATGCCTGCGGGGTCAACTATCCCGATGTGCTGATTATCGAGGACAAGTACCAGTTCAAGCCCCAACGCCCCTTTGCTCCCGGTGGCGAAGTGTCGGGCGTGGTGGAGAGTGTCGGCGAGGGCGTGACCAATGTGAAGCCCGGCGACCGGGTGATCGGCTCCACCGGCTGGGGCGGCATGGCGCAGAAGATCGCGCTCGCGGCCCAGCGCTGCATTCCCATTCCCGACGCCATGCCGTTTGACGAGGCCGCGGCCTTCATCATGACCTATGGCACCAGTCACTACGCCCTGAAGCTGCGCGGCCACCTCAAGCCCGGTGAAACGCTTCTGGTGCTGGGCGCGGCCGGCGGCGTCGGTCTGGCGGCGGTGGAGCTGGGCAAGGCCATGGGCGCGCGGGTGATCGCCGCAGCGTCGTCTCAGGAAAAGGTTGATCTGTGCCTCAAGCACGGCGCCGACGCCGGCGTGGTCTACCCGCAAGGCCCGTTTGATCGCGACGGCCAGAAGGCGCTGGCCGAACTGTTCAAGACCGCCTGCGGCCCCAATGGCGCCGACGTGATCTATGACGCCGTGGGCGGAGACTATGCCGAAGCCTCGCTGCGCGCGATCGCCTGGGAGGGGCGCTTCCTCGTGGTGGGCTTCCCGGCCGGCATTCCCAAGCTGCCGCTGAACCTGACGCTTCTTAAATCCTGTCAGGTGGTGGGCGTGTTCTGGGGCGCCTATACAGCCCGTCACCCAGTGGAAAATCAGAGCAAGATCAAGGAATTGATGGACCTCTATGCGGCTGGCAAGATCAAGCCCCATGTTTCCGAAAGGTTCAGCATGGCGGACGCCGGAAAAGCCATCAGCCATCTGGGCGCGCGCAAGGCTCAGGGCAAGGTCGTGGTGATGCTGGCCTGATCGCCTCATCAGATCTGACGATCAATATTGGGAGCGGCCAGAGCCCTGGCTGCTCCTTTCATATCAATTTCACAGCATGTCTCGGGGAGAGCGCCACATGGCGGGTCGTCTGGAAGGAAAGGTCGCGGTCATCACCGGCGCGGCGTCGGGTATCGGACTGGGAACGGTGGAGCTGTTCATCGAAGAAGGCGCCCATGTGGTCGCCGCCGATGTCCAGGACGAAAAGGGCGCAGGCCTTGAAGCGCGTTTTGGCGAACGTCTGGCCTATGTCCATTGCGACGTGACTCAAGAGGCGGATCTGATCAAGGCGATCGAGACGGCCCAGACGCGCTTCGGCGGGCTGGACATCCTGTTCAACAATGCCGGCGCAGGCGGCAGCCTGGCCTCGGCGGAGGAAGTGACGGCGCAGGCCTGGGACAATGTGTTTGCGCTTCTGGTGCGCGCGCCCGCGCTCGCCACGCGTCACGCCATACCCCATATGGCCAGGCGTGGCGGCGGATCGGTGATCAACACCGCCTCGATCGCGGGAACGGAAGCCGGTTGGGGACCGCTGGCCTATTCCACCGCCAAGGCCGCTGTCATCCAGTTGAGCCGGGTGTCGGCGGCGGAACTGGCGGCGCAGAGAATCCGTGTCAACGCCATCTGCCCCGGCCTGATCTGCACCTCGATCTTCGGCGCGTCGATGGGCCTGCCGCGGGAGGTGGCCGATCAGATGGCGGCGCATATCGAGCAGGTCGCACCGCAAATGCAGCCCCTGCCAGTGGCGGGTCAGCCCCGGCACATCGCCGAAGCAGCGCTGTTCTTCGCCTCGGACGCGTCGGCCTTCGTGACGGGAACGCATCTGATTGTTGATGGCGGCATTACGGTAGGCCCGCGACATGCGTGGGACCCGACGGCGGCCTCGCCTCTGATGGCCGCCATGGGCATTGATCCGGAGCAGGCGGCGGCCATGCGCGACGCCATGAAGAGTTGATTGAAGCGGGCGAAGCGTCGGGAAGGACGCTTCGCCTCACCCGTTCAGTTTAGCCTCAATAGATCTCGATCAGACCCGCAGCGCCCATCCCGCCGCCGATGCACATGGTGACGACGCCGAGCTTGGCGCCGCGGCGCTTGCCTTCCAGAAGCAGAGCGCCGGCGCAGCGGGCGCCTGTCATGCCATAGGGGTGGCCGATGGAGATGGAGCCGCCATTGACATTATACTTGTCTGGATCAATGCCCAGCCGGTCGCGGCTGTAGAGGCACTGACTGGCGAAGGCTTCGTTCAGTTCCCAGATGTCGATATCGTCAACCTTCAGGCCATGACGCTCCAACAGGCGAGGGACGGCGAAGACCGGGCCAATACCCATTTCGTCAGGTTCGCAGCCCGCCACCGCAAAACCGCGGAAAGCGCCGAGCGGCGACAGGCCGCGCTTTTCAGCCTCCTTGGCGTCCATCAGGACCAGAGCCGCGCCGCCATCGGCCAGCTGGCTGGCGTTGCCGGCGGTGACGAACTTGCCGTCTCCCTTGACCGGTTTGAGCGAGGCCAGACCCTCCAGCGTGGTTTCGGGGCGATTGCACTCGTCCTTGGTCACGACATAATCGACGATGGATTCCTGCCCCGTCGCGCGATCCACCACCTTCATCCGGGTGGCCATGGGAACGATTTCCTCGCCGATCCGGCCATCCGCCTGAGCCCTGGCATAGAGCTGTTGCGAGCGCAGGGCGTATTCATCCTGAGCTTCGCGGCTGATCTTGTAGCGCTCGGCAACGATGTCGGCGGTGTCGATCATCGGCATCCAGAGCGCCGGGTGGGTTTGGATCAGATGCTCTTCGGTGAAGAAATAGGTGTTCATGTGACCCCCCATCTGCACCAGCGAAATGGACTCAGCCCCGGCGCCCACAACCACCTTGGCGCCGTCTGCGCGGATATGGTTTGCGGCGACGGCCAGAGCATTGAGGCCCGACGAGCAGAAGCGGCTGACCACGCCGCCCGATGTGGTGACGGGGCAGCCTGCATAGAGCGCGGCATTGCGGCCAAGATTATGTCCCGTGGCGCCCTCCGGATGGCCGACGCCGACCGTTACCTCCTCCACCTCCGCCGGATCGATGCCGGCGCGCGCAATGGCGTGCTTGACCGCATGGCCTGCGACAGCAGCCCCGTGGGTGTTGTTGAACCCGCCACGGATGGATTTGGCGAGGCCCGTCCGGGCGAACGAGACGATGACCGCTTCGCGCATGGCTTAGTCCTTTTTTGATGGGCAGCCGTTCAGTTGAACCCATCCTAATAGGCTGAGACCCGACCCGCCAGATCACGCGCGCGTAAGCCTTTGGACAATATCCCGGCCAACCATGTGGATTAATGGCGTTTCGTCCTGCTAGAAGCACACCCTCAGATGATCGGAGTTCACATGACGGTTCGCGACGCCAACGGGGCGGAACTCAATGATGGCGACAATGTCACCCTGATCAAGGACCTCAAGGTCAAGGGCTCGGGCGGGGTCACCCTGAAGCGCGGAACGCTGATCCGGAATATCCGCCTCACGGGCGATGAAGAAGAGATCGAGTGCCGCGCCGAAAAGGTGCGCGATCTGGTTTTGCGCACAGAGTTCGTCAAGAAGGCCTGAGAAGGCCCGTCGGGCTGGCGGATCCAAGGACACGCCAGCCGAACGACCAGGCTAGGCCACCTCGGCTTCCAGCGGCGCGGCGAGACGGTTGAGCATCTCACGCGGGCAGACCTGCACAAAGCGCGTGCGCGCCTCGTCCCAGTTGCGCAAAAGCTCCTGCGCCAGTTGTGAGCCGGTCTCGGCGTCGTGCTCACGGACCAGATCGTGCAGCAACCCATTCCAGTGATCTGACACGACGGGGCTCAGAACCACGCTTTCAGGATTGACCCGACTGGCGAAGGCGCCGTCCACGTCCAGCACAAACGCCATGCCGCCCGTCATGCCGGCGCCGAAATTGGCCCCGCACTGACCCAGAATCACAGCCGCCCCGCCGGTCATATATTCACAGCCATTGGCGCCGCAGCCCTCGACCACCGCCACAGCGCCGGAATTGCGCACGGCGAACCGCTCTCCCGCCCGCCCCGCAGCGAACAGACGACCCGATGTCGCGCCGTAGAGGACCGTATTGCCCAGAATGGCGTTGGTCGAAGACCGCTTTAGCGACGGCGTCGGTCGAATGGCGATGGTGGCGCCGGACAGACCCTTTCCGACATAGTCATTGGCCTCGCCGGTCAGGGTGATCTTGACCCCCTGCACCGCAAAGGCGCCGAGGCTTTGCCCGGCCGAACCCTTGAGTTCCAGGGACAGATGCGCCGGCGCCAGACCCGTCATGCCGAACCGGCGCACGATTCGCGACGAGATGCGCGCGCCTATGGCCCGCTGCGTATTGCGCACCGTGTAGGTGAGCTGCATCTTCTTGCCCCGTTCAAGCAGGGGGGCAGCGTCCTTCTCCACCTCGGCGTCGAGGCTGTCCGGCACTTCGGTCCGCCCCTCCACATTGCAATAGGGCGGGTTCACGCCGGGGTCAGCCCGGACCAGAAGGGGGTTGAGGTCGAGATCATCCAGATGCTCCGCGCCCCGGCTGATCTGGGTCAACAGGTCGGTGCGACCCACTATCTCCTGCAGAGTGCGAGCGCCCAGGCCCGCCAGGATCTCTCGCACCTCTTCCGCAATGAAGCTGAACAGGTTGATGACCTTTTCCGGCGTCCCGGTGAATTTCGCCCGCAGGCGCTCGTCCTGACTACAGACCCCCACCGGACAGGTGTTGGAGTGGCACTGGCGCACCATGATGCAGCCCATGGCGATGAGGCTGGCCGTGCCGATGCCGAACTCCTCCGCGCCCAGCATGGCGGCGATGACAATATCACGCCCGGTGCGCATGCCGCCGTCCGCCCTCAGGGTCACCTTGTGACGGAGATTGTTGAGCGTCAGAACCTGATTAGCCTCCGAAAGACCCATTTCCCAGGGCCCGCCCGCATGCTTGATCGAGCTTTGCGAAGAGGCGCCCGTACCGCCGACATGACCCGCGATCAGGATGATGTCGGCCTTGGCCTTGGCCACGCCCGCCGCGATGGCGCCGATGCCGCCCGCCGCCACCAGCTTCACGCAGACCTTGGCGTCAGGATTGATCTGCTTGAGGTCGTAGATCAGCTGGGCCAGGTCTTCGATGGAATAGATGTCGTGGTGCGGCGGCGGAGAGATCAGGGTCACGCCGGGCGTCGCATGGCGAAGGCGCGCGATCAGTTCGGTCACCTTGAAGCCGGGCAGTTGTCCGCCCTCGCCGGGTTTGGCGCCCTGAGCGACCTTGATCTCGATCTCGCGGCACTGGTTCAGATATTCCGCCGTCACGCCAAACCGGCCCGACGCCACCTGCTTGACCGCAGAATTGGGATTGTCGCCATTGGCCATGGGCATGTAGCGCTCGGGAACCTCGCCGCCCTCGCCAGAGACCGAGCGCGCGCCGATGCGGTTCATCGCGATGTTCAAAACGCCATGCGCCTCGGGCGACAGGGCGCCCAGGCTCATCCCCGGCGTGACGAAGCGTTTTCGGATCGCGTTCACGCTCTCCACCTCGTCGAGCGGCACGGGCCTGCGATCGGACTGCCATTCCAGCAGATCGCGAAGCGCCACCGGCCGGTCCGAACGCATGCCCGCCGAGAACGTCCTGTAGGTCTCATAGGACCCAGTGTTGCACGCGCTTTGCAGCATATGGATCAGGTCCGCCTCATAGGCGTGCTTTTCGCCGGACGCCCGCTGGCGATAGAAACCGCCCATGGGCAGGGCGATGGCGGCGGATTCAAAGGCCAGCCCATGGGCCTGAAGCGCCATCTGCTCCAGACCCGCAAGGCCGATGCCGGAAATGCGCGAACTCATGCCGGGGAAGAACTCGGCCACAAGGCCCCGCGACAGGCCCACCGCCTCGAAATTATACCCTCCGCGATAGGACGAGATGACCGAAATGCCCATCTTGGACAGGATCTTCAAAAGCCCTGCCTCAACGCCCTTCTTGAAGTTCACACAGGCGTCGCGCAGACTCGTCTGGCCCATCAGACCGCGCTCAAGCCTGTCCTGAAAAGTCTCCTGAGCCAGCCAGGCGTTGACGGCGGTGGCGCCCACGCCCACCAGAACCGCAAAGCCGTGCGTGTCCACACACTCCGCCGAGCGCACGATGATGGACACGTAGGAGCGCAGGCCGCGCGCCACCAGATGGCTGTGCACGCCGCCGGTCGCCAGCACCATGGGCAGGGCGCAGCGGTCAGCATCCGCATGTTCATCTGTCAGGATGATCTGGGTGCGACCGGACAGGGCGGCCTCTTCGGCCTCGGCGCGGATCCGGTCCAGATTGAGGCGCAGAGCGTCGCCGGGACGGGCGCCGGGCGCAGGCGCCTCAAAGGTGCAGTCGATCACCGCCGCCGTCTTCTCGCCGAACACCGACAGGAAGCGATCATACATGCCATTGGTCAGGATCGGACTTTCCAGCACATAGACATCGGTCTGGGTCTCGTCCTGGGCCAGAATATTGCCGAGATTTTTGAACCGGGTCTTGAGGCTCATCATCCCCGTTTCGCGCAACGGGTCGATCGGCGGGTTGGTGACCTGGCTGAAGTTCTGGCGGAAGAAATGGCTGAGCGGGCGATAGCGCTCGGACAGCACGGCCAGAGGCGTGTCATCGCCCATGGAGCCGACGGCTTCCTTGCCCTCCTCGGCCAGCGGAGCCAGGATCAGCTCCACATCCTCAAGGCTCAGGCCCGCCGCGACCTGACGTCGCAGCAGACCTTGACGGTCCAGGCTGCGCGGTTCGGGTCCCGGCCCGATGCGTTCTTCCAGATCGACAATATTGCCCAGCCACTGGGTGTAGGGATGATCGTCAGCCAGCGCGTCGATGATCTCCTCTTCACCATAGAACCGGCCCTCCGTCAGATCGACGGCCAGCATCCGCCCGGCCGTGATGTGGCTCTTGGAGACGATCCGCGCCTCGTCCACGCCACACATGCCTGCTTCGGAGCCCATGATCAGAAGGCCGTCGCGCGTGGTGGTGACGCGCAGGGGCCGAAGACCGTTGCGATCCTTGCCCGCCACAACCCAGCGGCCGTCCGTGGCGCAGATCGCCGCCGGACCGTCCCACGGCTCCATCACGGCGTTGCAATAGGCGTAGAGGGCCGCATGGCTCGGCTTCATCAGGGGCGAGGCCGCCTCAGGGATCAGCAGCGCCTTGACCATGGGGGCGGGGCGACCCGCGCGGACCAGAACCTCGTATACATTGTCCAGCGCCGCAGAGTCCGAGCCGCCCGGCTGAATGACCGGCTTGACCAGACCGTCATCCTCGCCGAACGCATCGGCGGTCATGCGGATCTCGTGGCTCTTCATCCAGTTGATGTTGCCCTTGACCGTATTGATCTCGCCATTGTGGGCCAGCATGCGGAAGGGCTGGGCCAGACGCCATTCGGGGAAGGTGTTGGTGGAATAGCGCTGGTGGAAGATGGCCACCGCACTGGCGAACCGGCTGTCGCGCAGATCGGGATAGAAGTCGTCAATATGCTCGGCCAGGAACATGCCCTTGTAGACCAGCGAACGCGCTGAAAACGAGCAGACGTAAAAGGGCGCCACGCCCGCCGCCGACACCGCCTTTTCGATCCGCTTGCGGATCAGGAACAGGGCGCGCTCCAGATGCGAGCCGTCCGTGTCTTCAGCCAGCAGGGCGGCGGGCGCGGCCAGCATGATCTGTTCGATCTCAGGGCGCGTGGCGTTGGCCTTTTCGCCAATCACGGCGGTGTTCACCGGCGTCTGGCGCCAGCCATAGATGTAAAAGCCGGCGCGCAACACCTCGCGCTCCACAATGGTGCGGCAAGCCTCCTGCGCGCCCAGATCGGTTCTGGGCAGGAAGATCTGGCCCACGGCGATGGGGCCCGGGCGCAGCTTGTGGCCGATGCGGCGCACCTGATCGGCGAAGAAGTCCTGCGGCACGTTCAGAAGAATGCCCGCCCCGTCGCCGGTCTTGCCGTCGGCGTCGACCGCGCCCCGATGCCAGACGGCTTTCAGGGCGCGAATGGCCAGCTCCACCACTTCGCGGCGGGGCTTTCCGTCGATGGCGCAGACGAGCCCCACGCCGCAATTGTCCCGCTCGCTCGACGGATCATAGGCATGGCCCCGGGTGAGCAGGTCGCGGTTCTTCAGATAGAGATCGATCCGTTGGGACATGGGGTTTCCCGTCTATTCGGCTGCGGCCAGACCGGCTTTCGCCGCGGCCTTGTGTTCAAGATAACGATGCACGCCGTCGGCGGCGTCGAGGCCGTCACGGATGGCCCAGACCACCAGCGAAGCGCCGCGAACAATGTCTCCTGCTGCGAACACGCCCTCCAGATTGGTCGCCTGGGTGCGGTTGTCGACCTTGATCGCGCCCCAGCCATTGAGGGCCAGACCCGGCGCGCCATAAGCGTTGACAGCGTCCTCAGGATCAAAGCCCAGGGCCTTGATCACAAGATCGGCGCCCAACTCGAACTCGCCGCCAGGGACCTCTTCCGGCGATTGGCGCCCCGAGCCGTCCGGCGCGCCCAGACGCATGCGCGCCGCCTTGACTCCGGTCACGCCCTGGGAATCGCCGAAGATCGCCCTGGGCAGGGCCAGCCATTCGAAACCAACGCCTTCCTCCTGAGCATGGCTGACCTCTCGATCGGAGCCCGGCATGTTGGCCCGGTCGCGACGATAGACGCAGGTGACGCTCTTGGCGCCCTGACGAATGGCGGTGCGCACACAGTCCATGGCCGTATCCCCGCCGCCAACCACGACGACGCGGCGCCCCTTGGCGTCAAGCGCCCTTGGCACGGGGCCATCGCCCAGATCGGCCTTGTTGGCGGCCATCAAAAAGGGAAGGGCCGCAGCCACACCGCGCGACCCTGCGCCGGGCATGACCAGATCGCGCGCCTTGTAAACGCCCGTCGCCACCACAAGGGCGTCATGACGGGCCTTGAGGTCCGCCAGAGTCGCATCGCGCCCGACCTCGAAATTGAGGCGAAACACCACGCCCCCTTCCGCCAGACGGGCGGTGCGTCGCTCCACAATCTTCTTCTCCAGCTTGAAGCCGGGAATGCCATAGATCAGAAGGCCGCCGGCGCGGTCATGACGGTCATAGACCGTGACCAGATAGCCCTTTTCACGCAGACGCTCCGCCGCCGACAGGCCTGCCGGCCCCGCCCCGATCACGCCCACCGACTGGGCCCGCTCACGCAATGGCCGCAGCGGCTTGACCCAGCCATTGTCCCAGGCTGTGTCGGTGATGTGCTTTTCCACCGCGCCGATCGAGACCGTCTCCCAGCCTGACTGCTCGATCACGCAGTCGCCTTCACAAAGTCGGTCCTGCGGGCAGATGCGGCCGCAGATCTCCGGCATGGTGGAGGTCGCCGAGGACAGGGCGTAGGCGTCCTCCAGCCGACCTTCGGCGGTCATTTTCAACCAGTCCGGGATGTTGTTGTGCAGCGGGCAGGCGTTCTGGCAGAACGGCACGCCGCATTGCGAGCAACGCGAGGCCTGCGCCTCGCCCTGAGCGGCGTCATAGGCCTGATAGATTTCGTCAAAGTCGCCAATGCGGATCGCCGGCTCTCGCTTGGGCGGCGTGGCGCGAGGCGTGGCGACAAATTTCAACAGACGTTCGACCATGACGGAGTCTCTCTCCTGCCCGAAAAGGCGCTTGCCGACGCCTATAGGGACAAAAAAGGACTGCGAAAACAGTATCGTCTATTTTGGGGACCAAATTCGCGGCATCTTACAGGCGATCTGCCCGGATTTTTTGCAGACTGCGCTATTTAGTCCCATTCATGGACCTTTCCTAAGCGCCCTCGCCCAGGGCCACCGCAAACTGCCCGTCATTCCGGAAGCGCCAGAGATAGCTGCGGATGATGGATTCCGCTGGCGTCGGCGTGACGCCAAAGGCGGACAGCCCTTGCGCCCCGGCGCTGACCACATTGTCCGACTTCAGGAGACGCACCTGATCTGACGTCAGGACCGGGGGCATGGGCAGGATTGCAGACTGAATATCACCCACCGCGCCAATCAGCCCGGCCACTGGCCAGGGCACGGGCAGAAGCGGGCGGTTTCGGCCCGTGACCAGATTGATCAGCTCCAGCAACGCCTTGAAGGTGTAGACGGTCGGTCCGCCCAGTTCGAAGGTTTCGCCCGCCCGCGCCGGCCCCTCCGCCAGATCGGCCAGAACCTGGGCCACATCAGCCACATAGACGGGCTGAAAGCGTGTCGTCCCGCCCCCGATCAGCGGCAGGACAGGCGAGACAGACGCCATGGCGGCGAAGCGGTTGAAGAAGTCGTCCTCTGGCCCGAACACGATGGAGGGACGCACAATGGACAGCCCCGGAAATCCTGCACGCGCCGCCGCTTCGCCCGCTGCCTTGCTCTGCGCATAGCGCGAATCCGACGTCGCATCCGCGCCGATGGCGGACATGTGCACAAGGCGCGCCACGCCCGCCTCGGTCGCCAGGCGCGCCACCAGGCCTGGGCCCTCTTCATGCACGCTGCGGAAACTTTGCGGGCCTGACGGGTACAATATGCCGACCAGATTGATCGCAGCATCGGCGCCCTGCAGCGCCTGCCTCACGGAATCCTCATGGCGCAGATTGGCCTGTACCAGTTCAATCTGGCCCACATCGCCCATGACCCGAAGCTCGGGGATGAGGTTGGGACGACGCACCGCCACGCGCACGCGGTGACCCCGCTTGGCCAGAGCCCGAACCGCATGACGCCCGACAAAACCGCCGCCGCCAAAAACCGTCACCAGACCCTGCATGGCCACCCTCGATACAAAGGCTCAGAACAGGCGCCCGCCGCCCGGTCTGCACATTTCTCATGCTCGATAAACGATGGGGCTTTTCAAGGCAACGCAAGGGAAGACAGGTTGTTCGGTCCGACATAGTCTGGATTTCGAACACGAGCCTCGACATGCGCCCAAGTTTGGGCAGGGAACCCAAAACTAATGACAATGTTTCGCAATTCCTCCGCCGCAGCCGCCCTGATCCTCGGCGCCGCTCTGGCGACCGCGTCGCCTGTGGCCGCCGCCCCCGCCGCCGCCAAGCCAGACGCCAGGATGCTCGCCGCTGCAAAAGCGGCCTATGACGGCGAAATCGCGCTGTTGAGCCAGATCGTCAATATCGACTCCGGCACCTTCAATGTCGAAGGCGGAACCCGGATCCAGTCGGTCCTGAGCGAGCGACTGAAAGCCGTCGGCGCATCGGTGGAAACGGTCCCGGCCGAGGCGCCCAACCTTCCGCCCAACCTCGTCGCCACGATCACCGGCAAGGGCAAGGGCCGCGTCCTGCTGATCGGTCACATCGATACGGTTTTCGAACCCGGCGAAGCCGCTCGCCGGCCCTTCCGCACAGAAGGCGGCCGGGCCTATGGCGCCGGCGTCATGGATGAAAAGGGCGGCGTCGTCACCGGCGTCACCGCGCTTGAACTTGTTCACAAGCTGGGCCTGACCGACTTCGCCCGCATCACCCTTCTGGTGGAGACCAGCGAGGAGCGGGGCTCCCCCGGCACGCGCAAGCTGATTGACCGCCTGGTGCATGACAACGACATCGAGCTCAACCTGGAGCCGGAGGACAAGGACACCGTCACCGTCTGGCGCAAGTCCGCCGGCGACCTGACCATCAGGGTCAAGGGTCACGCCGCCCATGCCGGCGTTGAGCCTCAGGCCGGGCGCAATGCAGCGTCCGAACTGATCCATCAGATCGAACAGATCGAGGCGTCCTTCCCGCGCTCCGGCGACGGCACAACCGTCAACCTGACCATCCTCAGGTCCGGAACCCGGCCCAATATCATCCCTGCCGATGCAGAGGGGGTGATGTCTGTGCGCGGGCGCACCCTGGAGGCCATGAAGGCCGTCGGAGACAAGGCCCGGGAACTGTCAACCCACACCGCCATTCCAGACACCGCCGTATCCATCGACTATGACTACAACTTCCCGCCCCTGGTCCAGAACGAGCGCGTCACCAGCGTCGCCGAGCGGGCGAAGGGCTTCATGGCGGAACTGGGCCGCCCACTGGCCTATGGCGGCAATGGCGGCGCTTCAGAATCCGCACTGGCCGACGCGGCCGGCATTTCCGCCCTGGACGGTCTGGGCTCTACAGGCGCAGGCGCACACACGCCGAACGAATCCCTTGATCTGGACGGCGTCACACCTCGCCTCTATGTCCTGACCCGCCTGATCCAGACCTATGGCGCCAAGCCCCCCGCCAAGTAATTTCACCCAATCCCCGCCGTCCTGCAAAGTTCTGTTGACCTGTGCAGGACGGCGCCTTAAGAGACGCCCCTCTCGCCGCGCTGGCGACCGGCCATGCCGAAATCCAGCACGACCGGGGCCCAGGTGGCGGAATTGGTAGACGCGCTGGCTTCAGGTGCCAGTGATCGAAAGGTCGTGGAGGTTCGAGTCCTCTCCTGGGCACCACCTAGCTGTTCGCGGGTGGTCGCTGAAGCTAGAAAAACCCAATAAAAACTGATAGATTAGCCGGGAAATGTTCATCACGGTTCGTCTGCGTTCGCCTGCAACCACACGATTTGGGGGTAGGTTTGGGGGTAGGCGAGCCATACCCCCGGAAGCAATACCCCCAGATGGCGCTGACTGACCCAGCCCTCCGAAATGCCAAGGCAGGCGTGACCGCACAGAAGCTTTTCGATGGCGGAGGTCTTGATCTCTTCATCACCCCGACGGGCGGAATAGCTTGGCGGCGAGAGCACCGTGGCTTGGGCAAGGAAAAGCTTCTCTCGCTTGGCGCCCAGCGTCCCAGCAAAACCCGAACTGCGGATCGGCATCTTGTCCGCCGGATCCGCTGCTGACCCGTGCGCCGGGATCGTACGCATGGATGCGGGCGCGCTATATAGGATTGAATATCGCTCAGCATCACGGGGCCAAGGCGTGGTCGATCGGGCGTCTGACGCCCTGGCGGCGCGGCGCCCCTTTTGGGATCCACATCCTCTCAGGCCGACGTCTGGATAGGTCAAACGGCGCGCGTCGATCTGTGGCTCTGCGCTCGCTGAGACAGCCATTCACGAACATCGCGCCAGGCTTCGGGTGCGATGCTCCATGGCTCCACCAGATAGCGATAGGCCAGCCGCCTGGGGTCTCGAAGCAGGCGATAGAGCCATTCAACGCCGAATCGTCCCATCCAGCGCGGCGCAGCGGATTGCACGCCCGCCTCATAATCAAAGGCAGCGCCGACGGGCAAGATCACGCACGGATCGATCCGGTCTGAATGCGCCTGAATCCACAACTCCTGACGCGGCATGCCCATGCCGACCAGCAGCACCTGTGGGCGCCAGGCATTGATGCCTGCAATGAGCGTCGCATTGTCGGCGGAGCCAGGCCGGGCGTCGAAATAGCCGTCGTGAACCTCGATCTGCGCCTTGGGCCACCTGGCGCGCAGAGCGCTCGCCCCACGCTCAGCGACACCGGGCGCGCCGCCCAGATAAAAGACCCGCCAGCCATGATGCACAGCGGCGTCCCAGAAATCGTTCCGCCAATCCAGATAGGTGCAGCGATGAAACGGCCGGACCGGGCGGCCCAAGAGGCGACCCCAGGCGATCATGGGCTGTGAATCCACCTCGATCAGATCGGCGGATTCGTAGAACGCCGCCATCGCCGGATGGCGGCGGAGGAGCGAAATGCTGTGAAGATTGTGATTGGCGATAATGGCGCGGCGACCGCCTTCGACACAGCGCGCTGTGAACGACAGCATTTCTTCCGGCCGGACGAGATCAACCTCGACACCCAGGATGCGCACACGCTCTCCCGGTCGATGGCTTGGCGGGGAGATAATGGCGCCGTGATCTGGTCCGGTGTGCGTCGTCATGTCTCAAGCCCCGCCAGCAAACATGGCGCAAAACCTCAGGCGGCGACCATCTTTTCCACTTCAGACACGATTTCACGCAGATGCACCGGCTTGGCCAGCACCTTGGAGCCCTGTGGCGTACGGTCGCCATTGGCCAGGGCCACAGCGGCGAATCCGGTGATGAACATGATCGGCAGGCCGGGTTTGCGCGCCGCCGCCTCACGCGCAACTTCGATCCCGTCCGCGCCAGGCATGACAATGTCGGTCAGCAACAGGTCATAAGGACCGTCGTCCAGCGCGGCCAAAGCCTCGTCGCCATCCGCACAGGCGCGCACCTCATAGCCGGCGCGCTCAAGCGCGCGCGCCAGGAAGCCGCGCAGGCTGTCATCATCTTCGGCGAGGAGTATGCGGCTCATCTAGCGCTATCGATCCGTTGATGGTCAGTGGAAGTGCCAACTTAGAGTCTATGCGTAAACCCGAGATAAAGGTCCAGCCGCAGATTGGCCGATTGACGCTATTGTCTGCGTCGCCATAGTGAAAATATGAAGGCGTGGAACCTCATTGCTGCGGACGATCCTCCACTCGACGCGCCGTCGCCCCCGGCGGCTTTCGACCTGCGCCGCCCCGTTGGCGGCGCTTCAGGTCCGGTTGTTTTTTCCGCTCCGCATGGTGGGCGTTTCTATCCGCCCGACATGAAGGCGTCGGTCGATCTGATCAGCCTGAGGCGTCTTGAAGACGGTCTGGTGGACAGATTGGTCGAGGACGGACCCAGCCTTGGCGCGCCGCTTCTCAGCGCTTCCTATGGCCGGGCCTATCTCGACGTGAACCGCGCGCCCGATGAACTGGACCCCCAGATGTTCGAGTCCGGACGCTGCATCGGACCCAGCCGTAGAACCGTGCGGGTTGCGGCCGGCCTGGGTCTGATCGCCCGCGTGGCGGCGGAAGGGCGCAACATCTATCAGCGCAAGCTTACTCAGGACGAGGGCAGGCGCCGTATGGATCAGGTCTATCGTCCCTACCACGCCGCGCTGGAGGCGATGCTGACGGAAACGCAGCAGGCTTTTGGCCGCGTGATCCTGATCGACTGGCACTCCATGCCCTCGACCGCCGCAGGCTCAGCAGCCCTTCGCGGACGCCGCGCCGTCGATGTGATCCTGGGGGACCGGCACGGCCAGTCCTGTGCGCCCGCCCTGACCGACGCGGTTCAGGCCGCATTTGAGGCCGAGGATTGCCTCGTCACCCGGAACACACCCTATGCCGGGGGCTATACGACCGAACATTATGGCAAGCCCCATCTGAATCGCCACGTTCTCCAGATCGAAATCAACCGCGCCCTCTATCTCGATGAAGAGCGTTTGACACCGACGGACGGCTTTGCCCGCCTGAAGCAACGGATCAACATCATCACCGCCAGACTGGTCCAATCCCTGCCAGAGCTTGTCCCATGACCGACGAGATCAGCGTCGAGCGCCACGGACCCGTGGCCATTGTCGCCATTGAACGCCCGGAGCGTCGCAACGCGGTAGACGGCGCCACAGCATTGGCCCTTTACGACGCCTTTCGCGCGCTCGATCAGGACGAGACGGTCAGCATCAGTATTCTCACCGGTCGCGGACCCCATTTCTGCGCCGGCGCGGACCTCAAAGCCCTGGCGGCGGGCTCAGGCGCCAACCCGGTCAGACGCACCGGCGATTTCGGACCCATGGGCCCCACGCGCCTTCGCACGACCAAGCCGGTCATCGCCGCCATAGAGGGCTTCGCCGTCGCGGGCGGTCTGGAACTGGCCTTCTGGGCCGACCTGCGCGTGGCGGCGTCGGACGCCGTGTTCGGCGTGTTTTGCCGTCGGTTCGGCGTTCCCCTGATCGACGGCGGCACCATCCGTCTGCCGCGCCTCATCGGGCATTCGCGCGCAATGGACATGATCCTGACGGGGCGGGCTGTAACGGCTGAAGAGGCGTTAAGCTTTGGACTGGTTAACCGATTGGCTAAACCCGGCGCCGCCCTGACCGCCGCGATGGACCTCGCCCTCCAGATCGCAGGTTTTCCGCAAACCTGCCTGCGACATGATCGCCAATCGGCGCTGGACCAATGGAGCCTGGACTGGGAGCCGGCCCTGGTCCACGAGACCGAACTCGGGCTTGACACCCTGAGATCTGGCGAAGCGGTCGCAGGCGCGCAACGTTTCACGTCCGGTCAGGGCAAGCATGGCCAGTTTGACGGATCTGCAACAGAGCTTGCCTTATCCGCCCGACCCCGCTAGTTATCCGCCCCTCGCTCAACCCGTGCGCCGAAAAGCGCCCGCGTTATGACGCGCCTGGAGAGGTGGCTGAGTGGTCGAAAGCACCGCACTCGAAATGCGGCGTACATGCAAGTGTACCGTGGGTTCGAATCCCACCCTCTCCGCCAGATTTCAAAAAATGCAGCTAAAGCAGTAGCTTGAAACCCAAGACGGGGTCGCTGTGTGACACTTTGTGTGACACGCTTTTGCGCTAGCCTCAGTTCAATGCCCCATTGAACGCTGAAGCGGCTTGTGGACAACACAACGGTGCGCCTTGCCCATTTGGAACAAATATAGAACATAAGCTAATGGGACATCGCAACTATGATCGCTGGACGTCAGCAGACTGGCGGATGACAGCCGAGACCGTTGATCAAATGCAGCGGTTCGGCTGGGAGGTGCTTTCGTTCTGCCAATCGTGCCACCTCGCAATGCGAGTCGACCTTGGCTTAATCCTGCGGACCACCGGACCTGAGACTGTCTTGTGGAACCGACAGGCGCATTGTCTCCGGATTGGATGTGACGGCGTGGTCGAATTTCGCGGTCGACCGCCAAAGCTGATGCGGCACATTCGCCTTGTGACCAACTTATCCTGAGGGAGAGTCACTGGCGGTCGATTTGGCCGTGGGCTACCGATGCAGCGAACCACCGCGACTTGACCGTCCTGACCGTCGTATGAGTCTCCAGCGACCCATCCAGCACCTTGGGACTCTCGTTGAGAGCGAGGATCGCCCTTACACCATGTAAGGGATGTCATTTCCCTTCGCTCCGCCGACAAAAGGCACCCTCATGCCGGGTTGCGCCATTTTCTAGGACTTCAACTTATAGCTTATATTGAACTGTCAACGTGATGAAATTATGAATTGTGAGCGACGGTCGAAGCTGAAATGCACACGTGATTTTTGCTGTCGAGGTTGATACGCTTTTTGGAACTGAATCGGGCGGTAGCGAATGAAGAACCTTCTGATATTCTCTTGTTGGATTCCTGATAGCAATCCCGACGCCAGCATATGGATCGACTTCTACACTGACCTCATCCGGGAAAAATTTAGAAACTCTGACGCTCTGATTGCAATAAATCCTGGGTGCAGCGAAGCGCTGGTGTCAGCGTGTCAGGGCATTTCAAACGTTATAGACATTGTGACGGTGCCGGATGATTTTGACACGAAATCCGATGCCGCTGGCTATCAGGCAGCGCTGAGGAAAATGATTACTCGTTTGGGTCGTTATGACACTGTCACTTTTGCTCACTCAAAAGGTGCAAGTCGAAATTTTGCCATGGCTGAAGGAATTCGTTGGTATTTTGGGAACAATCTATTGAATGATCTGGCAGTTGCTGAAGCTCATGCCGCTGTGGATGATGCTGTACATGCATTATATTTACACCCACCCACATTTATGCAAGATGTACATAAATTTATTTGGATGATGTCGGGCATATTGGATCAACGCAGTTTATTCATGGCAAACATCACATATACTTTGTATTCAGCATCATCGCGCGTTGTTGCGGAAACCATAAATACGCTGCCAGATTTTGTTTTGAACGAACCGCCTTCCTCGATATCGCTGCAGCCACAAAAGTTACAAT
>CAIOJR010000155.1 GCA_903858685.1 uncultured Caulobacterales bacterium | reverse complement strand
TGGTCAGCTCCATGGCGCTATGTCCGCCGTGCACCGCCGCGGCCATGACCGGCATGGCCGGAAGATAGAAATCGGTCGAGATCGACGCGAACCCCATCAGGGTGCAAAGGATCAGAAGGACGCGAAGCGGCTGCCCCCCTTCTCGCGCCGCCACTGACGGGGTGAGCGTCGTCACAGACCCGTCGTCGCTTCAATCGCGGGCGTGTAACGCGCTCCCTCGATGGTGACCGTATCGAGCAGGGTGTCAATCCGGGCAAGATTGGCGGCGCTGAGGTCTATATCAACAGCCGCATTGTTTTCCTCAACACGATGGACCTTGGTCGTGCCGGGGATCGGAACGATCCAGGGCGCCTTGGCCAGAAGCCAGGCGAGAGCGATCTGCGCCGGCGTCGCGCCCTGTTCAGCCGCGATGGATTTCAGGATCTCCACCAGCGCCAGATTATGAGCGAGCGCAGCCTGCTGAAAGCGTGGCTGGGCAGCGCGAAATTCGCCCGGCTGCACATCCTTGATCGAGGAAATGGTCCCGGTCAGGAAGCCCTTGCCCAGCGGCGAATAGGGCACAAGCCCGACGCCGAGTTCGGCGCAGGCGTCCAAAACGCCATTGGTCTCCACCTGTCGGGTCCAGAGCGAATATTCATTCTGAAGGGCTGCAACCGGCTGGACGGCGTGCGCGCGCCGCAGGGTGGCGACGCTGGGCTCGCTCATGCCGAAGTGTTTCACCTTGCCTTCCGCGATCAGGTCCCTGACCGTTCCGGCCACATCCTCGATCGGAACCTTTGGATCGACCCGGTGCTGGTAGAAGAGGTCAATGGCGTCCACCCCCAGGCGCCTGAGCGAGCCTTCGCAGACCCTGCGTATCTGGTCCGGGCTGGAATCGGTTCCGCGCATGGCGCCAGTGTCAGGATCGATATTGAAGCCGAACTTGGTCGCGATCACAACTTGATCCCTATACGGATGAAGAGCCGCACCGACAATTTGCTCATTGGTCCAGGGGCCGTAAACCTCCGCCGTATCGAAGAAGGTCACGCCCCGCTCCACAGCCGCCCGGATCAGGGCGACGCCTTCCTCCAGATCAAGCTTGTGCGCATAGGAGAAGTTAATTCCCATGCAGCCGAAGCCCATGGCCGACACCTCAAGACCGAAACGTCCAAGTTCGCGCTTTTTCATCAGGCGATATCCTTCATCCACTGTTCGCCGCGGTTCTAGCGAATGGATCGACGTTTGATTAGTTCATGAAATAGAGATGAGCCTATCCCGCCGGTTCATGAATGAACCCGCTGGATCAACCCGCCAGCATCGCCTTTACATAGTCGGGGCGAAGTGGAATGCGCCGTGCAGGCCTGCCGGTCGCATCCAGAAAGGCGCCGGCGATCGCGGGCGAGGCCAGAGCATTGGCGCTCTCCGAGCCCTGTCCGTAGACGTCGGCGCCGGCATGTGGCGCCAGCACGACCTTGACGTCCGGCGCCTCGGCCATGGTCAGGATCGGATAGCCGAACCAGTCAGTGCTGGTGACCGCGCCTTCGTCAAAGGCGACCTCCTCATGCAGCGCCTGACTGACGCCCATGAGGGCGCCCGCCTGAACCTGACGGCGAAGCTGCAGGGGATTGACCACAATGCCGGGATCAACCACCAGGGTCAGTCGCTCCACCCGAACCTCGCCGGTATCGGGCGTAACGGCGATATGGGCGGCGCAGGCCCAGTAGCCATTGTCCCGCAGCATGATCGAGACGCCCTGCCCACGCACGACCTCCTTGCCGCGCGCAGAGGCCCGGGGCGAGGGCGACGGTCGGCTTTCCCAGCCGCTTTCCTCACGCAGTCGCGTCAGAAGGGCAATGAAACGCTCGTCCCTGGTGTGATCAAGACGAAACTGCAACGGGTCCTGTCCCGCCAGCACGGCGGCTTCGGTCATGGCGATTTCGCGCGGCAGGTTCTGCTGAAACTGGATCGGGGTCCGCATCGAGTGGTCGCGCAGGCCCACATGGAGGGGCGATTCCCTCTGCCCGATCTGATAGGCGCCGCGCCCCGTCTCCGACACATTGGGTATGGCGCCATAGATCCAGCGATCTGCAATATTCATCGCCGCGCCATGAACGGGCGAAGGATTGGTCGGTCCCGGCGGGTCCATGGTCGGCAGGCCCGCCAGAACAGCGCCGATGGGCCGGTCGTCCTGCATGGGCGGGCCGGAATGAACCGCCTGATAGGTCGCGATCCTGCCCTGCTCATCCAGCCCGATGCGTATATCGGCGAACATGGTGGAGGACTGGGTGGACCACTGCATATCGTCCGCCCGCATCCACTGCACGCGAACCGGAACGCCAAGGGCGCGGGACAACAGCACGGCCTCATCCTCAGAGCCCGCATTGCCGCCATTGGAGCGTCCGAAATGGCCAGGCCCGACATAGGTGCGGATGACGACCGCATCCTCGCCCTTGCCGAGCATCTTTGCGATGGCGCGACGCAGGAACTGGGGGTTCTGGGTGTGGGTGTGCACGGTGACGGAGCCGTCCGGCTTCACGTCCGCCAGCGAAACCGTCGGACCGATCGGCGCGTGCTTGAGATAGGGAACGAAATAAGCGGCGGCGTGCACCTTGGCGACGGGCGCGCTGACATCGCCCCTGCTCGCCCCACTCTTGACCGGCGCAATTTCGGACCAGTCGACCTTGTGCTGCAGATGATCAAACAGCTTGTCGGAGCCAGGCAGTCCCTTCCATTCGGTCCATTTGGTGTCCGCAGCCACAGTGGCGGCGGCCTGAACCGCCTCCCACTCATTGACCGAGACCACGGCAAGCAGATTGCCGATATTGACGAGCTTCGAACCGGGGAACTGCGCCCGGTCAAGCTTGCCCGCCGACACCAGGGTGGAGCCCAGCGTGGCGGGGTGAATGACGCGGGCGTGCAACATGCCCGGCAGCTTCACATCCCCAACCCAGAGCGCCGCGCCCGACACCTTGGCGCGGGTCATGGGATTCTTCAGAGATTTGCCGATGGTGGTATAGTCGCTCACGGACTTTAGCGGTGGATGGCCTGTCACCACCAGCCCGCCAAAACCGGTCAGCTCGCCCGCCACCGGAATGTTCAGCCGCAGGTCCTGACCCGAGACAAGCTGGGCATAGCTGGCGGTCTTGCCGCCGCCTGAAATCACGCCGTCCATGACCTTGATGTCTGATCGCGGCACGCCGAACTGCTTGGCCGCCAGTTCCAGCACGGCCTCGCGGCAGTAGGCGGCGGCCTTGCGCAGGTTCAACGCATTGGTCCGCAAAAGGCCAAATGTGCCGCCGCCGTCCGGGGTGCGGTCGGTGTCGCCTGAAATGACGGTCGTGATCGCCTCGACCGGCGCCGACAACTCCTCCGCCACGATCTGGCGATAGGCTGTGTAGATCGTGCTCTGGCCAAAATCGCATTTTCCGGTGCGGATCAGGAAAGTTCCGTCCGCGTGGATTTCGATCCATGAGGCGCCCTGCGTGGCGTCCAGACTATTGCCGCCCGCAGCCCGCGCGCCGCCGGGCGCCACGCCCAGCGCGACGATCATCGCCCCGCCCGTCGCCAGAAAGCCACGCCGGTTCAGCTGTGCGCCGAAGATGGAGCGGCCGGCTGGTGTCGCCAGGGCATCGGTTTCAAACGCGGCCTCAGCGCTCATGTCAGGAAGAATCGTGCTCATTTCACGCCTCCCTGCGCCATAAGTTGCGCGGCGTGGTGCGTGGCCTCCAAGATGGCGGCGTAGCTGGCGCAGCGGCACAGATGCGGCGAGGGGCCGGAGGTGGTCAGAGCCTCGCGAATATCGGCGTCCGTCGGTTTTGGATTGTGTTCCAGAAGCTCCGTCACCTTGATCATCATGCCGAACTGACAGATGCCGCACTGGGGCGCCTGTTCGCGATCCCAGGCCTCCTGCACCGGATGGAGGCGCTGCGGATCGTGCGGCAGCCCCTTCTGTTTCGCCCACCGCGCGGGGAGACCGTCCACCGTGGTCACTTCCTTGCCGCCCACCACCGAGATCGGCATGATGCACGAGCGCACCTCCTCCCCGTCCACCAGCACCGAACAGGCGCCGCACTGGGCCAGACCGCAGCCGAATTTGGGCGTCATCACGCCCAGTTCATTGCGCAGCACATAGAGAAGCGGCGTGTCGGCGGCGGCCTTCACCGCCCTCTTCTCACCATTCACAAGCAGGGTGGTCATTTCGGTCTCCGAAGCATCCGCGCGCCAGCATAGACCAATTGCCGCGCCCTATAATGGCTGGGATTTCATAAACCCTATGCGCAGATCTGATGAATGGCGGTTGTGCCCGATGTTGCGGGGCCGGCCGCAGATTGTGAAACCGTCAAAGCCGGACACGCCCTTGAACCGTCGGCGTCAAGCCCGGTCGCGCAAGACGCATCGAAAGCCCAGATGGGTTGTCGTGCTGTCAACCGGATGCGCCCATCGCGCCGCGGGGCGATAGCGTTGGCAATAGTCCGGCGCGCAAAGGTGGGAACCGCCCTTGCTGACCTTGCGCGCAATCGGATCGCCAAGGCCTGCGGGGTCGAGGCTGAGACTGTTCAGACCCTTCTCGGCGCTGCAACAGGACGGACCGGACGCGACGCCGGGCAATTGGTAGTCGTCGCGGGTCCATTCCCAGACATTGCCGATCAGGTCATAAAGGCCGAATGGATTGGGCGGATAGGACCGGACCGGCGCCGTGCGCTCCAGCCCGACCGGCGCCTCGTTGCGCCATGGAAAGGCGCCCCGCCAAATCTTGGCCATGCTGACCCCGCCCGGCTCAAATTCATCGCCCCAGGCATAGTCCAGCCCGTCCAGCCCGCCGCGCGCGGCATATTCCCATTCCGCCTCTGAGGGCAGGGACTTTCCGGCCCAGTCAGCGAAGGCGAGCGCATCGGCAAAGGCGACATGCACCGCAGGATGGCGCTCCAGCCCTTCGATCGAACTTTGGGCGCCGACAGGATGGCGCCAATCCGCCCCCAGCACGAAGGACCACCAGACCGGCGGGCCGCGCAGATTGACCGGATGGTCCGGCGGCGTGAACACCATGGAGCCGGGCTTGGCGAACTGCGGCAACAGGCCCGGATAGTCCTTCGGGTCCGGCGCCCGTTCGGCGAGGGTCACATGGCCGGTCGCGCTCACGAACGCGGCGAACTGCGCATTGGTGACGGGCGTCTCATCCATCCAGAAACCGTCAACTGTGGCGGACCGCACCGGCGCTTCGTCTGCGTAGAACCGATCCGATCCCATCTGGAACCGACCACCCGGCACCCATTTCATCCCGTCCACAGCATCGCCTCAACCTGAACCTGACCGGCAGCAGACACCGCCATCCTGCCCGGCGCAATCAGATTTGCCTGGCCCATTGCCTTCGATGGATCGTTTGCTCAAGCAGAGACAGGCTCAGGCGACTAGGCGCACGGTCGACCGGCTCTGCACATGTGTGAGAACAATCCCGGATGTCGTCCAAGTCGAAGGCCTGCTTGCGGCGCGACCCTGCGTGACGATTGACGACGACCTGCAACCCGCCTAGTGCGGACGGGCGACAGGTTCCTCGAAAAGAGGATGAAAAGGGAACTCGGGTGTGACGCCCGGGCTGCCCCCGCAACTGTAAGTGACGAGCCTAGATGTCACAAAGCCACTGGAGGGTCCGCTCGGATGCTCTGGGAAGGCGACATCACCAGGCGATGACCCACGAGCCAGGAGACCTGCCTGTCGTTGTCGTCTTTGGTCCGGCCGGGGTGCGCCGAACTGAGCGGGTTCGCCCCGAGTGACGACTTCCGCCGGCTGTCGCCGTGACGGGTCTTTACGTTCTGATTCCGCCCGCGGAGGACGAACCACAGTGCCCGACATGGCTCAGCTCAAGTTGTTCGCCTGTTCGGAGTCACCGAATGAAATCCCTCCACGTCTCGACGGCGAGCTTCGCCGCCGCGCTTGTCTACCTGTCAGCCACCGCCGCTCAGGCGTCCGCGCCAGAGCTTGATCCGGTCGTCGTCGTCGCCGATCGCACGCCGACACCCATCTCCCGGACCGGCCAGAGCGTGACAGTTCTGGACGCAGCCGACATCCAGTCCAGTCAGGCAATCGGCGTGGCCGAGGTGTTGCAGACCACGCCCGGCGCCACCTTCGCCCGCACTGGCGGCCCCGGCCAGCCGACCTCGGTCTTTATTCGCGGAGCCGATTCGGACCATACACTGGTCCTGATCGACGGCGTGGAGATGGACGATCCCAGCCAGCCCGCCGGCAATTTCGACTTCGCCAATCTGCTGGTGGGCGACATTGACCGCATAGAGATCCTGCGCGGCGCCCATTCCACCCTGTGGGGCAGTCAGGCGATCGGCGGCGTGGTCAATATAGAGACCGCCGCGCCAACCACGACGCTTCAGGCCCAGAGCCAGGCCGAAGGCGGGTCCTTCGGAACCGGGAGCTTCAAGTTGGGGGTCAGCGGGGCGCATGGTCCTGTGTCCATCCGACTGGCTGGCGGCTATTTCACGACCGACGGCATCCCCGCCTTTGACGCGAAGCAGGGCGGGACAGGCGACAACGCCTATCGCAACACCGGCGTCAGCGGACGGCTGGACTATCAGATTGCGCGGGATGTTTCGCTTGATCTGCGGGGCTATTACACCACCGCCTGGGTCTCTCTGGACGGCTATGACACGCCCACCGGCGCATTCGGCTTTGACGGCGAATACGGCAAGTCGACCCAGTATGTGGGCTATGGCGGCCTGCATTTCGGCCTGTTTCAGGGCGCGCTTCAGAACCTTGTGGCCTTACAATATGTCGATACGGACCGCCATCTGTACGACCCGCACCTGAGCGCAGAGACCTTCTACGGTTTTGGCGAGACGACCCGGCTTGAATATCAGGGCGATCTGAAGCTGGCGCCGGGTCACGAAGCGGTGTTTGGCGCCGCGCACGCCCATTCCACCCTGACGACCGACAGTCCGGCCTATGATGCGGTCCTGTCGCCCGTCACCGCCCACGCCAATCAGGACAGCCTTTACGGCCAGATCCGAAGCGCCGTGGCGCCGGGCCTGAATCTGGAGGCGGGTCTGCGCTATGATGACCAGCAGGCCTATGGCGGCCATGTCACCGGTCAGGTCTCCGGGGTGAAATCGCTCAATGCGGGGACCACCCTGATCCGCGCCAGCTTCGGTCAGGGCTTCAAGGCGCCATCGCTCTATCAGCTGTTCAGCCCCTATGGACCGCTGTCGCAGCACCTGCCCGCGCTTAGGCCGGAATATTCCAACAGTTGGGATCTGGGCCTGGAGCAGCACTGGCTGGACCAGACATTGACGGCTTCGGCCACCTATTTTGGTCGAGCCACCCGCGATCTGATCACCTTTTCAGGCTATCCTGGGGTCTATGCCAATGTAGGCCGCGCCGCCGCCGAAGGGATGGAGCTTCAGACCCTGTGGCGCCCCAGCGACGCCTTTTCAATCAGCGCCAACTATACCTATGACGAGGCCCGCGACGTGACGGACCGCAAGCCCCTGGCCAGGCGGCCGAAAAACGCAGCCAATGTCGCCGTAAGCTATGTCTGGCCCGTGAAACTCTCCACGACGCTCGCCCTGCGCTATTCCGGCCGGGCGCATGACAGCGGCTATGACGCCGGCTTCAACACCATTCCGATCCTTCTGAAGGCCTATAGCGTCGTGGATATTCGCGCCGCCTATCCGCTGAGCGAGCGGCTGGAAGTCTTCGGGCGCGTGGAGAACCTGCTCAACCAGCATTATGAGACGGCCTATCCCTATGGCGCGCCGGGAAGGGGCGGCTTTATCGGGGTGCGTTCCCGATTCTAGCCGCAGATGGCGCGCCGCTTCAGCCCGGGGCGCGCCGCCGTTCCGCCTAGAGCAAAATCCGATCTGATGAGATCGGATTTTGCTCATAACCCTGTAGATTTAGAGCATTTTCTGCGACGAACCGGTGTCCGCTTCGTCGGAAAACGCCTTAGGCGAAACTGGCCTCAAGCGCCGCGCAGATGAAATCAAGATGGGCGCCGATCAGGGCGTCACGCTCCGCCCACGGAAACTCCGGCATGGACAGCAGCAGCGACACCAGCCCATGCATACAGGCCCACTGGCTCTGGGCGGCGATTTCAGCCCTGGACTGTGACACTCTGCCGGCCAATAGCGCCACCACCGTATTGCGACACAAGCCATAGGCCTCCATCCCCGCCAGCAGAGGCGGCCCGGTGGGCGCTCCGCCCGGCGGGCCGTGCTCGCGCATGAAGGCGATGCGATAGGCGTCGGGTCGCTCCAGCCCGAAATCGATATAGACCCGACCCAGATTACGCATCTGCTCGACAGTGACCGGGCCGGTCAGAACGCTGCGCATCCGCTCCGACAATTCTTCGAAGGCGCGGGTGCAGACCTCCTCCAGCAGCGCCTCCTTGGTTGCGAAATGCGCATAGAGGCTGGGCTGGGAAATGCCGACCCGCTGCGCGATCTGGCGCGTCGACACCTGTTCGACCCCGCGCTCGGCGAACAGCACCATGGCCGCCTCGATGATTTCAAGGCGGCGATTGCTGTGGCGGCGATCTTCGCGCTCCGACACCGGAGGATTTTCGACTGGCTCAGACATGCACAGATAGTCGCCTCAACAGATTCCGATTGACAACCTCAATCGAACTATCAACGATAGCCTATCAATGATAGGTGCCCAATGTTCAAGCCTGAACTTCGTCGATCCCGGCATTTCCTGCTCGCCAGCGCCGCTCTTGGCCTGTTGCTCAGCGCCTGTTCCGCAGCCAAGACCGAAAAGTCCAGCCCGCCGGACCTGTCGGTCGAGGCGACGACCGTCCAGCCCGCGGCGAGCCCAAGCCCGATCGTGGCGTCTGGCGCATTGCGGCGACGGCGGGAAATGGCTCTGGCGTTTCGCATTCCCGGCGTGATGACGAAGCTTCTGGTCGATGAGGGCGACACCCTGAAAAAAGGGCAGTTGATCGCCAGCCTCGACCCCACCGACGTGGCGGCGCGTCTGGCGCGCGCCGATGCGGATCTGGATCGCGCCCAGCGAGACGCCGATCGCCTGAAGGGGCTTGTGGATCGCGGCGCCATCAGCCGTCAGCAATACGAGGCGCAGCAAACCGCCCTGGCCGGCGCCCGCGCCGCCCGACAGTCAGCCGCCTTTGACCGCCGCTGGGCCGATCTTGTGGCGCCCGCCAGTGGACAGGTCCTGTCGCGCACCGCTCAACAGGGTGAAATCGTCCAGCCGGGTCAGATCGTCCTGACCCTGTCGGACAACGACAGCCCCATGGTGGTGCGCGTCGCCGTGGCCGACCGCGACGTGTTCAATGTGAAGCTTGGTCAGACGGTCAAGGTGCGGTTGAGCGCCCTGCCCGGCCAAAGTCTGGAAGCGCGCGTCTCGCGCATTGGTCAACAGGCCGGCGCCGCCAGCGGCGCCGTCGAGATCGAAGCGACCCTGCCGCCGAAGAGCGGTCTGCGCAGCGGCATGATCGCCGAGGTGGAGATCGCCCGTCCCGCCACGACCCTGTCGGCCTATTCCCGCATTCCGGCGGAAGCGGTGCTGGAAGTGTCAGGCGATCACGGTTTTGTCATGGCCTATGATCCGGCCACGCGCACGGCGCGCCGCACGCCGGTCCAATTCGGCGGCTTTGACGGCGACGAAGCCCTGATCCGGGGCGTCGCGCCGGGTGTAAGGCTGATCACCGCGGGCGCAGGCTATGCGACGGACGGACAGAGGGTGACGGTCAATGATCCGGCGCGCCCGGCGGAGGCGACCCGATGAACCTGAACCCCGCCCTCTTCTTCGTCAAACGCTGGCAGTTCACCCTGATCGCCTGCGCCTTGCTGGCCATGCTCGGCCTGAACGCCCTGGTGAATATTCCGCGTTCGGAAGATCCCCATTTCCCCTTCCCGATCATCATCGTCCGCGCGGTTCTGCCGGGCGCCACGCCGCAGGAGATGGAGCAGCTGGTCGCCAAGCCGATCGAAGATGCTCTGGATGGACTTGATGACGTCAAATCCGTCCGCTCCTCCAATGTCGACGGCGTGGCGGTCATGCGCGTCGAGTTCAACTGGAGCGTTGATACAGAGCGCAAATATGATCAGGTCGTGCGCGAGGTGAACGGGCTCAGGGGCCGCCTGCCGCAAGGCTTGACGCGGCTCGATATTGAACGCGCCCGCACCACCAATGTCGCGTTTTTTCAGGTGGCCCTGACCAGCGACAACATGCCTGACCGCAGGCTTGAAAAGGTCGCTCACCGCCTGAGGGACCGGCTTAACCGGATCGACGGGGTGCGCGAGGCGACCTATTGGGGCGCGCCGCCCTCGCAATTGCGCGTCGCCCTTGATCTGGGCAAGCTGGCTCAGCTGAAGCTGCCCACCCAGACCGTGGTGGACGCGCTGAGCCGCGCCGGCGCAGAGGCGCCCATCGGCGTGATCCATGCGGGCGACCGCCGCTTTGACGTCAAGTCCGACGGCGCGTTCAAAAGCGTCGACGCCGTCGCCAATGTGCCTGTCGCCAGCGTCAATGGACAGGTGGTCCACGTGCGCGACATCGCCCAGGTGGGCTGGGATACGGACGAGGCCCCGCATCTGACCTGGTTCAATGGCCGTCGCGCCGTGTTCGTCACCGCCACGCAAAAGGACGCCGCCGACGTCACCCACGTCACCGGCGCTATTCGCCAGACACTGGACGAGTTCGAACAGACCCTGCCCGGCGGCGTCCATATGGAACGCGGCTTCTTCCAGTCCGATGATGTGAACCGCAGGCTCGGCTCGCTCTATCGCGACTTCGCCATTGCGCTGGGACTGGTGCTGATCACCCTGCTGCCGCTGGGCGTCCGGGCCGGGGTGATCGTGATGCTGTCCATCCCGCTCTCCCTGTTGATCGGCCTGTCGGCTCTGGCGGGTCTGGGCTACAGCCTCAACCAGCTCTCCATTGCGGGTTTCGTTCTGGCGCTGGGGCTCTTGGTCGACGACTCCATCGTCGTGACGGAAAACATCGCGCGCCGTCTGCGAAGCGGCGAGGACAGGACCACGGCGGCGATCAATGGCACGGGTCAGATTGCACTGGCGGTCGCAGGCTGCACAGCCTGTCTGATGCTGGCGTTTCTGCCCCTGATGGCCCTGCCCGAGGGATCGGGCATGTTCATTCGCTCCCTGCCGGTCAGCGTCTTGTGCACCATTGCAGGCTCCTTCGTCGTGGCGCTGAGCATCATTCCGTTTCTGGCCTCGCGCCTGTTGCCGCTGCACGAAAAGGAGGAAGGCAATGCGCTCCTTCAAGGGATCAACCGCGCAATCCACACCTTCTATACGCCCATCCTCCACCGGGCTCTGGCCCGGCCCTGGCTGGCGCTGGGCGTGCTGCTCGCCATCTGTCTTCTGACCGGACCGATGATCAAGGCGATCGGATCGAGCCTGTTTCCCCCCGCCGAAACGCCGCAATTCCTGGTGCGGATCGAAACGCCGGACGGCTCGGCCCAGGCCCAGACCGAACGCGCGCTTCGCTTTGTCGAGCTGAAGCTTCAGACCCACAAGGACGATGTAAAATGGTTCGCCTCCAACCTCGGTCGCGGCAATCCCCAGATCTATTATAACGAGAACCAGCGCGAGACGAACCCGGCCTATGCCGAGGTGTTTGTCGGCCTGAAAACCTGGGAGCCCGGCAAGAGCGACCGGCTGCTGGACCAGATCCGCGCCGAACTGGCCGCCTATCCCGGCGCCAGGTTCAAACTGGAGACCTTCTCCAACGGCCCGCCCATCGAAGCCCCGATCGAGATCCGCCTGTCTGGCGACAATCTGATGGCGCTCAAGGCCGAGGCTGCGCGCGCAGAGGCCATATTGCGCCAGACGCCGGGTACGCGAGATGTCGACAATCCGCTTCGGATCGATCGAACTGACCTCAATCTTGGTCTTGACGCGGGCAAGGCGGCGGCTTTGGGCGTCCCCGCCGGCGCGGCGCGCCAAGCGGCTCGCATGGCGCTTTCCGGGCAGGAGGCTGCACGCTTCCGCGACGATGACGGCGACGACTATCCGGTCATTGTGCGCCTGCCGCTGAACCGCACCAGCAGCGGCGCGCGCAATGACCTGGATGCGCTGGGCCGCATCTATGTGCCCTCGGCTCAGGGTCAGTCCACGCCGCTTTCAGCGATTTCGCAACCCTATCTACAATCCAGCCCCGCCCGGATCGACCGTTATAACCGCGTGCGCACGGTCAGCCTGACGGCCTTTGTCCAGAGCGGATATCTGACCTCTACGGTCACGGCCGACGCCGTGGCGCAGCTCAAGCAACAATTGCGCCTGCCGCCCGGCTATCGCATGGCCCTGGGGGGTCAGGCCGAAGCCCAGTCCTCGAGTTTCGCCGGGCTGGGCGCGGCGATCCTCGTGGCGGTGCTGGGCATTGTCGCTGTGCTGGTGCTGGAATTTGGCCGCTTCAAGACTGCCCTGGTGGTTGCGGGCATCATCCCGTTCGGGGTGTTCGGCGCCGTCGCCGCGCTGTGGATGACGGGCAATTCCATGTCGTTCACCGCCTCCATCGGCATTGTCGCCCTGATCGGAATCGAGATCAAAAACTCGATTCTGCTCGTTGACTTCACCGAGCAGCTTCGGCGGGACGGCGTTCCCCTGCGCGAGGCGATAGAGCGCTCGGGCGAGGTTCGCTTCCTGCCGGTCTTGCTGACCTCCGTGACCGCAATCGGCGGGCTCCTGCCCCTCGCGGTCGAGCATTCCGGTCTCTATTCGCCGCTCGCCATCGCCATTATTGGCGGTCTGGTCGCCTCAACCGTCCTGTCGCGGGTCGCCACGCCGGTCATGTACTGGCTGGTCAGCGGCGGGCCAAAGCTCCTGAAGGGGAATCTGGCATGACGCCGCGCGCCCTCGCTCCAATTGCCCTGTTCGCGCTGATGAGCGCCTGCGCGGCCGGTGAGACCTATCATGCGCCCGCCTTATTCAGCGCGCCGCAGTTTCGCAATCAGACGACCGCCGCGCCCCGCCAGCCCACGCTGTCGCGCGACTGGTGGACCGACTTCAACGACCCGACCCTGAACGGGCTGGAACAGAAGGCGATGGCCCAGAACCTGGATATCGCCGCCGCCGCCTCACGCGTCATGCAGGCCAGGGCCGCTTCGCGGGCGGCGGGCGCGGCCCTTCTGCCCGCTGTGGAACTGGATCCCAAGGCGGCTCAGGCGAGGCAATCAAAGCTGGGCAGCAACGGCGCCATTGTCTCCTATTTCCCGCACTATCCCCGCTCTGGCGCGCTGTACGACTTCAATGCCGGGGCGGCATGGGAGCTTGATCTGTTCGGCGGGCTGCGACGCCAGTCCCAAGCCGCAAGCGCCGAGCGCAAGGCCGCCG
>CAIOJR010000154.1 GCA_903858685.1 uncultured Caulobacterales bacterium | reverse complement strand
TTCGCCCTGTTCTGGGTGGCGCAGATGTTTGCGGTTCTGGCCTATGGTCGCCTGTGCCAGATCGTGCGTCTGTCGCGACTGCTGTGGATCGGCACCTTGATGGGCATCCCCGCCATATTGGTGATGCTGCTGGTGAGCAGTGTCGACGCTGCGATGCTTGCGGCGGTGGCCTACGGCCTGCTCACCGGCCTTGCGACGGGCGCTTATACGGATCTGGCGATCCGCTCCGCCCCGCGCGGGCTGGAGGGAACCATGATGATGCTGATCCTAAACACGACCTTTTACCTGTCAGGGCGGGTTGGGGATCTGTGGGGGACCTGGGTCTATGATCGCGCGGGCGGCTTCAATATGGCGGTGATCGTTTCAGCCGCAGCCTATCTGGTCCTGCCGCTCCTGCTGCTGATCGTGCCGAGACGCCTGACGAGGAGCCTGGACGGGGAGGCTCTGGCAAGCTGATCTCCCCGTCCGGCTGAGGTCTACTGGCCCGACTTGTAGATCACCCCGCCCTTCATGATGAAGGATGGGTGCTCGAGGCTCTTGATATCGCTCAGCGGGTCCGCCCTGACCGCCACCATGTCGGCATATTTGCCCGCCGCGACCGCGCCGACCTCGGAAGAGCCCAGCAGGTCGGCGGCGTTATGGGTGGCCGCCCAGATCGCCTCCATTGCGGGCATGCCGGCGTCCACCATGATGGCGAACTCCTGACCGTTTTCACCATGGGCGCTCATGCCAAAGGTGTCCGTGCCAAAGGCGATCTTCACGCCGGCCGCATAGGCGTCATGCAGATTGCGCTTCAGCAGCGGGCCGATCACCAGCGCCTTTTCTGCGGTCGACGGGTTCAGATCCTCCGGATGCTCCTTGGCGTGAATATAGACCCGCGCGCCCACCAGCATGGTCGGCACGAGATAGGTTCCATGCTGCTTGAACAGCTTGTAGGAGGCGTCGTCGGCATAGGAGCCATGCTCGATGGAATCCACGCCCAGCTCGATCGCGTGGTTGATGGCGATCTCGCCATGCGCATGGGCGGCGACCTTCATGCCCAGCGCGTGGGCGGTGTCTATCACGGCCTTGATCTCGTCATCAGCCATCAGTTGCAGCTTGGGGTCGTCGCCGATGGACATGACCCCGCCCGAGGGCAGGATCTTGATGAGGTCCGCGCCCTGTCGCTTCAGCGTGCGCACAATGCGGCGCGCGGCCTCCGGGCTATCGACAATCGTGTCGTTCCAGCCGGGATGCGCCAGTTCAGGATCAAGTCCGTTGGCGGGGTCGCCATGCCCGCCCGTGGGGCTGATCGGCGCGCCCGCCACCCACAGCCGCGGGCCGGGTATGACGCCCTTGGCGACGCCCCTTTTCAGCGCGACCACAACAGGCGTCGAGCCGCCCACATCGCGAATGCTGGTGAAGCCGGCCATCAGTTCGGCCTTCAGATTGTTCACCCCATCCAGCTCGTCGTCAAAATCGGTTCGGGTCAGGGTGTTGCGGATCGGATCGCCCGGGTGAAAGCTTTGGGTGATGTGGTCATGACAGTCGATGAAGCCGGGCAGCAGCGTGGAGTCCGACAGGTCGACCAGTTCGGCGCCTTTGGGGGCGTCGACAAAGCCTGTCTGGACCGATACGATCCGGTCATTATGCACCAGGACCGACACCTTGGCCTGTTCAGTCTTGGTCACGCCGTCGATCAGATGACCGGCATGGATCAGATAGTCTCTGGCGCTGGCGCCGCCGGCTACAGTCAGCAATGCAGCGGTTGCAACCGCGCTCAGCAGAAGGTTTCTTGAGAATTTCATGGACGACGTCTCTCTTTGACGCTGATTTTTTCACGACCCGACCGTCGTGGTTCTATGAACAGCTTGGCCCGTTGGTTAGGGTGAGGCAAGAGGCCAGTCTTAGTGTCATCCGGCGCGGCTGCGCCTGGCTGCTTTGATGTCTGGGGACCATGGCGCTTCACCGTTCGCTTCCGCCTATCTGGTTGATGGGTTTCGGGTTTCTTCCATTGGGCGTGAACGGCTCGATCATGCTGATCACCTTGCCGCAACTCTTGGCGGCGGATCATGTGCCAGAGGTGCGGATCGCGGCCATCACATCGCTGGCCCTGGCGCCGGGATTTTTCAGCTTTCTTCTCGCGCCCTTGCTCGACTGGCGGTTTGCGCGGCGAAGCTGGGCGATCGGCCTGTCCCTGATCAGCGCCGCCGCGACCGTGACGGCGCTGTTGCTGGTCAAAAACCTCGCCGTCTTGCCGGTTGCGGTCTTTGTGTCGAGCTTTGCGGCCTATCTGGTGGCGGCGGCGGCCGGCGGGTGGTTCGGCAATCTGACGGAAATGGGCGACAGGATGCAGCTGGGCGCGTGGCTGGCCGTGGCCAATATCGCCAGCGGCGGGGTTGCGGCGACGGTGGCCATCCCGCTACTGCGCGATCTGCCCTATGCGCTGGGCGCCGGGCTTTTGGGGTTGCTGCTGCTGAGCGCGACGCCTGTGTTCTGGTTCACCGACTGTCCGCCTGCCGACGGGCGACTGGCGCGGGAGAGCTTCGCGGACTTCGCGCGCGATGTGGGGGCCCTGTTGCGGCGTCCCTCTGTGCTGTGGACGCTGTTCTTGTTCGTCACCCCCGCGACATCCTTCGCCCTGACCAACATTCTCGGCGGCTTGGGGCGAGACTTTCACACGTCGGAGAAGATGGTCGGGCTGATCGGCGGCGCAGGCGTCACCCTGGCTGGAATCGGCGGCAGCCTGTTGATCCCGAGGCTGAGCCCCTATTTGGCGCCGCGCCCGCTCTATCTGTGGGTCGGCGGCTTAGGGGCGCTGTTCAGCCTCGGCCTGATTGCGGCCCCGCGCACGCCAGCCGTTTTCGGGCTGGCCCTGATGGGAGAGAATGTGTTCCAGGCTGCGGCCTTTGCTGTGTCCAACCTGATCATTCTGCGCACCATCGGGGATGACAATCCCCTGGCGGCGACGCAATTTGGTCTGCTCATGGCCGCCAGTTCCGGTCCTCTGACCTATATGCAGATCCTGGACGGTCAGGCCTATGCTGTGGGCGGCGCCAATGGCGCATTCGCAGCGGACGCGCTGGTCAGCGGCGGGGTCTGCCTGGGGCTGGCCGTGCTTCTGTTTGCTCTGCGCCGACGCATCCCGGCGGTCTGAATCCCGATTGCAGTTAAACGCTATGTGATATAGCGTAAATGGGGTGGCGCGCGCGCTAAACTCAAGAAGGCTGCGATCCGCCAGGAGAGGGACAACCATGAAGTTCAAGGCTTTGCTCGCGGCTATGCTGGCCGTATCAGCGCTCGCCACGGCCGGCGCGGGCGCCGGTCCTGCGGCAGCCGCTGCACCTGTCGCGGTTCAACCCGATGCATGTTCGTCGCTGAGGTCGCTGGCGTCGGCTGAACTCGTGATCCGTTCGGCGGAGCATGTGGCGGCGGGGCCAATATCGCTTTCCAACATGTTTGGCCCGGCGACCCAGCTTGACCTGCCCGCCGCTTGCGTCGTGACGGGCGTGATCGCGCCGCGCACGGCCAGGGACGGACGCGCCTTTGGAGTCGGATTCGAAGTGCGTCTGCCGGACGCGTGGAATGGCCGCTTTCTCTTCCAGGGCGGCGGCGGGCTGGACGGCGCGGTCAATCCGGCTCTGGGGCTGAGCAGTTCGGGCCCGTCGGCCCTCGCGCGCGGGTTCGCCGTGGCGTCCATGGATGGGGGGCATGAGGGGCGGGACGCGAGCTTCGCCTCCGATCAGCAGGCCAAGTTGGACTTCGCCTATCAGGCGGTCGGCAAGACCACGATGACCGCCAAGGCCATTATTCGCGCCTATTTCCGAAAATCGCCCGACCACGCCTATTTCGTCGGCTGCTCCAATGGCGGACGCGAGGCCTTGATGGCGGCGCAGCGTTACCCGCTGGCGTTCGACGGCATTGTCGCGGGCGCGCCCGGCTATCGCCTGACCCGCGCCGCAATCCAGGAAGCGTTCGCCGTGCGGGAACTGGCGAAGATCTCTCCGAAGCGGGCCGACGGCCAGCCAGATCTGGCCCGCGCCATTTCGGATGAAGACCTTAAACTGGTGTCCGGTGGCGTGCTCAAGGCCTGCGACCGCCAGGATGGTCTGGCCGACGGACTGGTCTCCGACCCCAAGTCCTGCCGCTTTTCCGCCCGGTCTCTGGTCTGCAAGCCCGGACAGAGCCAAGGCTGTCTGACGGCGCAAAAGGCTGAAGTTCTGGACGCCATCTTCGCTGGCGCCAAGGATGGCGCCGGGCGCGCCATCTATAGCCGCTTCTACTGGGACGGCGGCGTGTCGCAGGCGGGCTGGCGGTTGTGGATGCTGGGGATCGCCGACCGCATCCCCGCCCTGAATGTGAGTCTGGGCGCGGATTCGCTGGCCAATTATTTCATGAGCCCCGCCCAGCCGGGTCGCAATCCCTATGAGATTGATCTGGACCGCGCGGTTGAGCAGACCGCCCAGACGGCTGCGATCAATGATGCGACCTCGACGCAGATCAACAGCTTCACAGGACATGGCGGCAAGCTGATCCTGTATCACGGCGTGGCGGACCCCGTGTTTTCAGCGGCCGACACGGTCAACTGGTTCGAGGCGGTGCGGCGCGACGATCCGGCCTCTGCGGACGCGACACGCCTGTTCCTAGTGCCCGGCATGAACCATTGCTCGGGCGGCGCGACGACTGACAGCTTCGACATGCTGGGCGCCATTCAGGCCTGGGTGGAGGACGCCAAGGCGCCGGACAGCATCATCGCCTCGGGCAACGCCAGCCTGCCCGGCGTGTCGCGTCCGCTCTGCGCCTATCCGGCCTACGCAAAATACCAGGGCGGAGATGTAAACAGCGCCGCCAGCTTCCGCTGCACCACGGGCGAGGCAGAGGGCGAGGCGGTGGTGAAATAGGGATAGGGCGGTCAGACATGCGCGCTCTATGGGCGAATTTGTCCTGTTGACCACACGCTAGGCGCTTGCCCAATTCAGCGCCTGTTCTGTGGTTCCAACAGGGGTGAAATGAGTCTCGACGCTGAACTCCAGAGGGCGAACAGAGCCTTCGCTTCCGGCAATGTTGAACTGGCCCTGGCCTGCGCCGAGGCCGCCGCCGCCGGGCATCCCGACAGCGTCGCCGCCCATGATTTTCTGGGTCTGGCGCGCATGACGAGGGGCGACGCCGAAGGCTCGGTCAAGGCCATCCGGCGCTCCATCTGCCTGGGCGAGACGGCGGACAGTCAGTCCAACCTGTCGGTCGCGCTTCTGACCGTTGGCGATATTGAGGGCGCCATAGATGCGGGCCGGCGCGCCATCGCACTGGATGCGCACTGGGAGAACGCCTATCACAATCTGGCCCGGGCGCTGGAGGCTGCGGGCCGTCAGACCGAAGCTCTGGGCGTGCTGGAGACGCTCTCATGTTTGGCGCCCGGGTCTGAACTGGCGGCGACCAATCTTGGCCGCGCGCTGACGGGGCTTGGCCGGGCAAGCCAGGCTGTCACGGTTCTGACCCGGTTTCTGGAGACGTCGCCCGACGCCCTGGAAGCGCGCAAACTTCTGTCGATCCTGTTGTTGAACTCCGGAAGGGCGGCTGAGGCTCGCGACGGATTCCTGGTCGCCGTGGAGAAGTCCGCCGCGACAGGGGCGTGGACGGCGGAGTTGTTCTACAATCTGGGTCTGGCGGAACGGGCTCTGGGATCGCATCGCGCGGCGCTTGAGGCCTTTCGCCGCTCGCTGTCGCTAAATCCCAATTGGAGCGTCGCCAAACTGGCCCTTGCGGACGCCGCGCGCGAATCTGGCGATGCGGATGAGGCGATCCGCGTCCTTTTGGCGGCCTGCGCGGTCGAGCCTCGCAATGCCGATCTCTATCTCGGGCTGGGCGTCGCCTTCAGGGCCGCAGCGCGTATCGAGGAAGCGGGAAACGCCTTTGCGCGGGCGGTGGAACTTGCGCCCACCTCCATTGTCGCCTTGAAGAACTTCGCCATTTTTCTGCGGGATTTCAATCATCTGCAGAACGCCCTTGTGCTGCTGCAGCGGGCTCTGGCGATGGAGCCGGACAATGTCGACCTTCTGTCTGATACAGCGATTGTGCATCAGATGCTGCTTGAGGACGACAAGGCCGAACAGTTCTATCGGCGCAGTCTTGAACTGGCGCCGGGCGGGCGGACGGCGCTGCTGGGCATAGCGGCGCTGGCCAATGATGCGGGGGACTATGTCAAGGCCGAAACCTTCCTGACAGAGATCCTGACGCGGTGGCCGGACAGTCACGAGGCCCATTGCGGCCTGGGCATTATCGCCTATCGCCGCGGACAGTTTGATCTGGCGGACCGCTATTTCGAACAAACGCTCAAGCTGGCGCCGCAATGGCGTTACGCCCGATTTGTCAGCTCGTTCTCCCGGCTCAAACAGGGCGATTATGAGCGCGGCTGGCTGGCCTATGAAGATCGGTTGGGAGAGTATGACCATGTCTTGCGCCTCTGGACGCCGCGTGGCCGGATATGGAACGGGGAAGACCTCACGGGGCGCACCCTGCTGTTGCGTCGCGAGCAAGGGCTGGGCGATCAGTTGCAATGCGCCAGATACATTCCGCTCTTGCTGGAAAGGGGCGCGGAGGTCTGGGTTCATTCTTGGCCCGCCCTGGCGCGACTGATGGAAAATCTGGGTGCCAAGCTGATCGAAAACCCTGATGAGGGGGAGGCGCCGGACTTCGAGGCGCCGTTCTTCAGCCTTCCCATGCGCTTTTCCACCCGCATCGACGGCCCGGACGCGCCGCCGCTGGTCGAAGGCTATGTCAGCGCCGATCCCGACCGGGCGGCCGCATGGCGGCGCCGACTGCCTGAAGGCAAGCGCATCGGTCTGTTCTGGCAGGGCTCTTTGGGTACGCGCGTGGATCGCGGCCGCAGCCTGACGCTCAAGGCGCTGCTGGACGCCGTGGGCGATGTCGATGCTTCCCTGATCAGTCTCCAGAAGGGCGCCGGACTGGAACAGCTACACGATCCGGCGAACGGGGGGCGCGTGCTGGATCCGGCGGTTCTGGCGCCAGAGCTTGATTACACTCAAGGCGATATGCTCGAAACCGCCGCGCTGATTGACGGGCTCGATCTCGTAGTCACTTGCGACACTGCGGTCGGTCATCTGGCCGGCGCCATGGGCAAGCCGGTCTATATACTGATCGCCAAGGCCAATGACTGGCGCTGGCTTCATGACCGGTCGGACAGCATCTGGTACCGATCCGTCCGATTGTTTCGGCAGAAAGACTTCAATGACTGGGCGCCGCCCCTGGGGGAAATGCGTCGGGCCGTCATGGATTTTTGCTCTGCAGAATAGTATCGGCGAAGCATGGTCCCTTCGCCTCCATACAAGCCGCACCCACAGGAATGCTGCAACAGAGGCTGTTGTCCCTGCATATTCGACTATTACTGGGATGCGCTGGAGCGCTGGCGCGAAAAGGTCGAGGCCCTGGGGCTGGACCCCGATCAGGTGCTGGCGGCGCTGGCGCCGCAAGGCGACAGTCATATTTAGATGAAGCCGCGCGAAGGTTTTGGCCGGCGCGCGGGCGGCGTGATCGTCACCGATTTGTTAAGTGATCGAGTCCGATCTGTCTTAAACGGCGCCTATAGATTCATCTCAATGCGCATCGGCCGCAATTCGCCCGTTGGGTGTCTGCACAAATGTGCCAGACTGAGAGTGTGCAGGTCGGGTGGTGCATGACGAAAGCCAATTGTTACGATCTTGCTGTCATCGGCGGGGGCGTGATCGGACTTGCTCACGCCTTTGTGGCGGCGCGTGCGGGTAAGCGAGTCTGCGTCATCGAGAAGGACAGCCGCGCCAACGGCGCGTCGATCCGCAATTTCGGCTTCATCACGGTGACAGGACAGGAGCGGGGCGACAGTTGGACGCTGGCGCGCCGCACACGGGACGTCTGGGTCGAGATCGCGGCTCAGGCCGGCCTGACCGTGGAGCATGAAGGACTGTTTGTGACCGCGCGCTCGTCTGAGGCGGTCGCGGTGATCGAGGCCTTTCTGGCGACGGAAATGGGCGCAGGCTGCCGAGTGCTGGCGCCAGACGCCTTCCGAAATCTGGCGGGCGGCCTTGGGGGACCAGACCTGGCGGGCGTTCTCTATAGTCCACATGAGATCCGGGTCGAATCCCGCACGGTCATTCCGATTCTGACCGCGTGGCTGCGCGAGGCGCTGGGTGTCGTCTTTCTTAATGAGACGGTGGCCTTTGATGCGACCCCGCCACGCCTTCACACGTCGCGCGGAGTGGTGGAGGCCGGAGCGGTCGTGGTGTGCCCCGGCGATGATTTCGTCACTCTCTATCCTGATCGGATCGCCAGTTTCGGTTTGCAAAAATGTCGTCTGTCGATGCTGAAATTGGCGGATCCCGGCTTCCGCCTGCCTGGAGCGGTGATGTCTGATCTCAGCCTGACCCGGTATCGCGGATATGCGGCCCTGCCGCAGGCCAGGGCGCTGGAGGCCCGGCTCCGCGAGGAACAGTCCAGCCATTTTGACAATGGCGTTCATCTGATCGTGGCTCAGGGCGGGGACGGCGGACTGATTGTGGGAGACAGTCACCATTACAGTCATCTGCCTGCGCCGTTCGCGCCAGCTCAGGCAGAGGCGGACATCCTCGACGAGTATCAGCGCGCCATGGGGCGCGCCGCGCCAGAGGTGGTGGAGCGCTGGACCGGCGTCTATGCCGTTGCGGATGATCGCACCTATCTGATTGATACGCCCGAGCCCGGCGTGCGATTGGTGATCGTCACCAGCGGCACTGGCGCGTCGACGGGATTTGGCATTGCCGAGCGGGTCATTGCCGACCTGTTCAATATAGATCTGGAGACCCATGCATGAGCTTTCCCGTCAAGGCGGTCATATTCGACTGGGCAGGCACGGTCATCGACTTCGGGTGCATGGCGCCGGTCGAAGCGCTGATCGACGTCTTTGCCGAAGCCGGCGTCGATCTGTCTGAAGCCGAGGCGCGCCGCGACATGGGCAAGGCCAAGCTTGACCATCTGCGCGCCATTCTGGCGGAGCCGGGTGTCGCCGCGCGCTGGGTGGCGGCCAAGGGCTCGGTCGCGGCGGAGGCCGATGTTCTGGCCCTCTACGCCAAGCTCGAACCCGCCATGACGGCGGCGGCGGGTAAAAGCGCGAAACTGATTCCGGGCGCAGCGGAGCTGGTGGCCGAGCTTCGCGGACTCGGCGTCAAGATCGGCTCTGGCACCGGCTACACACGCGAAATGATGGCGGACATCCTTCCAAGCGCCGCCGCTCAGGGCTATGCGCCTGACTTCGTGGTCTGCGCCGGCGAAACGCCCACCGGGCGACCGGCCCCCTTCATGACATGGAAGGCGCTGATTGCGCTGGACGCCTGGCCCGCCAGCGCCTGCATCAAGGTGGACGACGCCCCCGTGGGCATGCAGGAAGGCAAGAACGCCGGGTGCTGGGCCGTCGGGCTTTCGGCATCTGGAAATGGCGTCGGTCTGGGTCGCGAGGCGTTCCTGGCCCTGTCGGACGAGGATCGGGCTCAGCGCGTGAGCGAGTCCGAGCGCCAGTTGCGCGCCGCCGGCGCAGACTATGTGATTGAGGACGTGTCCCAGCTGATGTCCGTCGTGCACGACATCGCCAAGCGGATCGCCGGCGCGTGACCGCCAGCTCAGCGAACCCTTCAGGGTCTATCTTGGGCGGGCTGCGCCACCAGTTGTCGCGCGCCCCGGCGCCCATCTTTGCGCTCTATGCCGGACTGATGGCTTTTGGCGCCTATTTCGCCATGTACGCCTTCCGGAAGCCTTTCACCGTGGCGGGCTTTGCCGATGCAGCGCCCTTCATCGTCAAGTACAAGAGCGCCCTGGTCATTGCCCAGGTGTTTGGCTACGCCCTGTCCAAGATTCTCGGCGTCAAATTCATCTCCGAAACCCCTCCCCAACATCGCGCCCTGGGTATTGTGCTGCTGATCGGCTTGGGCGAGGCGGCGCTCGTGCTGTTCGCCCTGATTCCTGCGCCCTGGAATATTGCCTGCCTGTTCGTCAACGGTCTGGCGCTGGGAATGATCTGGGGACTGGTGTTCGGCTTTCTGGAAGGGCGCCGGGTGTCGGAAGTGTTGGGCGCCATGCTGTGCACCAGCTTCATCGTTTCGTCAGGCGTGGTGAAATCAGCGGGCGAGTTCGTCCTGCTGCGCGGTTGGGCCAATGAATACTGGATGCCCGCCCTGACGGGGTTGTTGTTTACGCCGCTGCTTCTGATCTGCGTGTCCGGGCTTGCTGCGCTGCCGCCGCCCTCCGCAGAGGATGAGGCGACGCGCGTGCCTCGCACCCCGATGGACGCCGGCGCGCGATTGCGGCTGTTTTCGGCCTATGCGCCGGGACTGGTCGTTCTGGTGATCACCTATGTGGGGCTTACCGCACTGCGAGATTTCCGGGACAATTTCGCCGCCGACATCTGGGCCGGGCTAGGCTTTCACAATGACGCCCAGATATTTTCACTGTCAGAGATTCCCGTCGCCGTCATCGTGCTGACCATGCTCGCCCTGGTCATGTTCGTTCGCGACAATCGCCACGCCTTCATGGCCAATCTGTTGCTGGTCGGGGTGGGGCTGGCGCTGTCGGGCCTGTGCACCTATGCGTTCAAGGCGCACCTGATCGGGCCCGTGACCTGGATGATCGCGCTCGGGGCGGGGCTCTATCTGGCCTATACGCCGTTTAACGCCATCCTGTTTGACCGCTTCATCGCGGCGTCGGGGCGAGGGGGCAATGCAGGCTTCCTGATCTATGTGGCCGACGCTTGCGGCTATATCAGTTCCGTCGCGCTGTTGCTGTTTCGCGACTTTGCGGGGGTAAAACTGTCCTGGGTGGAGTTCCTGGAGACCATTTCCTATGCCTCCTCAGCCGTCGGCGTCGTGCTGGTCGTCGGCGCGGGCTTTTACTTCTGGCGACGGCTGGGCGCGGGGAGTGGCCATGGCCAGACTGTCCAGCATTGAGCAAATCGTGCATCTGTACGCCACACAGGGCGCTCTCGCCTATGGCGAGGGCGTGACTCAGCTGGAGCACGCCGTGCAATGCGCCCAGCTGGCGCGACAGAGCGGCGGCTCGCCCAGCCTGGTCGTCGCGGCCCTGCTGCATGATGTCGGTCATCTGTTCGAAGATGAGTCGGCGGTGGCGTCCTTTTCGAGCGATGATCATCACGAGATCACCGGCGCCGACGCCCTGTCCGACCTGTTCGCAGAGGCTGTGACCGGTCCCATCGCCCTGCATGTCGCAGCCAAGCGTTATCTGTGCTGGAAGGAGCCTCAATATTATGAGGGCCTGAGCGCGGCCTCAAAGGCGACGCTGGCGCTTCAGGGCGGACCGTTTGAGACCGGTCAGGCGCTGGCTTTCGAGCGATTGAACCATTTCCATGACGCCCTGGCGCTGCGACGCTTTGATGATACGGGTAAACGTCTGTATTCGGCAAATATTCCGTTCTCTGACTTTATTCCACTGATGAATGGCCTGTTGAATCACCTTTAGATTTTGAGAGCGCAAGATTAGCGCGGCGCGAACTTGACGCCACAGTGTCTTGTGACTGTCGACAAGACTTCAAGGAAACGAAGTTTTTCCGTCGCCGAACCGTCATCGAGCACGCTCATACCAGTCCTCATCTTTGGCGCGTCATAGCAGTTTCTATGCGTTGAATCGGGCTGTGGGAAAGAGGGTAGGTCCTCCGACTCTGGCCTCCGACGCTTGCTGGCGCCCGTTCAATGGGGGAACTTATGAAAGCCAGCTATCTCGTCTCGTGCGCGGCTGCGGCCGTGCTCAGCAGTCTCGGTGCGGCGGCCTATGCTGCGCCCGCCGCGGACGCCAGCCCTTCGATTTCCGTTGAAGAAGTGGTCGTGACGGCTCAGCGCCGTGACGAGACCGTTCAAAAGGTGCCGATGACGGTTCAGGCGTTCTCAAGCGAGACGTTGAACAAGCTGAACGTGGTTGATCTGGCGGACCTGTTGCGGTTTACGCCGAATGTCAGCTATGGCTCCAACGGTCCGGGACAGGGCTCAATCTTCATGCGCGGCCTGTCGGCGGGTCAGTCGGGCAACCAGTCCAGCGCAACGGTCGGCAATTTCCCGAACGTCGCCATCTATCTGGACGACCAGTCGATGCAGTTTCCCGGCCGCAACGTAGACATCTACATGGCCGATATGGAGCGGGTCGAAGTGCTCGAAGGGCCGCAAGGCACGCTGTTCGGCGGCGGGGCCCAGGCTGGCGCACTGCGCTACATCACCAACAAGCCCAAGCTCGGCGTCACCCAGGGCAAGGTCGAGGGCTCCTACGGCTATACCGAACATGGCGACTCCAACGATTCGCTCAATGCCACGCTGAACGTGCCAATCGGTGACAAGATCGCCGTGCGCGCCGTGATCTACAATGACAAGCAGGGGGGCTATATTGACAACGTCCCCAGCACCTTCACGCGCAAGAATCTTGACGACAACAGCTATTTCGGGATCAAGCCGACCGGGGGTCTGTGCCCCAATGGTCAAGCAGCTGGCCTGACGGGCTACTGCACCATTCCGCTGGCCAACCAGATAGGCGGTCAAGCAGGCGTGGCCAATAATTACCAGCTCGCCAAACCCGCTCAGAACCCGGTGACACGTGAAGGCGCGCGCATTTCATTGTTGTGGGATGTGGCCCCGAATTGGGACCTGCTGATCACACAGAGCGTTGCAAACCTCGACGCTGAAGGTCTGTCGATGCAGTTCCCGCTGGGTTCGGATCAGCAGCAGCTCCAGCCGCTTCAGGTCACATCCTTCGTGCCGACCTATTACAAGGACAACTACGAGAACACCTCGTGGACGGTAAACGGCAAGGTGAAGGACCTCAGCCTGATCTATACGGGCGCCTTTACTGACCGTCACATCAAGCAGCAAAACGACTATACGAACTACTCACGCACGCTCTATGGGCAGTATTATGAGTGCACGGGTGGAACTGCCGGCCTGCTCGGCAACGGCCCCATCCGCTGTTATTCGCCGATCACCAGCTGGTACGACAAGGTGCGCAACACGCACCTGACCAACGAACTGCGCGTGTCCACGCCAGGCGACTGGCGCCTGCGCGGTGTGGGCGGCGTGTTCCACGAACAGTACCGCATCTATGACATGATGGACTTCAACTATAAGACGGTTCCCGCCTGCGATCAGGGAACCAATCAGGCCAGCGCCCTGGCGGGCGGTGCGCCCTGCTTCCTCAATGTCCAGACCTATCCGGGGTCCACTGCGCTGCAACCGGGCTTCCGTCCGGACAATACCGGCTTTGGTGAAGTGGTGCAGCGCGGCTATGACCAGCTCGCCTTCTTTGGCCAGGTTGACTATGACATCATTCCCAAGACGCTGATCCTGACCTTCGGTTCGCGCCATTACAGCTACGACGAATACGAAAAGGGCTCTGTCTATTCGACCGGCGGCAAGTGCTTCGTCGACAGCACAGCCAAGGGGATCGCCAATGCGGCGGCCAATCTCTGCGGCCTGAACACGAATATCGACGCCGAGCACCTGAAGGTCAACTATTCCGGATTCAAGAGCAAGGTCGGCCTCCAGTGGAAACCCACAGAGACCACCATGTTCTACTATCTCTATTCGGAAGGCTTCCGTCCGGGCGGGTTCAGCCGTTCGTCGCGTAACAAGGCCAATGACGCCAACGGCTATCCGCAATATGCGACCCCGATCGGATATTCACCGGACAGCCTGGTGAACAACGAAGTCGGCTTCAAGACGCAACTGTTCGATCGGCGTCTGCAGTTGAATGTGTCGGGTTATGTGATGGACTGGACGCAGGTCCAGCTCGGGCTCTATCAGCCTTGCTGCCTGGGCAACACGACCTTCCTGGTGAACGGCCCCAACTACACGATCAAGGGTGTGGAGGGACAATTCACGGCGCGGGTGACCGAGGGCCTGACCCTGATGGGCTCTGCGAGCTACAATGACAACCGTCAGGCCAATTCACCCTGTCTGCTGGCAAACATCGCCTTGCCAGCCGGTGCGGCGGTGGATCCGCAGCGCGCCAAGGTGGGCGGCTGCATCACCGAGATCAAGGGCACGCCCTATGCCAATCCTCTGGGTGTGAAGGGTGGCGTTTCAGCGTTTTCGCCGCAGCTTCAGGCGGAATTGCGCGCCCGTTACGACTGGACGGTGAATGAGTTCAAGGCTTTCGCAAGCCTCGACTCCGCCTATACCAGCCACATGTATAATCAGCCGGCGAACTATCCGTCGGGTGATCTGCCCTCTCAGAACCCGGTGCCGAACACGACGCAGCTCCGCTATCGGCTTGCGCCTTCGGCAACCTTCGGCGGATCGATTGGCGTGACCAAGGACAACTGGACACTTCAGCTGATCGGCTCGAACCTGCTGAACTCGCACGTGTCGACCTTCACGACCTCGGCTCAGTTCATCAAGGCTGAGGTGCCGCTGAGGCCGCGGGTGATCGGGCTGAAGATTTCCGAGAGCTTCTAGGCCAAAGCAACTTCGCTAGACTATCAGGATGGGTGGACGGAAACGTCCGCCCATTTCTGCTATTGGAAAGCCCTCTTGAGCCGGGATATGTCCATGACAACGACGCTACCGCAGTCTGAGGTCGAGGCTGCTGTTCAGCAACTGAAGCGTCAACAGCTTGATGGACAACATGCTGATGTCCTGCCCCAGGCGGCCGGTTGGCTGAACAAGTGGCCAGAGAACCGCGATCTGCTTCTTATCCAGGCGATCAGTCAGCGCCATCTGGGGCAGATTGATGACGCCCTGGCCACGCTCCAGCGAATGGAAAGGCTCTATCCGGGGTTCAGCCGCCTGCATCAGGAACGCGGGATGTGTTACGTCGCGCAGCGCGATGCGGCGTCGGCGATCAACAGCCTTCTGATCGCCGTGAACATCAACCCGGCTCTGCCCGCCAGCTGGAATATGCTGGTCGGGCTTTATCGCATGACCGATGATGCAGACAACGCCGCCCTGGCCGTGGAGCATCTGACAACGCTCCAGGCGCTTCCGCCGGACGTGGTCACCGCCACGTCGCTGTTCTCAGACGGCGATCTGGCGAGCGCGGAACCCATTGTACGAAACTTTTTAGTGCAGAACGGGAACCACCCGGAGGCCATGCGGCTTCTGGCGCGCATCGCCCTGGCGATGGATGTGCTCGACGACGCCGAGGCCTTGCTGGAAGCCTTGCTGGAGCTTGTTCCCGACTATCTCGCCGCGCGCTATGACTACGCCCAGACATTGATCAGACGTCAGCGTCACACCGAGGCCCTGCAGCAGGTCGATCTTTTGCTGGCGCTGGACCCCGCCAACCTCGACTACCGCACCGTGGCGGCGACCGCCGAGGTCGGGCTGGGTCACAATGAGCGCGCGATTGAGATCTATTGCGACATGTACGCCGATGCGCCCAATTCCTGGGATATTCCGCTTTGGCTGGGCCATGCCCTGAAGACGGTCGGGCGCACGCCAGAAGCGATTGACAGCTACCGGGCGGCGGCGGCGGCCCGTCCTGATTTCGGCGACGCCTATTGGAGTCTGGCCAATCTGAAGACTTTCCGGTTCAGCGAGGACGAAGTGGTCCGGATGGCTGAGGTTGAAACCGCGCCGACAATTCGCCTGGCCGATCGCTACCATCTGTGTTTCGCCCTGGGCAAGGCGCACGAAGACCGGGGCGACGCTGAGTCAGCCTGGACCTATTATGATCGCGGCAACGCTTTGAAGCGGTCGGAAAATCGCTATGTGCCGGAAGTTTTTGAGACCAATACACGGGAGCAGGCAAGAATCTGCACCCGACAGTTCTTCAGCGCCCGCTCAGGCTGGGGTGATCCCGGTCCCGATCCGATATTCATTCTGGGCCTGCCGCGAGCGGGCTCCACCCTGCTTGAACAGATATTGGCCTCTCACTCCCAGGTTGAAGGGACCCATGAGCTGGCCAATATTCAACGCATAGTACTGGACTTGCAGGGGCCCAATTCCGACTTGCTGGAGCCCCGGTATCCCGCCTCCCTGCAGGAGCTGACCTCTGCAGACGCCGCGCGACTTGGCGCGCGTTTTCTGGATGAAACGCGTGTCTATCGGTCAGGGCGCCCGTTTTTCATAGACAAAATGCCTAACAATTTCAGGCATATAGGGCTGATTCATCTGCTGCTGCCAAACGCGCGGATTATCGATGCAAGGCGCGATCCCATGTCCTGCTGTTTCAGCAATCTGAAGCAGCTCTTCGCTCAGGGGCAGGAGTTCAGCTACGGCGTCGATGACATAGCCCGCTATTATCGGACCTATCTGGACCTGATGCAGCACTGGGACGACGCCCTGCCGGGCCGTGTGCTGCGGGTTCAGCATGAAGATGTGGTGAACGATCTGGAAACCAGTGTTCGCAGGATCCTGGACTATTGCGAGCTGGATTTCGAACCCGGTTGCGTGGACTTTCACCAGAACCGCCGCAGCGTGCGCACGCCCAGTTCCGAACAGGTCCGCCAGCCGATCTTTCGCGACGGGCTGGATCAGTGGCGCAGCTTTGAGCCTTGGCTCGAGCCTTTGAAGATCGCACTGGGCGACGCCTTGACCCGCTATCGCGACTGACCTGATAGTGCCGCTGTTACGCGGTCGGGGGCGCGCTCATGTCATTCAGATTACGGCTGGTTTGCGCATTCGCCGCCCTGGCGACCTCGGCGATGGGACAGACAGCGCCGGCTCCGGCGACCGTGCCCAGCCGCTTCGCCTTCGAGGAATGGGTCACGATTGCGCCCATGGAGACGATCGGGACCACGCCCAACGGCCTTCGCACCCGCATACCCATCACGGGCGGGACATTTGCCGGGCCGGGGCTGTCGGGAAAGGTCCTGCCCGGCGGAGCGGACTGGCAGCTTCACCGGGCGGACGGTTCGACCATAATCGACGCGGACTACATGATCGAGACCGATGACCATGTGCAGATCCATGTGCGCAATACGGGCGTCAGCTACACCAACAAGGAAGGCGTCCATTATGTGTGGACGGTTCCCAGGTTCGAGGCGCCGATGGGGGCCTATGGCTGGCTGAACGATTCCACCTTTGTCGGCACAATCTCGTCTGCTGGCGACAAGGAACACCCGGCGGTGCGCATCACCATCTATCGGATAGGTTAGACGTCTTTTGGCCTTCGCCGGCCGATCAGAACGCCGATGATCGGCAGACCGGCGTGCAGCATGATCAGCCACCACAAACTATGGCTAAGGGCGTAGGCGGTGGTGAAGAGCAGGGCGGAAATCAGACTGCCGATCAGCTTGCCCGTCGTCTTGAAGCCATGGCTTGCGGCGTAGGCTAGCGCCGCCACGGCCACCGCACCGCCAGCGCCGAACACCGGGTTGAGCGACCAGAGCAGATAGCCGCGAAACAACAGTTCCCAACTGACGCCCAGGACCAGACTGAGCAGAAGGAACAGTCGCACCTCCTGCGGTGTTTGAGGCAGCATCTCCAGGGCGTCGGCGGGCGGTTGAGCTTCATCCCTTGCGCGGGCGGTCGCAGTGAACAGGGCCAGCAGACACAGTGCGATCCCCGCCAGGATCAGCCCGTAACGTCCCGCTATGCTCAGCGGCGCATCGAGCCCAAGCATGGTCAGGCTGCGCCCGCCCACGATCCAGTCCACGACCAGGACTGCGTCCAGCCCCAGCGCCAGCAGCAGGGCGCGGCGATAGCGCGTCAGACGGGGCTCGGCTGGCTGTCCCGCGGTCCGGCTCTGGCGCACGATATTGTAAATCGGCACAATGAGGGTGAGGGCGATTGTCAGGGCGATGTCCAGCAACAGCGTCTCTCCGGTCGCGACGGACTCCACGCCCCGTCAGGGCGGCAAGTCGGGTATCAGGCCTGAGACTGTCAATAGGGGAAATTGGCGCGGGCTGCGCTCTCGTAAGGTCAGACTGGCGCGCGCGGCCATCTGGCGGCATGGTCGCCGAAATGAAGTCGCCATATTCGCACCAGATCCTGGGAGGCCAGAGCCTTGAACTTCACGAACGCCAGCGGGCAGACCATCGCCTATGACGATATTGGCAGTCCTGATTTGAAGACGGTGGTGCTGGTGCACGGCTTTTCGTCCAACCGGGCCGAGGGCTGGCGTCGGACGGGTTGGTATGCGGCCATGGAAAAGCGGCGCGAGCGACTGATCGCCCTCGATCTTCGCGGACATGGGCAGAGCGAGAAATCACACGACCCGTCGGATTATGGTCAGAGCGCCATGGCGTCGGACATCATCGCGCTGATGGATCATCTGGAGGTCGAGCGGGCGACACTGATCGGTTTTTCACTCGGCGCGCGGCTTTCGCTGATAGCGGCGCTCGACCATTCGCACCGCTTTGATCATCTGGTGCTGGGGGGGATCGGCGCGCGCATCTTTGATCCGCCCCGCCATATCGACCAGATGGCGCAGGCAATGGAGACTGAGGATTTGGAGGCGATCGACAATCCGCTTCTGAAAAGCTTCCGTCATTTCGCCGACGAGCAGGGCGAGGACCGACTGGCTCTGGCCGCCTGCTCACGCGGCGAGGGACATGGGTTTGACCCTGACGCATTGTTCGCGGTGCGCGCGCCCACGCTTGTGGTTGCAGGGGCGCGTGATCTGCTGGCTGGCAGCCCGGAAGGGCTGGCGGAGGCGATCCCCGGCGCCAAGGCGGTCAGTCTGCCCGGCTGCGATCACTTCGCCACCATCACCCACGCCAGTTTCAAGGGAAAGGTGTTCGACTTTCTCGATGGATGGATGGATGTGGACGAGCCGGGCGGCTTTCGCTAGGCGCGCCCGGACGGGTCCCCAAGCCTATTTGGCGTCCGAATAGATCTTGACCACGCGATAGAGATACTCGCGTCCCTCCAGGAGGGCTCGGACCTGAATGCGCTCATTCAGGCCGTGCACGCCTGAACTGGTCGGCTCGCTGAACATGCCGCTCAGGCCGTAGCTGGCAATGCCGCCGGCATTGAGAAAGCGGCTGTCTGTCGCGCCCGTCGACATGGCCGGAATGATGGGAATGTCGCCCCACATTTCATGGGCGACCTTTTCCGCAGGGCCCAGCACGGCAGGCGACAGGGGCGGGGGAGCGGGCGTTGGCGACAACTCGCCAGAGACGGTCACGCTCACCTTCGGGTCGGCGATGACCCTTTCCAGGGTCTCCTTGACACTGGCGACGGAGACGCCCGGAAAGATCCGGCAATTGACATTGGCCCCCGCACGCTGCGGCAGGGCGTTGGTGGCGTGGCCGCCGTCTAGCATGGTGGCCACGCAGGTCGTCCGCAGCATCGAATGCCAACTGGAATCACGCGAAACGATCGCTTCAGCCGCTCTGTCCGTCGGATCCTTGGCCAGGGCGATCATGGCTGCGCCGGTCTCGCCCCCGATCAGGGCGCCGGTGCGGCTGAAATAGGCCCTGGTCGTGTCGGTCATCTGAAGCGGGAAGTCATAGCTCGCCAGTCGGGTCAGCCCCCCGGCCAGATGGTAGATGGCGTTGTCCGGGACAGGGCGCGAAGAGTGGCCGCCCGGATTGGTCGTCTCCAGCCGGAAGTCCTGATAGACCTTCTCGCCGGCCTGAATCCCCAGATAGATGTGCTTGCCGGAGGCGTCCATCAGACCGCCAGCGCCTTCATTCAGGGCGAAGGCGGCGTCGATCCAGTCCTTGTGGTTCTGCACCAGCCAGTCGGCGCCATTAAACGCGGCTGATCCGCTTTCCTCGCCGCAGGTCAGGGCCAGCTTGACATCGCGACGAGGTTTGAAGCCCTCCTGCCGGTAGCGGACCATGACGTCGGTGAAGGACGCCGCCATGGCCTTGTCATCAGAGGCGCCGCGCGCATAGAAATAGCCGCCTTCCTCGATCAGGGTGAACGGGTCGCGCGTCCAGTCGGCGCGCTTGGCCTCCACCACGTCGATGTGGGCCAGAAGCAGGATGGCCTTGGCCTTGGGGTCGCGGCCATGCAGCACCGCCACCAGCCCGCCTTCCTTTGGATGGTCCGGCGTGAAGAAGACCTTCACGTCCTGATCCGCATATCCGGCTGATTTCAGGCGCGCGGCCATCCGCTGGGCCGCCAGGGTGCAATCTCCCGTCGACAGGGTTGTGTTGGTCTCGACCAGTTCCTTGTAGAGCGCGCGGAAGCCGGGCTCGGTCGGATCCGGCGTGGCGCTCTGGGCTAAGGCGAAACTCGCGCCGCAAAGGGCGATGGCTGTGGCCAGGGCGGCGGTAAGGCGCATCAGGATTCCTCAAAAATCAAACAGGACCGGAGCATCAGGCGTTGCAACCTGCAACAGATCTCAGGCCACCATGTTTCGGCTGGCTGTGCAATGCGGGCGAAGGTCCAACATGGGGTAGGGGACTTATGCCTTGGCCCTGGCCAGGCTAGGCGTCGTCGCAGCCGCCAGATCCGACGCCGAGGCGCGATCTGGCGCATGGCGCTGCTGGATCGGCAGAACGAAGCTGACAGTGGTGCCGCGCCCGGGCTCGCTGATCAGCTCCAGCCGACCTTCATGCATTTCGACCAGAGATTTGGACAGGGCCAGTCCCAGGCCTGTGCCCTGCTGGGTCTTGGCCAACTGGCTCTCCACCTGCTCGAACGGGCGCGCCAGGCGGGCCAGATCGTTCTTGGCGATGCCTATGCCAGTATCCATGACGCTGATCCGCACCCGATCGGACACGCGGCGCGCGGCAATCTTGACCTGACCGCCGCGCGGGGTGAACTTCACCGCATTGGACAAGAGGTTCAGCAGAACCTGCTTCACGGCGCGTGGATCCGCCTCCACGATCGGCAGGTCGCCCATCTCCACGCTCAGGGTCAACCCGCCCGCCTCAGCCCGGTTGCGCATCAGGCGGGTGGCGTCTTCGGCGACGCTTCTCAGATCGACGGCCTCCAGGTTCAGGCTGTGCTTGCCAGCTTCGATCTTGGCCATGTCCAGAATGTCGTTGATCACGGCCAGCAGGTGCTGCCCCGAGCCCAGAATGTCGTGGGCGTATTCCTTGTAGCGCGCATCGCCCAGTGGCCCGAGCATCTCCATCGACATCATTTCGGAGAAGCCATTGATCGCATTCAGAGGCGTTCGCAGTTCGTGGCTCATATTGGCCAGGAACTCGCTCTTGGCCGCGTTGGCCTGCTGGGCGCGGATCTTTTCCTGCTCGTACTTGTAGGCCAGTTCCGCCATCTCGGCGCCGCTTTCCTCCAGCCGGATCACGGCGCGTTGCAGGGCCTGTTCGTTGCGTCGCCGCGCCTCTTCCTGCCGCTTCACAGCGGTGATGTCGGCGGCGGTCATGACAAGGCCGCCATCGGAAGTGCGGCGTTCGGAAATCTGAAGCCAGCGCCCGTCCAGCATTTCGGCCTCGCGCACGCCGGGGCGTCCGTCGGGCGCAGGCTGGTGGGCGCGCACCGCCACTTCCGCCACCTTCTGGATCATGTCGCGCCGCACGCCCGGCTTCAACAGGCGCGCTTCAAGATTGAAGAACTCCTGATAATTGCGGTTGGACATGATCAGACGTCCGCGCCGGTCCCACAGCACAAAAGCCTCTGAAACGCTTTCAATGGCGTCGTTCAGGCGTTCTTCAGCCGAAATCACCCGGGCCTGAGCAAGCCTTTCCTGAGTCACGTCCAGCGCCACGCCCAGAATGGCGGAATAGCCAAGCTCGTCACGCTCGCCAAAGCCCTGACCGCGCGCATCAATCCAGGCGGGACCGTCCGGGCCCGGCACCTTGAAGGTCACGTCAAAGGCCCCGTGCTCCGCCGCATCGGCTAGGGCCAGCCGCACCCGCTCCCGGTGTTCCGGTGCGATCCGGGCCAGCACTTCCTGTCCCTGCGCCACGCCGCCGCCGCCCCAGCCGAACATCACGCCCGTCACGTCGGAGAGGAAAACCATGTCGTCGCGGATGCGCCATTCCCAGATGCCGCAATGGGCCGCCTCGACGGCATTGCGAAACTTGCGCTCGCTGTCGCTGCGCTGTTGCTGTTCCAGCTCAGCCTTGCGGGCCTGACGAAACACCACGAGGGCCAGTATGATGCCCACCACCAGAGGCGCCAGCAGCGACACAGTGTCTGCAGCCAGCGCCCGGCGCTCTTCGGTCGCCAATAGATCGGCGGGCGTGGTGTCGATGACAAAAAGGCCCGTTGCGCCGACCGGGGCCGCGGACAGGCGCGTGCGATGGTGGTCGGGATTGACCACTGCGGTTTCGCCGCCTGCCGCAACGTCCGCCTTGATGCGCGAGAGATCCAGACCGACCAGTCCGTCCAGCGTATTTGGGCCCTTGGCGGCGCGCGGTGAAACCACCAGGCCGTCGTGCTGAACCAACAGGCGCGATACGCCAGATCGCAGAGGCGCTCCGGCCAGGTCTGCGCTGAACAGGCTCAGGTCCGAGGCGATCACCAGATAGGTCGGCCGGGCCGCGTCTCCCGCGGGCGTTACGGTATAGAGGCTGGCGTCGCCCGATCGGGCCAGTCCCATCTGGGTGATGGTCGACGCCTGGCCGCGCACGGCGTCCAGCCAATGAAACCGCGCCCCCTGTCCCGCCGCGCCGATCACCTCGCCATCGCGCACCACCGCTGCGCCCAGCGCACCCGGTCCTGCGAGCTTCAGCGCCAGTTCCGCAGCCTCCAGCGGCTCGGTGTCACGGCTCTTTGACAAAAGATGGGCTGCGGCTTCAGCGGCTGATTTCAGAGGGGCGGCGCGGGCGTTCAGCCTGCCGGCGGCGGCGTCCACCGCCGGCTTCAGGGCGGAGCTTTCCGTCACCCTGTCGGCGCCCTGATGAATGCGCAGACCGGCAAAGACAGTATAGGCCGACAACAGCAGCAGCGCGCTCAGCACCAGTATCCGTGACCGCGCAGGGAAGGGTCTGGTCAAGGCTTGCCCAGCCCCGGCGGTGTCAGCGCCGGACATTTTGGATGCCGCCCCTAGTCTAGCGCGTCCGACCAACTCCGCGCCCCTCCGATTCCCTAACAGGCCCTGAATAACGGAGATATAACTGCTTCGCGTGATTAGCCGAGCGCTTTTGAGGCCAGTTCCAAAACGTTTTTGGAAACGCGCTCTCCCGTCGCAATGCGTTTCAGCTCCGCCTTCATCTTGTCGGCGCGCGCGCGTTCATACCGTGACCAGCCGCCCAGGGGCTCAAGCAGACGTGCGGCCACCATCGGGTTGATACTGTCCACTGCGATGATCTGATCCGCCAGGAAACGATAGCCCGCCCCATCGGGAGCATGGAAACGATAAGGATTGCCGACGCTGAACCCCTGCACGAGCGCCCTCAGGCGGTTGGGGTTTTTCGCATCAAAGTCTGGATGAGCGGTCAGGCCTAGCACGCGGCCCAGGACGTCGTCGGCGGGCGAGCGCGCCTGGATGGAGAACCACTTGTCGATCACCAGCGGTTCCGTCCGCCATCTGGCGTAGAAATCGGTGAGCGCGCGGTCGAATGTGTCGCCGCCGACCTGCATCAGTGCGGACAGGCCGCCCATCATGTCGGTCATATTGGAGGCGGAATGGAAGTGCCCCTCGGCTCGCGCCACAGCATGGGCGTCCGGAAGGGCTGAAATCAGGTCCAGGGCCGCATTCCGCAGCGCGCGTCGGCCCGCCTGAGCCGCATCAGGCGAAAACGCGTCGACACTCTGCAATCCCGTATGCAGCCTGCGCAACAGGTCGCCCAGATGTGCGCTGATGCGTGTGCGCAGCGCGTCGCGAGCTTCGTGGATGGCGGCAGGATCGACCGGGCCTGCCACCTCCAGCGCCAGATCGGCTTCGCTCGGCAGGCCCAGCATGAGGGCCCGGAAGGCGGGTTCGGCGTCGTCGTCGGCCAGCGAACGCCCGAGCGCCTCGGCGAACCGCTCCTCGCCCGTCTCGTCGGGGCGGCCTGCTGCGCGGCTGAGGATGAGGTCGCGCGCCAGCACCTGACTGGCTTCCCATCGGTTGAACTGATCCACGTCGGACGCCATCAACACATAGTTGTCGCGCGGCGCGGCGTCCGTCACCAGCTTGACCGGCGCCGAGAACCCGCGCAATGCCGACACCACCGGCGGGGCGGCCACGTCCTCAAGCCGCACAGTCATCATGTCTTCGGTCAGAACCACCAGATGCTGATCGGCGGTCACATCGTCAAGGCGTGCCGACAGGGACGCGCCCTGGCTGTCGAGAAGGCCGATCCGGACCGGAATCGGCAGGGCTTTTTTAGTCGGCTGCCCCGGCGTTGGCGCTGTGGTCTGAGCCAATGTCAGGGTCAGGACCTTTGACGCTGCGTCATAGTCCCGGGCGATCCGCACTTCCGGCGTTCCCGCCTGCTCATACCAGTTGAAAAAGCCCGTCAGGTCGCGCTGGCTGGCTTCGGAAAAACAGGCGATAAAGGCCTCGACCGTCGTGGCGCAGCCGTCCCAGCGCGCGAAATAGATATCCATGCCCGCCCGGAACGCATCGTCGCCGATCAGGGTCTTGAGCATGCGGATCACCTCCGCGCCCTTTTCATAGATGGTGGCGGTATAGAAGTTGTCGATCTTCACATAGCTCGACGGGCGCACGGGATGGGCCATCGGACCGCCATCCTCGGGGAACTGGCGGGCGCGCAGCATCTTGACGTCCTTGATGCGCTGCACCGTCTCGCCGCGCTGGTCGGCGGAAAAGCTCTGATCACGGAAAACTGTCAGACCTTCCTTCAGACATAGCTGGAACCAGTCGCGGCAGGTGATCCGGTTGCCGGTCCAGTTGTGAAAATATTCGTGGGCCACCACGCTCTCGATGCGCTCGAAATCGGCGTCAGTGGCGGTGGCCTCGTCAGCCAGAAGCAGTGACGAGTTGAAGACGTTCAACCCCTTGTTCTCCATGGCCCCGAAGTTGAAATCGCGAACAGCGACGATCATGAACAGATCGAGGTCGTATTCACGCCCGAACACCTGCTCGTCCCAGAGCATGGAGCGTTTCAGAGCGTCCATGGCGTAGGCGGCGCGCGACGACTGGCCGGGATCGACAAAGATGCGCAGCGCGATCTGGCGCCCGCTCATGGTGATGAAGTTGTCGTCCAGCACGTCAAGGGCGCCCGCCACCAGGGCGAACAGATAGGCGGGCTTGGGGAAGGGATCGTTCCAGACGGCGAAGTGGCGCCCGTCTTCGGCGTCTCCCTGTTCAATCAGATTTCCGTTGGACAACAGATGGGGGAAGGCGAGGTCGGCGGTGATCCGCACGGTGAAACGGCTCAGGACGTCTGGTCTGTCGGGGAAGTAGGTGATCTTGCGAAAGCCCTCCGCCTCGCATTGGGTGCAGAAGCGACCGCCCGACATATAGAGCCCCTCCAGCGCGGTATTGGACGCCGGCGCGATCTCCACCTCGGTCTGGAGCACGAACTGGTCGGGCAGATCGGGCAGGGTCAGGTGTTCGGGGCTGAGCTGATACTGGTCGGGCCGCAGCGTCGCCCCGTCGACCGCGACGGACAGCAGCTTGAGCCGCACGCCGTCCAGCACCAGCGCGGCGTCCGCCTCGCCTGTTCGCGCGACGCTGAGCCGCGTCGTGACGCGCGTTGCGTTCGGCGAGAGCTGGAAATCCATGTCGATCGACTGGATGGCAAACGGGAAGGGCCGGTATTCGGCCAGGCGGATCGGGGCGGGGGACTCTGTGCGCATGTGCAAGGTGTAGCGCCAAGGCCACGCCTCGGCCACAGGCTGAATAACCTTGAGCCGCGTCAAAGCGCGAATTGTTCAGGGGGCGTTCAACCCTGTCGTCGACGTCGCTTTGTCGAGTCACTGGCGCGGCGCAACGACTACACAGGGGATAAATGATGACCAACCGTTTCCAAACTGCGCTTCTGGCCGGCGCCGCCGCCCTGGCTCTGGCCGGCGCGGCTCATGCCGATGACGCCTTTCAGCCCAAGGCTAAGGGCACGATCATGCTGAACGTGCGCATGACCGACGTTTCTCCGGACGCCGGTAACAGCGTGATGACCGCGGCTGGCGCCGACACCGGCCTGAAAGCCAATGTCAGCGACAGCTATGTGCCGACCATTGGCCTGACCTATTTCTTCACCGACAATCTGGCGGCTGAACTGATCGCGGGAACCTCCGACCATTCGGTCAAGGCCGTGGGCGGTACGACCAATGTAAAGATCTATGACACCTGGGTTCTGCCGCCGGTCCTGTCGCTGCAATACCACTTTGCGCCCAAGGCGAAGTTCAGCCCCTATGTCGGCGCTGGCGTCAACTACATGATTTTCTACGGCGGTTCGAACAAGAACGGCTTCACCACCAAGCTGAAGGACGGCGCCGGCACAGCCTTGCAGGCGGGCTTCGACTACGCCCTGCAGGGCAAATGGAGCCTGAACCTTGATGTGAAGAAGGTGTTCTTCAACACCAAGGCCACGATCAATGGCGGCGCGTTGACCTCCAGCGTCGATCTCGATCCCTGGGTGGTGTCGGCTGGCGTGGGCTACAAGTTCTAAAGCTCGAACGCGAACGGATTGGCCGCTTCCCCGGTCTGCGTTTCCTGGTCTCTCTTGGGTTCAGGCGACGCGGGCTGGGGTGCGGACATTTGGGGGGCGGGCCAGCCCCCTGCCGCGGCGGCCGGAGCTGACGCGCCGCCGCACAGACCCAGGATGGCGTCAGCTTCCTGACCCAATTCCATCAGGCTCGCAGGCGCATCGTCCGCCAGTTCGGCCGCCAGATTCGCCAGCGACCGGGCCAGCCGCAACAGGCGCGGCGTCTGGGCGATGGCGCGGGCCTGAGCCTCGATTCGATCGGGACTTCGGTCATATTCCGCACCCGGCACTCGCCACCCCCCCCAGTCATTCTCGTCGGTCACCACCACGGGAAAGCTTCCCGGATGCGGATGATGGACACAGTCCGGCGGCGTTTGCCACTTGTTGCGGGCTCTCAGGATCCGCCATCTGGGCTCCTTTTCGGACAGCCCGGGTGTGGCGCTCGGCGGCTCTGGCGTCAGTTCGTGGCCCAGAAACTCGCGCCCCAGCCCGACGTCATAGGTGATCCTTACGGGCTCTTCGAAGCCCTTGGCCCAGACCGGATTGATCCGTTCAATGATCGACCAGGCGCCGACAGACTCCACCCATACCTTCTGGTTTTTGAGAAACTGGGTCTTGGCCATAGACGTCGCACCGATCCGACTGGGCAGGGAGGCGGACGCTACGGCGCCAATCCTTGACGCGGGGTCAATCTTTTCCCCGTCAATTTAGAAGCTTATGGTCCCTGACAGAACGACGCCCGGTACGGATTATGGGGCGCAGCAAGGGAGCAGGCCGGTGAATTTCGACTTCTCGGATGATCAGAAATTCCTGAAAGCGGAGGCGCGAAAGTTTCTCGACGCCCGCGCCGGGGCGAAAGTGAACCGCTCGGTTCTCGACAATCCCGAAAAAACGCATGACGCCGATCTCTGGAAGGGCGTTGCCGAAATGGGCTGGCTGGGCGTGGCCATCCCTGAGGCGCATGGCGGCCTTGGCCTTGGCCATCTGGAGCTTTGCGCGATCGCCGAGGAGCTGGGTCGCGTCGTCGCCCCGATCCCGTTCGCCTCCACCGTCTATTTCTTCGCCGAGGCCATCATGCTGGCAGGCAGCGAGACCCAAAAGGCCGAACTGTTGCCGCGCATTGCGTCTGGCGACCTGATCGGCTGCTTCGCCACGTCCGAGGGGCCGGGCGCTGTGACAGCGGACAGCCTGTCCACCACGGTCGAGAATGGCCGCATCAACGGCGTGAAGATCCCCGTCACCGACGGTTCAGTCGCCCAGATGGCGGTTGTTCTGGCCTCGGAGGGCGGCAAGCCGGGCCTGTTCCTGGTGGATCTGACAGGTGAGAGCGTGTCTGGCGACATTCTCAAAACCGTCGATCCCAGCCGCAACGCCGCCCGTCTGACCTTCTCCGGCGCGGCTGCGCAACGTCTGGGAGAGGTGGGCCAGGGGCTTGATCTGATGGAGGCCGTGTTTGACCGCGCCGCCGTTCTCCTGGCCTTCGAGCAGGTCGGCGGCGCCGACAAGAGCCTTGAAATGGCCAAGGAATATGCGCTGGGCCGTTATGCATTCGGCCGCACCATCGCCGGCTATCAGGCCATCAAGCACAAGCTGGCCGACATGTATGTGAAGAATGAGCTGGCCCGCTCCAACGCCTATTACGGCGCCTGGGCGCTCAACACCTCTGCGCCGGAACTGCCGATTGCGGCCAGCGCGGCGCGGATCGCGGGCAGTGACGCTTTTTGGTTCGCCGCCAAGGAAAACGTCCAGACCCACGGCGGCATGGGCTTCACCTGGGACGTGGACGCCCATCTCTATTATCGCCGGGCCAAGCAGCTTGGCCTCGTCGCGGGCGCGGCCCGTCAGTGGAAAGAGCGGCTGATCAGCCACCTCGAACGTCGTAACGCGGCTTAAGGAACGACATCATGGATTTCAACGACACAACCGAAGAAGCCGCCTTCCGCGCCGAAGTGCGCAACTGGCTCGAAACCAACGCGCCCAAGGACAACCTGCTGGGCAAGTCGGAAGCCGAAGTGCTGAAACTGGCCAAGGCCTGGCAAGCCAAGAAGGCTGAAGCGCGATATGCCTGCATCACCTGGCCCGAAAAGCTGGGCGGGCGCGGCGGAACGCCGATTCAGCAGGTCATCTTCAGTCAGGAAGAGGCCAAGGTCGGCGCCCCCAGAGGGTTCTTCGACATCGGTCTGGGCATGTGCATTCCCACGGTCATGGCCTTTGCCGACGACGCCACCAAGGGCCGGTTTGTCGGTCCCGCTGTGCGCGGCGAGGAGATCTGGTGCCAGCTCTTTTCCGAGCCGGCGGCAGGCTCCGACGTGGCGGGCCTGCGGACCAAGGCGGTGCAGGAGGGGGATGAATGGGTCATCAACGGCCAGAAGGTCTGGACCAGCGGTGCCCATTACTGCGACTACGGCATCGTCCTGACCCGCACCAATCCCGACGTGCCCAAGCACAAGGGCCTGACCATGTTCTGGATCGACATGAAGGATCCGGGCGTGACGGTGAAACCGATCCACCAGATGTCCGGCGGTTCGAACTTCAACGAGGTCTATTTCGAAAATGTCCGCGTCAAGGACAGTCAGCGTCTGGGAACGCCAGGCCAGGGCTGGCAGGTGGCGCTGGTCACCCTGATGAACGAGCGTCTGGCCGTTGGCGGCGCAACCGGCCCCAACTATGGGGAGCTGTTGTCCCTCGCACGGTCGACGCCCAGCGGTTCAGGCTCGGCGCTGGAGGATCAGGCGTTCCGGGAAAAGCTGGCCGACTGGTATGTGCAGGCCGAAGGGCTGAAGCTGACCCGCTTCCGCTCCATCACCGCCCTGTCGCGCGGCCAGACTCCGGGGCCGGAAGCGTCCATTGGCAAGATCGTGTCCGCCAATCAGCTTCAGGCCATGTCGCATGAGGCGATGGAGGTGCTGGACCAGTACGGGATCATTTCCGACACCGAGCTTGCGCCGCTCGAAGCGGGCTTCCAGCAGTCGATCTTCTGGGCGGCGGGTCTGCGGATCGCGGGCGGTACGGATGAAATCCTGAAGAACATCATCTCTGAGCGCGTGCTGGGCCTGCCCGGCGATGTGCGCGTGGACAAGGATGTCGCGTTCAAGGACATGCCCACCGGTCTGTAACAGGGACGGCTTTCACCCTCCCGGCGTCCGACCGGGAGGGTGAGGCCAAACCTCTAGGCCTTGCGCGATTCCTTGGGCAACAGGTGATCGACGCTGCTGAAACCGGGCAGGCCCTCCACACGGCTGACCCAGGACTTCACGCCGCCATGATCGTCCAGGCCAACTCCGGCCTGACCGCAATATCCCACCACGCCATAGATATCGACATCGCCAAAGGTCGGGTTGGCGCCGCCGCCGACCCAGTCATTGTGTTTGAGCCAGCTGTCCAGTTCCTTCAGCGCCAGATGGGCATTGGCCTCGTAGTGGGCCGTGACCTCATCGGGGAATTTCGCAAAGCCCAGCTTGGCGGCGCGGGTGCGATAGACGCCGGGGCCCAGCCGGTCGGCTGACCAGAAGACCCATTCGCGCGCCACGGTGCGCTCCGACGCGGCCACACCGTTCAGCTTGCCAGTGGTCTCGGCAAGATATTGCAGGATGGCGCTGGACTGGCCGTAGCTTTCCGCGGTGCGGCTGTCGAGCAGCGACGGCACAACGCCGAAGCGGTTATGCTCCAGATATTCCGGCGACTTGTGTTCGCCCTCACGTAGATTTACGTGAACATAATCAAAGGGCTCTCCAGCCAGAGAGAGCATCAGCCCCACCTTGTAGGTCGGTCCCGACGGCCACATGCCATAAAGGGTGAATCGCGCCATGCTTGTCCGCTCCTGATTTGTCGCTGAAGCGAGTCTAGCAGAGGCGACGCGAACGTCATTTGATCAATTTTGGCGAAATCAGCGCGTCAACCTATCGCGCAGGCGTGCCAGTCGCTCAATCCCGGCGTCGAGCGTTTCATCCCGCTTGGCGAAGCATAGGCGCACCGTCGTGGTGACAGGATCGCGGTCGTAAAAGGCCGATACGGGGATGCTGGCCACGCCGAATTCCTTGACCGCCTTGAGCGCAAAGCGCCGATCATCCAGATCGAGGCCAGAACGCGTCAGATCGATATTCAGAAAATAGGTGCCCTGGGCCTTGGCCACCGCATAGCCCGCCTTGGTCAGCCCAGCCGCCAGACGGTCGTGCGAGCGCTGGAAGCCCGCCCGCATGGCCTCGAAGCCACTGCCATCGCGGGTCAGGCCATAGGCCACCGCGCGTTGAAGGGGCGGTGCGATCGTGAAGGTCAGGAACTGGTGCGCCTTGGCGATGGCGGCGGTCAGGCGCGGCGCAGCAATGGTCCAGCCGATCTTCCAGCCCGTGAGCGAGAACATCTTGCCGGCGGAGCCGATCTTGACGCAGCGCTCCGCCATGCCGGGCAGGGCGAAGAGTGGGGTAAAGGCGCGGCCGTCCAGCAGCACCTCCTCCCAGACCTCGTCGCAGATGGCGATTACGTCGTGACGGACGCAGGCCCGGGCTATGGCGGACAGTTCGTCCAGACCATGCACAACGGCGGCGGGGTTGAGCGGGTTGTTGAAGATGATCAGCTTGGTGCTGTCGCTGATTGCCTGGCTCAGCAGGTCTTCCGTGATGCGCCAGTGCGGCGGCGACAGGCTGATGAATTTCGGCACGCCGCCCGCGAGCCGCACCACAGGCGCATAGGAGTCATAGAGCGGCTGGAACATCACCACCTCGTCCCCCGGCTGGATCAGGGCCAGGATCGAGGCGGCGAGCGCCTCCGTCGCGCCACAGGTCACCACCACCTGTGCCGGATCGACGCCGAGCGCGTCACGACGGTTGTAGTAGCCCGCCACAGCTTCCCGCAGTTCAGGCAGTCCCATCATGGAGGGATACTGGTTGTCGCCGTTCACCGCCGCCTCGGCAGCGGCGCGGCGGACGTCCTCCGGGCCGGGATCATCGGGAAAGCCTTGTCCCAGATTGACGGCCTGATGCTCGCGCGCCAGCACGCTCATCACTTCGAAGATGGTCGTGGGAAGTGAGGTGAAGACCGTATTGAAGCCTGACACGGACGGGTCTTTCAGACGCGTTCGCGCGTGAAGGGCAGGGGTGAGGCGATCTCTTCCGGCGCACCGCACAATTGACCATAGAGCGACGACAGACCGCAGAAGGTCGCGTCCCAGCCATGCCGGTTCACCGCCCGGTGGCGCGCGGCGGCTCCCACCGACGACGGGTCCCGCTCGAACAGCGCTACAATCGCCTCGGCCATGGCTTCCGGCGTGGCGCGGTGGGCGAGCTGGCCCACCTCTTCGTCCACCAGTTCAGCTATGCCGCCGGACGAGACCCCGACCATGGGCAGGCCGCAGGCCATGGCCTCAAGGGCGATCAGGCCGAACGGCTCGCGGTCATTGGCGTGGACAAAGGCGTCGCAACTGGACAGCAGACGCGCCATTTCGCGCGGCTCCTTCACATAGTCCAGGAAGGTGGCGTTGTCCTGAGCGCGGCAGCCCATGCCGGCATGGATCAGCAGCAGATGATAGTCGTCTCCCAAAAGGTCGACGGCTTCGAGCAGCACATCGACATTCTTTTCGCGCGCCGGTCGTCCGGCAAAGACCAGCAGCTTGGTGTCGGGCGCAAGGCCCAGTTCCTGCCTCAGCCGTGCCGGATCGCGGCGTTCTGGACTGAACAGGTGGGTGTCCACGCCCAGAGCCTGCACATGGACATTGGGGACGCCTGCAGAATCGAGGCGCTCGGCTATATGCATCGACGGGGCCACCACCCGGTCAAAGCGTCGGAACAGTCGCGCCCAGCGACGGCGCACGGTCGGCTCCGCCCAGCTTCCCAGATGCAGGGCCGCCAGAGCCGCAGGGTCGGAATGGCAAAAGCCGACGACCGGCACGCCCAGCCGCTCGCCGGCGTCCAGCGCCGCATGGCCGGGGCCGTAAGGGTCGCCCGCCTCGATCAGGCTGGGCCGAAGGGAAACCAGATGCTCGGTCCAGCGCCGGATGGAGGTCGGCCAGCGATAGCCGTCGCCAAAGGGCAGACGCACGGCGGCCACCGTCAGCGTCCCCCGACCATTATTGCGCGTGGCGTCTCCCGGCACGACCAGGGTGTGCGCCACGCCGGGGCGATGGTCGGCGAACCAGCTGCGTTTCGCCAGCAGATACCGCTTCACGCCGCCCGAGCGGGGCGCGTACAGCATGGTGGTGTCAATCAGATGTGACGGGACCGCACCCGCCCTTGGCGCGGGGTCGTTCCATGCAGTTTGAGCCGCGACGCCAATCTGCGATCGTGGGCTGACCTGCTCATCGTCCGTACGCCACTGCAGAACCAAATCGGTCCCCCATGCTCTGTTCTTCTACCCATCTGGGCGGCTAGGATGCGCATCTCATTACAGTCACGCTGAGTCCAGAGCCCATCCGTGGATCCCTGTGGTCGCTCCCATTCAGCGCGACCATAGGCCAGACGTCCATCAAGTTTAAACCCGCTTCAACCGGCGGGCGGAGTCAAGAGCATGCACGCGATAATCGCTGGCGCAGGAATTGGCGGCCTGACCATGGCGCTGGCGTTGGCGCGGCATGGTCACAGCGTCACCATGGTTGAACAGAGTGCAGAAATGGGCGAGGTCGGCGCTGGTCTGCAACTGGGGCCGAACGCCTGCAAGGTCCTTGCAGGGCTTGGGTTGGAAGCCACTTTGGCCGAGGTCGCGTTCACGCCGCTGGCGGCTGAGGTGAGAGGCTGCGCGCGGGGCGATCTGCTGCTTCGCAATCCGCTGGGCGCCGCCGCCCTGCGTCGTTGGGGCGCGCCTTATTTTCAGGTCCACAGGGCCGATCTTCACGCAATCTTGCTGAGCGCAGTTCGTCAGCGGTCGGAGGTTGAGCTCAGACTGGGTGAAAAGGTTTGCGGCGCGCAGACCTCAGATGTTCGGGCGAGCCTTGAATTGGAGTGCGGAGATCGAATCGTCGGCGATATTCTTGTCGGCTGCGACGGCGTTCGCTCCCGGGTCCGCCAGGCCCTGTTCGGGCCGGAGGCGCCGCGTTTCACCGGCCAGGTGGCGTGGCGCGGCGTGGTCGAGGCGGCGCGGCTGCCCAAGGACCTGATTCCACCGGTCGCCGCCGTCTGGACCGGACAGGGCAAGCACTTCGTCCACTATTATCTGCGGGGCGGGGCTCTGGTGAACCTTGTCGGCGTGGTCGAACGCGACTGGCTGGTGGAATCCTGGAACGAACCGGGCGACCCGGCCGAGCTTCAGGCTGATTTCGCGGGCTGGCCGGAGCCCGTCCGGGCGCTGTGCGAATCGGTGGAGCAGCCCTTCCGATGGGCCCTCTATGGCCGAGCGCCCCTGCGGCAGTGGAGCCTTGGGCGCGCTACACTGGCCGGTGATGCGTGCCACCCCATGCTTCCCTTTCTGGCTCAGGGCGCGGCCATGGCGATCGAGGACGCCGCAGTGCTCGCGACGCGTCTCGCCGCCCATGCTGATCCTGTGCTGGCTCTGGCGGCCTATGAGCGCGACCGAAAGCCGCGGACCTCCCGGGTGCAGGCATGGTCGGCCCGCAACGCACGCCTGTTTCATCTGCCGGAGGCTGGCGCCAGAGCCGCGTTTTCAGCCGCCAAGCTTGTGGATCGTTTCACGCCGGGCGGAGCGGCGGCTCGCTTTGACTGGCTCTACGGGTATGATGCAGCATGACCGACCATGTCTTTCCCGATGCTGTTTCTGAGACCCTCGCCATTCTGGAGCGTCTGGGCGTGCCAGGAGACGCGCTTTCGGGCGACCTTGCGGCCCATTCGCCGATTACCGGCCAGGTGCTGGCGCGGGTGCGCAC
>CAIOJR010000153.1 GCA_903858685.1 uncultured Caulobacterales bacterium | reverse complement strand
CCGGACCTGCTTTGCAAGTTTGGTTTCCCTGATATCATGTCAAAAACTCCCTGTTATGGAATATTAAATTCCCTGTTAGGCAATCATGCGTGCGAAATAGGAGATCTCCTATAAACTATTGTTTTACAATAATATTGAGGACACTCACGGCCCGTTTTGGCTAATTTTACAGACAGAAAAATCGAAAATTCCCTGCAATTCGATGTTATCAGGGAAATCGATCCTGGAAACCCGACCGAACAGGCGTCTGCGGAGACGCGGGGCGCGTTGATGCGGATAATTCAGCGGAAATTAGACGTCAGAGACGGGAATTGCGTCTCCGGACGGCGCTAACCGACCGGAATGTCGCGGGAATTTGTGCCAGGCGCTGTCTGTGGGTGCTATCGAGCGACTGAATGGCGGTGAGAGAGGGATTCGAACCCTCGATAGAGTTTCCCCTATACACGCGTTCCAGGCGTGCGCCTTCAACCACTCGGCCACCTCACCAGCGCAGTCGCCCCCTGAAGTGTCCACGGGTTAGGTGGGCAGGACGGGTCGGGCTTGGACGGCCCGGCGCGGAGCGGGGAATATACTTATAGAATGCGCCGCGGCAAGGTGCTGCGAGAGCCTTTTTGCACTTTGGCCAATTCACCCTATCTATGTGGGGTCACAACGCATCCCCGGGAGGATTTCCATGTTGTTCCGCAAGCCTGCAACCCTTCCTGCGCCTGGCGAAGCCTTGCCGGGGCGGGCGGAGACCGTGGCGACGCCCGCAACTCATTTTGTCAATGGTCATCCGCTGAAGGGACCATGGCCTGAAGGGTTTCAGACGGCTGTGGTGGCCATGGGGTGCTTCTGGGGCGTTGAGCGAATCTTCTGGAAATTGAACGGCGTGTGGTCAACAGCGGTGGGATATACGGCGGGGCAGACGCCCAATCCCAGCTATGAGGAGGTCTGTTCAGGCCGTACCGGCCATACCGAAGCGGTGTTGGTCGTGTTTGACCCTGCTGTCATCTCCTATCAGGCCCTGCTGAAGGCGTTCTGGGAAAACCACGACCCCACTCAAGGCATGCGCCAGGGTAACGACATCGGCACGCAGTATCGCTCCGGGCTCTATCCGGTCGATGAGGCGCAGGCTGAGGCGGCGCGGGAGTCTGTAGAGGCCTATCAGGCGGCGCTGTCGGCGCGGGGCCTTGGGGTGATTACGACAGAAATCGCGCCTGCCGGTCCGTTCTACTATGCGGAGGGCTACCACCAGCAATATCTGGCCAAAAATCCTGACGGGTATTGCGGGATCGGCGGCACGGGCGTGACCTGCCCGATCGGGGTGGGCGTTCAGGTCTGATTTCGTTCAGCGCGGCGTGCGCTTGCGACCCGAGCCTGAGGTCGTTCTGGCGGCGCCCGGCGCGTCGCGCTCCCGCCTGAACGGGACAGATGACTGAGCGTTGACGATAGCTGCGGCGTGCAGACGGATATTGCCGCAGTTCTGACAGATCAGCGCATAGGCTGGAACAATGGCCGTGGGCAGGGGGACGATGGATTCCTGATGAACGGGCAGGCCCAGGGACAGACCAGCATTCGCCTCCGCCATAGACCAGCTGGTCGATCCGCACGCTTCGCAGGTCAGTTGCACACGCTTCCTGTTGAGGAAGGTTGAAAAGATCGCAGTGTCCTGCACGAAAAAACCTCCCCGTCACATCGAATCGATGTGTACAACTTTTGGGGGCCTATAACATCTCGAAAGCCATTATGGGTTGTCATTCTTTCAGGCGACGCTCTTCAGGCTTGCAATCAGGGCGTCGACTTCAGCCTCGGTCGTGGTCCAGCTGCACATGAAGCGCACGGCGCCGTCTGTGAACCGATAGACAAACCAGCCCTGTGCGCGCAAACGGTTCAGAGCGGCTTCGTCCATCTCCACAAAAAGACCATTGGCTTCAACGGGATGGCGAATGGGAAAGGGCATGCCTGCGGCCAGGCGCTTGGCCATGGCGTTGGCGTGGGCGGCATGGCGCAGAAAGGCGCCGTCGCGCAGCATGCCGATCCAGGGCGCGGAATAGAACCGGCCTTTTGACGGCAGTTGGCCCGCCTGCTTGAGGCGCGCGTCAAAGCGTCGCGAAAGATCCTTGTTGAACAGAACCAGCGCCTCGGTCGGAGTCATGCCGTTCTTCGTCCCGCCAATGACAAGGATATCGACTCCCAGCGTCTTGAGCGAGGTCGGATCAAGCCCATTCGCCAGGGCGTTGGCCAGCCGGGCGCCGTCCAGATGCACCGGCAGGCCGTGGGCGCGGGCACGGCCGGTCAGGGCGCGAATGGCCTCCACGGAGTAGGTCGTGCCATATTCGGTGGCGTTGGTCAGGGTCAGGGCGGCGGGCGACTGGCGATAGCTGGCGTCGGGAACGGCGAGCGCGTCATCCATGGCCTGCGGGTCAATTCGCCCTGACGCGCCGTCCAGAGGAATCAGGCCGAGGCCATGGCCGAAAAAGGCTGGGGCCCCCGTTTCATCCGTGCAGACATGGGCGTGTCGATGGGCCAGAACACCTTCGAACGGACGGCACAGTGTGGCCAGAGCGATGGCGTTGGCGGCGGTGCCCGACCCGACAAATCGCACATCGGCATCGCAATCCAGAAAGTTGCGCACTGCGTCCGCCGCCATGGTCGTCACATGGTCGGTTCCATAGCCCGACGCCGCGCCGCCATTGAATTCGATCAGGGCCTCAAGCGCTTCCGGGGCTGCGCCCGCTGTATTGTCCGATGCGAAATTATAGCGACCAGCCGACATCAATATCCCACCTGAGAAGCGAAGGCGCGAACATCCTCAACGAACAGGTCGGGCTCTTCCATGCAGGCGAAATGCCCTCCCTTGGGCATGTCTGTCCAGCGCACGATATTGTAGGCGCGCGCCGCCACGGTCTTTGGCGGGGCCGCGTAGAGCGTTTCACCGGGAAAATTGGCGAAGGCGGTGGGAACCTCGACGCGGACGCCGGGGGGTAATTCCGAACCGCCTTCCTCCATCAGGCCGCGATAGTACCAGACGCTGGTGGTGAAGGCGTCGTTCATCACATAGATCATGATGTTGGTCAGCAGTTGATCTAGGCTGTAGGCCTGTTCCAGCGTCTTGGCGCGCAGGTCTGACCAGTCGTGGAAGCGCTCGATGATCCAGGCCGCTTGCCCCACGGGATTGTCGGCCATCGCCCAGGCGAGGCTCTGGGGTTTGCTGGCCTGAAGCATGAAATAGGCGCCCATCATCTGCATGGCCTGACGCGACTGGTTCGCCCAGGCCCGCTCGATCTCATCCTGCGGCGGCGTGGCGGAGCGCAGGCCCATCATGTTGAGGTGGACGGCTCTGACGTGGTCGGCGTGGTTCAGGCCCAGATAACCCGTCACCAGACCGCCCCAGTCTCCGCCCTGAGCCGCATAGTGCGAATAACCGAGCACATCGACCATCAGCTTGTTGAACAGGGCGGCGGTCGCGCGCTGTCCGATGGGACGGGTGGGTTTGGACGAAAAGCCAAAGCCGGGAAGTGAAGGGATGACAAGATCAAATGCGTCTTGCGCGCGGCCGCCGAAGCGGCTGGGGAAGGCCAGCTTTTCAATGGCGTCCCAAAACTCGTAGACCGAGCCGGGCCAGCCATGGGTAATCAACAGGGGACGCCTGCCGCCTGCCTCGCCGATCACATGAACATAATGAAGCTGGAAGTCGCCCACCTGTGCGGTGAACTGGGGGAAGGTGTTCAGGGTCGCCTCGGCGGCGCGCCAGTCGAAATCGTCAGCCCAATAGGCGCACAGGCGCTTGAGAAAGGTCTCGTCGCAGCCATAGGACCAGCCGCCGCCAACCGGGGCGGGCGGGAAGCGATAGGCGCGCACCTTGTCGAGCACGGCCGCCACGCTGTCGGGGCCCCAGCTAACGCGAAACGGAGTAATCGATCCGGTCATGGTCTTGACGCCCTTTCAAGGCAGGATGGTGCACGCGGCGGCCCCTGACATGACGCAGGTGGTTGCGCCGCGCGTCGTTGAAGCGCGATCCCGTGGTCAGATCGGCTCATAGGGGAAGACGGAAGCCGAGGCGCCCAGTTCGGTATAGGCGGCGCGCATGGAGGGCAGGGCGTGCTCGATCAGGCTGTCGGGCGTCCAGCCCTCCAGCCTTGCGACAGAGCGCACGGGGCGTGGCTGGTCAAACAGCACGACCTCATTGCCCCGGACGGCGAAAATCTGTCCGCTGGTCTGGGCGGCCGGGGCGCATAGCGCGACGGCCAGTTGGGCGACCTGATCGGCGCGCATGCCGTTCTTCATGCGCTCGACCCGCGCGACGGAGGCCTCGTCCTTCACCGGAATGGTGGCGATCATGCGGGTCCAGGCGAAGGGGGCGATGATATTCGAGCGAACATTCTTCGACGCCCCCTCCATGGCCACAATGCGCGACAGCCCCATGACGCCCAGCTTGGCTGCGGCGTAATTGGCCTGTCCGATATTACCGATCAGGCCGGAGGTGGAGGTGAACAGGACATAGGCGCCGTCCTCCTGCTTGCGGAAATGCTCAATCGTGGCGCGGGTCACGTTGAAGGCGCCGCGCAGATGGACCTCGATCACCTGATCCCAGTCGGCTTCCGGCATCTTGTGGAACATGCCGTCACGCAAAATACCCGCCGGGTTGATCACAGCGTGCAGCGCGCCATAGGTGTCGAGCGCCTGTTCGACCATGCCCTTGACCGCCGCCATGGACGAGACGCTTTCGGAGTTGGAGATGGCTTCACCGCCGGATGCGCGGATTTCAGCGGCAGTGTCTTCAGCGGGCCCAGCCGAGCCCTCGTCGCCGCCGCCCACACTGGCGCCCAGATCGTTGACCAGCACTTTTGCGCCAGCCATGGCCGCCAGCAGGGCGCATTCACGACCAATGCCGCGCCCGCCGCCGGTTACAATGACCACCTTGCCGTCCAGCACGCCCATCCTGCTCTCCATCCCTTAGGTTTCCTAGGTTTGGGGCCACGCTAGAGCCGTGCGATGGAGCGCGTCAATCGTCTGAATAGGCGGCAGGGGTGAGTTGGTCGGCCTTCCGTAGCGTCGGGAACAGTCTTGTCCACAGGCCCGTGGCGATAATTGCGCCGACACCGCCGAACAGGGCGGCGTTCACCGGGCCAAGCAGACGGGCGACCACGCCTGATTCAAACTCCCCCAATTCATTGGAGGCGCCAATGAAAACGTTTGACACCGCAGAGACCCGCCCGCGCATCGCGTCTGGCGTTGTCACCTGCACCAGGGTCTGACGCACAAAGACGCTGATCATGTCGGCGGCGCCCAGCACGGCCAGGGCGACGACAGACAGGGCCAGGGATTTGGACACGGCGAAGACCATCGTCGCCACCCCGAAGACGGCGACCCCGCCGAACATCCAAAGTCCTGCGCGTCGGGTCAGCGGGCTTCGGCCCAGCACGACGGCGCAGATACAGGCGCCGATCGCCGGACCGGACCGCAGAACGCCAAAGCCGCCGGCGCCCACATGCAGAATATCTCGCGCATAGACCGGCAATAGCGCAGTGGCTCCGCCCATCAGCACCGCCACCAGATCCAGCGACAGGGCGCCCAGCACGATCCGGTTCGTCCAGACATAGACCAGCCCCTCCTTCACCGACTGCATCCGAGTTCCCTCTTGTCGCTTGGGTTGAGTGTCGGTTCGGATCAGAAAGACGGCCAGCAGGGAAAGGGCGTAGAGTGAGGCCGCGGTGGAATAGGCGGCGGCGGGCGACAGGGCGCACAGTGCGCCGCCAAGCCACGGTCCCATAATGGCTCCGGTCTGCCAGGCCAGGGAACTCATGGCGATGGTGCGGGACAGGACCTCTCGCGGCACCAGCATGGGCGCCATGGCCGAACTGGCCGGGGACAGAAAGGCCCGGATCGCGCCGAACATGGCGGCGATGGCGAATATTGCCCAGAGCGGCGCCTCTGGCTGCTGCGACAACCAGACCAGTCCGCAGACACAGACAACTTCGGCGCTGACGCAGGCCAGATAGATTTTCCGCCGGTCGTAATGATCAGCGACCGCGCCCGCGACAAGGGTCAGGGCGAACAGGGGCAGGAACTGCACCAGTCCCACCATGCCAACCAGAAAGGCGCTCTGTTTCACCGTATGGGTATGGCGTGCAATCTCATAGACCTGCCATCCGATCGTGACGGATTCCGTCATGACCGCGAGGGTGGAGGTCAGGCGGGCGGCCCAGAAAAGCGAGAAATCCCGGTGGGTGAACACGCTCAAGGGGCGAACGGATTTGGAGGAGTCTGTCATTGCTGCTCGATCATGGCCGCAGCCCGCGCGGTGTGCAATCGCGCGAGGCTCCATATTAAGGCGATATTTCTTTGACGCGACTAAGCATCCGACCTAAACCGCGCGCCCGCACCCGGCGATGACGGGAAACCTCGGCCGAAACAGGAACGCTCCGCGTCGTGAACAGTCTTGCCGAAATAGCTCAGACCTCGGTGGTCGTCAGCGCCACTCACGGCGTGACGCTGCGACGCGAGACGACGGCGGATGCAAGAGCTATTGACGCCCTGGTTGATCGGGCTTTCGGGCCGGGACGCTTCGCCAAGACGGCCGAGCGGTTGCGTGAGTTGAACAACAAGCTCGACGCCTTGTGCTTCTGCGCCATGGACGAAAGCCGTCTGGCGGGGTCTGTGCGGCTTTGGCCCGTCTTGATCGGCGATCAGCGCGTCGTCTTTCTGGGGCCGATTGCGGTTGATCCGGCTTATCGCAGCCAGGGACTAGGCGCCGATCTGGTGCGGATGGCCTGTGATGCGGCCAGGGCCCAGGGGGAGCGGGCGATTCTTCTCGTGGGCGAGGGAAGCTTCTTTCAACCGCTCGGGTTTTCGCCGACGCCGCCCGACCTTGTGGAATTGCCGGGCCCCGTCGACCGGCGTCGCGTGTTCTGGATGGGCTTGCAACCAGACGCTCTGGGCGGGTTGAGCGGTGCTGTGACACGCCCCTGAAGCCGCTTTGATCGTCAAGATCACTGGCGGGGCGGAGAAACTATGCCTAACTGAGCAGTATGGCTTCAGAACCGCCCATTGATTCAAACGCCGCCGCGCCTGCTGGCTTGCAGGCTGTGGCTGACGCTGCGCGTCAGGCCAAGGGGCGCGGCCTCCCGCCCGTCCATTTGTGGAATCCGCCCCATTGCGGGGACATAGACATTCGGATCGCCCGGGACGGGACCTGGTTCCATGAAAAAACCCCCATCGGCCGCGAGGCGCTGGTGCGTCTGTTCTCGACGGTGCTGAGACGGGATCCCGACGGTTATCATCTGGTGACGCCGGTAGAGAAGATGCGGATCACGGTCGATGATGTTCCCTTCATCGCTGTGCGAGTGGACCGAGTGGGAGACGCGCTCGTCTTTCAGACCAATCTGGGTGATGAGGTGGAGGCGGGACCGGACAATGTGATCCGGGTGGATGCTGATCCCCTGACCGGGGAGCCGCAGCCCTATCTTCATGTGCGACGAGGGCTGGAAGCGCGGCTGACCCGGCCGGTCTTTTATGAGTTGGTGGAGATGGCCAGCATTCGCCAAACCGGGGCGGGGCCGCAATATGGCGTGACCTCCAATGGCTGCTGGTTTGCAGTCGCGCCCGTGGGGGCTGGGCTTTGAGCGTTACTCCGCACTCGCCGATTGAAGATTTGGAAGCCCATATCAGGTCGCGCCTTCACCCCTTGGCCGGGCATGACGAGCGCCGCCATCGCCCCCATATCGATCCCGATCCCGATGATGCGCCAGGCGTGACGTCGACGCGAACCTATCGTCCCGCCGCCGTACTGGCGCCTCTGGTGCTGCGACCGGAGGGATTGAGCGTCCTTCTCACGCGACGCTCGGATCAACTGCGCAGCCATTCCGGGCAGGTCGCTTTTCCCGGGGGGCGGGCCGAGGCGGGCGAAACGCCCGCTGAGACCGCCCTGCGCGAGGCTCAGGAAGAAATCGGGCTGGATCCTTATTATGTAAGGCTGGCCGGGCTTGGCGACCGATATGACAGCGGATCGGGCTATTCCATCACGCCTGTGGTCGGATTTGTCCGGCCCGGCTTCACCTTGTCGCCTGATCCCGGTGAGGTGGCCGATGTGTTCGAGACGCCATTCAGCTTTCTGATGGATCCCGCCAATCATGAGCGTCGCGTCTGGCGCCAGCCCAACGGCGCTGACCGGCACTATTACGCCATGCCCCATGAGGGACGACTGATCTGGGGCGTCACCGCGGGCATGTTGCGGGCGCTTTACGAGCGTCTTTTTGGCGATCAGGACTGAGCCGGGCGGCCCAGTCCTGATCCCGTCAGGTCAGTGCGGGTCCGTGCCGATCCACTTTTTCAGCCAGGATTCCACCGTGTCGTGCCACTGAACGGAGTTCTGCGGCTTGAGCACCCAGTGGTTTTCATCGGGGAAGGTCAGGAACTGGCTCTCGATCCCCCTGCGCTGCATGGCCGAGAAGGCGGAAAGCCCCTGTTCCAGCGGGATGCGGAAGTCTTTTGCCGAGTGGATGACCAGCATTGGCTTGTCCCAGTCGGCGACGTGGTTGACCGGATTGAATTTTTCATAGGCCGCCGGATCGGCCCACGGCGTCGCATGGCCGTTTTCCCATTCGGAAAACCAGAGTTCTTCCGTCGAATAGCCCATGAAGCGGTTGTCGAACACGCCGTCATGATCCACCAGACACTTGAACGGCTTGGACCAGTTGCCGGCGATCCAGTAGACCATGAAGCCGCCATAGGAGGCGCCAAGCGCGCAGGCGCGGTCCCCATCGATCCAGTCATATTTGGCGATCGCCGCAGACCAGCCCTTTTGCAGATCTTCCAGCGGACGGTCGCCCCAGTGACTGCTGATGGAGTCGGTAAAGGCCTGCCCGTAGCCGGTGGAGCCGTGGAAGTCGATGAACACCACCGCATAACCTTGTCCCGCATAGGTTTGCGGATTCCAGCGGTAGGACCAGCCGTCGCCGAAAGAGCCCTGCGGTCCGCCATGGATGATGAAGGCGGTCGGATAGCGCTTGCCCGGCTGATACCCGGCGGGCTTCATGACATAGCCGTGAACGGTTTCACCGTTCCATCCGCTGAAGCTGAACTGTTCATAGGCGCCAAAATCGGTTCCGGCCAGTTTGTCCGCATTGGCCTGGGTGATCGGCTTCACGCCCTTGTCTGTCACGCGATAGAGGTCATCCGGCGCCGCTAGAGAATCCTTGGCCACGACGATCACGCCCTTGGCCACGTCAAAGTCCGCCACATGACCCTCCTCGGTCAGGGCCCTGGTCTTGCCGCTGGCCACATCCAGGCTGAACAGCTTCTGACGGCCCGTATCGGCGGCCGTGAGATAGATGGTCTTGCCGTCGCCTGACCAGATGAGCTTGTCAGCGGAGCGGTCGAAGGCGGCGTCGATCTCGCGCACGGCGCCGGACTTCAGGTCCTTGACCATGACGCCCAGGCGATCCGCCTCAAAGGTCGGCCGCTTCATGGCGCGCCAGGCCAGCTTGGTTCCGTCTGGCGAAAAGACGGGGCCAACATCTTCGGCCAGATTGGCGGGCGTCAGATTGACCGGCGCGCCGGCGCCGTCCACCGGGACAGACCAGAGGTCGAAATTGGTGCTCCAAGCCTCGGTGCGCCCCGCCAGCCGCGCAGAAAAGACCAGGCTCTTGCCGTCCGGAGAAAAGGTGAAGTCGTCGTCTCCGCCGAACGGCTTTGAGGGGCTGTCGCCGTCAAAGCCGGGCATCAGGTCGCGCGGCTCGCCGACCGTCAGTCCGCCCGCATCAAGGCTCAGGACAAATATATGATTGCGCGCGCCATCGGCCCAGGCGTCCCAGTGGCGCACGAGCAGCTTGTCATAGACCCTGCCGGTCGCCTTCTGGTCTTGGCGCGCCGCCAGCCGTGCGGTGGTGCAGGCCAGGTCCTTGCAGTCCGGGAACACAGCCAGTGCGACGGCGATGGTTTTGCCGTCAGGCGACAGTCGAAAATCATCCACATCGCGCGAAATGTGCGTCGCCGGCTCGACAGCCTGGCTCTTCGGGTCGGTGCGCCAGACCTGCATGGAGCCGCTGCGCGCCGACAGGAAATAGATCCACCTGCCATCTGCCGACCAGCGCGGATGGGATGCGCCGCCATCGGACGCTTTCAGCCTTGTCGGCGCAGAGGCGCCGTCGCTGGGCGCCAGCCAGATGGCGTGATGCGATTTGTTGGCCTCATAATCGGTCGATCTTTGGTCATAGACCACCCATTTTCCGTCCGCCGACAGGTGAGGATCGCTGACCCGCTCCAGATTGGCCATTGCGCGGGCGGTGAAGGGATGGGGCGCAGTTTGCGCGGCCGCTGCCGTACAGGCCAAAAAGGCTGACGCGCAGGCCGCGCCCGCCAGATATCGAATGAGGGGCATTCGCTAACTCCAGATGCTTTGAGCCAGAGCTATCAGACCCGGATCGGCCAGGCGAGGGGGTGTTTGGGGTGGACGGACTGGCTCTGAAATGCTCCACCCTGGCATGGCGCCGGGAGGGAATGCGGATGAGCGACAAACGCGCGGTTTTTGATTTCGAGGTGCGGTTTTCCAATGGCGGCGCGCTGCAGGGGCAGGATTTCCGTCTTGATGTCGGCCAGGGGGATATCTCAGACCGTCAACTCGCCGCCGCAGTGATCGCCGAGCTCCGGCTGCTGATGGTTGCCGAAGTCACCATCCTGAACCGTCGGATCATTGACGAAGCCCATAGGCGAAGCCCTGTGGCGCGCGCCGCGCCCCTACCGGGTTCGACGGTCCTGATTGATCTCAGCCATACGATTGAAGACGGCATGATCACCTATAAGGGATTGCCCGCCCCGCTCGTCTGCGACCACATTTCCCGCATCCAGTCGCGCAAGACCTATGCGCCCGGGACCGAGTTCCAGATTGGCCGCATCGAGATGGTCGGCAATACCGGCACCTATCTGGATACGCCCTTCCACCGCTATGAAGACGGGTATGACCTGAGTGGCCTGACGCTGGAGCGCGTGTCAGACGTGCCCGGCGTGGTTGTTCGGGTGACGGGCGGGCATGTCCGCGCCATCGACTGGACCCATTTCGCCGCGGTCGATGTCCAGGACAAGGCCGTTCTGATCCATACCGGCTGGGACGCCCACTGGCGCACCGACGCCTATTTCGAGAACCATGTGTTTCTGACCCGCGCCGCCGCCGAATATCTGAGCGATCATGGCGCGCGGCTCGTGGGGATCGACAGCTACAATATTGACGACACCAATGACGGAGAGCGGCCGGTTCACACCGTTCTGCTCGGCGCCGGGATTCCGATTGTCGAGCACATGACCAACCTGGCGGCCTTGCCGTCTGAAGGCTTCCGCTTCTTCGCCGCCCCGCCCAGGATCTGCGGCATGGGGACCTTTCCCGTTCGCGCCCATGCGATCATTCCGGCTTGAACCAAGAGATCGCGGCAGATGATCGGGGCGGGGCCCTGCGGCGCGCTTTCAATCTGACCCCGGCCCACGGAACAGACCCGTGATCCCGTTCAAAACGCCGCGAACGCCGCCATTGACCCCGCCGCTTTTCGCCCCTCGAACCAGGGCCGAACCGGCCCCCCGAACGCCCCATCCGCCGACATCGAAAAGATCGCCGCAATCACGGCATCTGCATCTTGCCGCAAAAAAGGCGTCCTCAATCAGCTCGATTGCCTCTGCCGGGTGATGACAGGTCATTAAGCAACGCCATCAATGGTGTACAAGCAACACATAACCCTGTGGTGCACTGTAATCGTCTGTAACCACATGGTTGTGGCCCTGATTTCTAAGATAATTTTGAATATTAATAAATAGGGCGTGGCTGATCTGGCGGGTCGCCATACTCGCTATATTGTGACCGATTGCGTAATAGATGGTGCGCATGATCGTATTGGCTTCCGTTTCCGGTACATGGATGGCAGGCATGTCTGGGCTGTCCTTGCTAATGGGCGGTTGTTCACAGGCCGCCATTGGTGGTTCCGGGGGTTGTTCCAGGGCCGATTGTTGAATCCGGCGGGGGTGAAGTCGGCGCTGGGCCTGCCGGATCAGCATCTGCAAATGTTCCGTCCGTCATTGCCCTGACATCAACCGACGCGCCGAAAACGACTTCGACGGCGCAGGACACCAAGTCTGAAAACACCGACATTCGTAAAGCCTCCCGCAATCCCGCGAGAACGCTATCTAAGGTTTATTTTCTCGTAAAGATCGCCGTCAAGGTTGCGCGATTTGTCGCGGCCCCAATGATCGGCAGCCTTGATGGTTTGGCGTCCGATCGCCTGGTGCGGACGGGGGGACTCGAACCCCCACGAGCTATGCCCAACGGATTTTAAGTCCGGTGCGTCTACCGATTCCGCCACGTCCGCGCGGGGAGGGCGGAACATAGCCATGCTCAGACGTGCGGTCACTAGGGGAAGTGCTGCAAACTGTGGCTTGCCAAGGCTCGCAACATTGGCGAGCATGGAGTGAACAACGATAAGTTAGGGAGCGACCCATGGCGTCCGCGCATTATGACTATGTGATCATCGGAGCGGGCAGCGCGGGCTCCGTGCTTGCTGCGCGCCTGTCCGAAGATGCGGACACAAAGGTTCTGTTGCTGGAGGCAGGCGGCAAGAACACCTCCATTCTGGTGCGGATGCCGGCCGGCGTCGGGTCGCTGATCAAGGCCAAGAGCGAGTTCAACTGGGGCTTCTGGACCGAGCCTGAGCCTCAGATGGACAATCGTCGGCTATGGTGGCCACGGGGGCGCGGGCTTGGCGGCTCGTCGGCGATCAATGGCATGGTCTATATTCGCGGCCATGCGCGCGACTATGACCAGTGGCGCCAGATGGGGCTGGACGGCTGGTCGTTTGCCGAAACCCTGCCCTATTTCAAAAAGGCGGAAGGCTTCATCGACGGCGCCGACGACTATCACGGCGGCGCAGGCCCTCTGCATGTGAGTTGGGGCGAGCGGGCCGCCCATCCGCTTTATGCCGGGATCATCAAGGCGGGCGGCGAGGCGGGCTACAAGCTGACGGACGACTTCAACGGGGCTGAGCAGGAAGGCTTTGGCCGTTATCAGTTGACGATCAAGGACGGACGCCGGTGGAGCGCGGCCGAGGCCTATCTCAAGCCCGTCCTCGGCCAACGCCCAAACCTGACCGTGGTGACAGGCGCGCGCACGACCCGTATTCGCATTGAGGGCGGTCGCGCGATCGGCGTGGACTATGTGGCGGGCAAGAACGCTGAGGCCCAGACCGCCTATGCGGATCGCGAAGTTCTTCTGTCTGCCGGCGCTGTGCAGTCGCCGCATATTCTGAACCTTTCCGGCATTGGCGACCCTGACGAGCTTCGCCGTCATGGCGTGGCGGTGACGCACGAGTTGCGCGGCGTCGGCGCCAACCTTCAGGATCATCTGGACGTTTCGCTCAACTGGGCCTGCACCCAGCCGATCACGCTCTACAACGACACCAAGGGGCTGAAGCAACTGGGCGTCGGGTTGCAATATCTGCTGACCGGCAAGGGTCCGGGTCGGCAAAACGGACTGGAGTCTGGCGCCTTCCTGAAGTCGCGGCCCGATCTGGACCGGCCGGACCTTCAGCTGCATTTTGTTCTGGCCATCATGCAGGACCACGCAAAGGTCGCCTCCAATCGTGACGGCTTCACCATGCATGTCTGCCAGCTTCGCCCGGAAAGCCGCGGGCGGGTGGGACTTCGCTCGTCAGACCCGTTCGCCGATCCCACAATTCTTGGCAATTACCTGGCCACGGAGGAGGATCGCCGGGCGGTGCGCGAAGGCGTGCGCATGGCGCGCGACATCGTGGCTCAACCGGCCATGGCGCCCTATCGCGGTGAGGAGCTGGCGCCGGGCTTTGATGTCCAGAGCGACGCTGAAATCGACGCCTGGATCCGGGCCAAGGGCGAGACCATCTATCATCCTGTCGGCACGTGCCGCATGGGCGTGACGGGCGACGCCCTGGCGGTGGTCGACAAGGATCTGAAGGTGTTCGGGCTTGAAGGGTTGAGGGTCGTGGACGCCTCGGTGATGCCGACCCTGATTGGCGGCAACACGAATGCCCCGACCATCATGATCGCCGAGAAGATCGCCGATCAGCTCAGAGGACGCCCCGCTCTGCCTGCGGACGATCCGGAGCTGAACAGGGGGCGGCGCGCAGCCTGAAGCGTCGCCTCAAGCCACGCGGCGGCCATTGCAGGCCACCAGACGCAGATGGGCGCGGTCGCGCGGTCGGGTCTGGTTCGGCTCGATCAGTTCGAGATGGCGCAGGGCGAGCTGTGACACCGGCTTGCCCACCAGTCGTGCGGTCATCGAGATCGGCTGATAGAGGCCGATGATCCGGTCAACCTGTCCGGTCGGACCGATCAGAGGCGCGAGCGTGATTTCCAGACCGATGCTTTCACCGCTGATGGTGCTGGCGTTGGCGGTGGCGACAATGGGCGCACTCTCGTGCCGGGAGCGGGCCAGGGTGATAATCAGGCGGTGACGGTCGGGCTTTGCCCAAAGGTTGCAAAAGGGTGCGGCGCGCAGGTCGCGACCATGTAGGTCCGCCAGAAAGCCGCCCGCCAGACGAAACACCTCGTCGCCTGCCGTCTCGCCGCCCAGCATGAACAGTTGCGGCAACAGCGGACCAAACGCGACCGGCGATATCTGCGCCCGATCCGGCGTGCCTTCGCTGTGGCTATATTGCTCGCGCCACACGTCGATCAGTCGCTGAGTGTTGGTATGGAACATTGTCCGCGCCTCTTGGTCTGCACCGAGGCTTGCAGGGCAGGAGGCGGGCCAGCTCAAAGCGTGTCGAAATGGGGCGCCTTAACCGGATCGAAAAGGTTAGCGGCTCCTTATCAGGGCTCTGTCCGTCCATGTTTCGGGTCCTCGCGCTTGGCCACATCACCCGTTCTTGTTGTTCTCATCGCCCTTGCCGCACCCGGCCTGGCCCGGGCGGCCACGACATCGTGCGGCTGCGTGCCGACGACCCATCAGGTGCGCGTACCGGACACGGTGGTGGGCGTTTCTCAGGTCAGCGCGGGCGGCGCGTTGAGCAGCGGCGGCGTGGCGAGCGCTTCAAGCATGGCCGGAACGAGTACTCAGGCCTCGTCGGGCGTGTCTGCGGGAACATCGGCCCAGATTGGCATCGTCTCCTCGATCAATGTGACGGGGGCCGCCGCGACCCCTGCAGCAAGCGCCAGCGCCCCTGTCTATGGCGGCGGCGGCGGCTTCTATGTCGATAGCGGACCGTCTACATCCATGGCGCCGGTCGCGGTCGATACCGCGCGACAGGAGGCTGGCAAGGTGTGCGCCGAGTTCGCAAAGGCGGTTCAGGCGATGCGTATCGAGGCCAACTGCATGGACGACAAGGGCGCGCCGCATCCCGCCTCCCAGACCAATCCGGACAAGCAGATCGCCGACCGGTTCACCGGCGAGGTCTATCGCTGCATCGCCGGTACGCGGATGCAGTATACGCTCAGCGACGCCAGTGGCGGGACAGGACGCACCTTCAGCTGTGAAAAGGGCGAGGCGCTGGTGATGGACGGGCAGGGGCAATTGGCTTGTCACGCCCAAATGCCGGCGCGTGACTGCAACGAGCGTTCGCTGTTGCGGCGCTATGGGCCGGGCGCCAAACTGGCCAGGCTCTCCCAGCGCGGCCAATGCGTCGCCTGGAATGATGAGACGGCCGCCGGCCCAACGCCCGCCAATGGCGAGATCGTGCTGAACGGACTGATCAATCCCTGAAGGCTCAGCCTATTTCGTCACCACCGCGGCGGGCTGGGCTGTGATGTCCAGCTTCCAGGCGCGCTCATCCCTCAGATATTTCCGCGCCGCGATTTGAACGTCTTGCGGCGTCACGGCCTGATAGTCGCTGAGGCTGGTGCGGACGAGTTCAAGTCTGCGGGGGTCGGCGATTGAGCCGCTGAGCCGGACAAGCCAGTAGCTGTTGGTCTGTTGGGCCTTCAGAGTCCGTTCCAGGCGGGGCTTGACGGCGCGCGTCAGTTCGTCGTCCGTCGGCGGGGCGTTGCGCAGATCAGCGGTGATCTTGCTTACATTGGCGAAGAAGCTCGCAATCTTGTCCGGCGGCGTCTCCACATAGTCCACAATGTAGCCGTAGCCGGGATAGACCTCTGACGGGCGCGCCTCGCCTTGCGGGCTGTAGGTTGCGCCTTCGGCCACCCGCACCTGCGCCAGCAAGCGGTCGTCCAGAATATCCTGAAGGACCAGTGTCGTGCGCGCCTCTGTCCGGTTGCTGTAAAGGTCCAGGGTCGGCCAGGCCGCGAGAGCGATGGACTGGTCTGCGCGACCCTTGTGAGTTTCATGCACCATCGCGGCGGCGGGAAAGTGCAGGGGGTTCGGCTTCGCGGGCGCAGGCGCAGGGCGTTTGGGCAGGGCGCCAAAGGTGGCGGCGACGGCGGCTTGCGCCTGTTGCTCCGTGATATCGCCCACGATGACGATCTCGACCGGATCCGATTTCAGATGCAGGTCGAGCATGGTTTTGAAGTCAGCAGGCGTTTGCGCCGCCAACGCTGCGGCGTCGGGATAGGCGTAGCGTTTGTCTCCGGTTGTCATCAGCTGCTGCTGGTCGCGCGACAGCACGCCCGAAGCGGTGGCTTCGAACTGGGTCAGGGCCGAGCCCATCGCCACGCGCAGCCGCTCAAAAGCCGCGTCGCGCCAACCCGCGTCTGACGCATAGGCGGCCAGCACCTGCATCTGAATATCCAGATCGGCGGGCTTGGTGACGCCTTCCAGAGTGTAGCCGTCGTCGCCGACCATGAAGCGGGCTTCATAGGTCCGCCCATTCAGGACGCGCTCCATATCTTCCTGACTGATCAGGCGCAGGCCGCCCAGCGGCAGGGCCTGGCTCGCCCAGGCGGTGTTCAGCCTGTCTGACGGCAGGGTCGATCGGCCAGACCCTATCTTGACCAGCACCATTACCTGATCGGTCTGGAACCTTGTCGGCTTGACCGTCAGGCGCACGCCGTTGGCGAACACATATTGGGTCACGCCCAGATCGGCGATCGGCGTGACGCTGACCGCGCGTCCCGGCGCGCCGAAGCTGGAATAGGGCCATTTGATCGCGGCTTCGGCGGCGGGGGCGGCGACTGGCGTCGCCACGGAGGCGGCGTAGGCGTCTGCGAGCGTCTTGTCCCCACCTTCCAATGGCGTGGGCGTCGTCGCCTGGACCAGCGGTCCCGCGCCGGAGAAGATGCGCCGGGCGGCGGCGTTGACATCGTCCACCGCCAGTCCCTTCACGGCGGCGTCGAACAGTGCAAGGTCTTGCGCGGGCGAGGTGAAGACGTGCTGATCGTCCAGGGCGTCCACCAGTCCGCCCGCCAGATCGGGCGTGCGGCGAGTGTCGGCGCCGTCAACGGCGTTTTTCAGCGATGTGCGTGAATCGAGGATTTCGCGCTGAAGCTCTTCTGGTCGAGCGCCGAACTGCACCAGGCGACGCACCTCCTGTTCGACCGCGCTCAACCCGTCGCGCCATTTTTCCGGCGAGGTGGTGGCGCGCAGGCTAGCGACGCGCGCGGAGCGTAGAAAGGAGCCGAAGCTGACTTCGGCCGTCAGAAACGGTGGCGCGGCGCTGCGTGACAGGGTTTCCAGGCGTCGGTTCAGGACGGCCATGGCCAGGTCGTCGATCGTGTCCTGGCGCCGCCTGCCGATGCTGTCCGGCGTCGTGTCATAGGGCTGGACCCAACTCATTTCGATGGCGTTGGGCGCGCCGGGAATGACGAAGAGTTGGGTTTGAGGGCCGCGCGGATGGACCTTGCCCAGGTCCGGTTCAGCGGTGGCTGGACCAACAGGCGCCCAGTCGGAGAAGCGCGCCCTGATCTTGGCTTCCATCAGGTCGAGGTCGAAATCCCCGACCGCAATCAGGGTCGCGCGGTCCGGACGGTAATTGGCGTGGTAGAAGGCGGCCAGCTTGTCGGCAGGCGCCGATTTGATCACCTCTACCTGGCCGATGGGCATGCGCCGGGACGCCAACTGCCCTTCAAGCTGGGTCTGCAACTTGGTCTTGAACTCCCGATAGGGAGGGGTGTCGCGCAATCGTTCTTCTGACAGGACCACGCCGCGCTCAGGTTCAAGCGCCCTGGCGCCAATGGTCAGTTCGCCGCCGGTTTCGCGCATCAGCATCAGGCCGGTGTCCAGTGTATCCGCGTCGGTCTCTGGCAGATCGAGCATATAGACGGTCTGGGTCCAGGCCGTGAAGGCGTTCGTGTCCGGGCCGAACGCCAAACCCTTGCGCTGAAGGATCTTGATCATTTCACCTTCGGGGACGTGGGTGGATCCCTTGAAGGCCATATGTTCGAGGAAGTGCGCCAGACCCTGCTGGTCATCAGCCTCCTCCAGCGAACCCGACCCGATCCTCAACCGAAGCGAGGCCTGCCCCTTGGGCGTGGCGTTGTGCATGATGGCATAATGCATGCCGTTGGCCAGGACCCCGAAGCGGATGTCGGCTTCAGGTTTTAGCGCGTCCTGGCTTGCAGAAGCCGCAATTTTTGCGGGATCAGCCTGGGCGCTGACCAAGGCGGCGGGGCTGGCGGCGGTCAATAGCGCAGCGATGGCGAGGCCAGCGCGGGATTTACATATCATCTGAACCAGATTCCAATTTCAACGCGAGGTTGGCGAGGAGAGCCTAGGCGCCCGCTGGGATGAAAACAAGGCGGTGGCGTTTCAGCGCCGCTAAATCCAATGCCGAGCAGGGGTCTTTGGCGGAGGCGATGCGACGCCTAATTGGACTTGACCTGAATGGTCAGGTTGTTGCCAACCGCATTCGCAGAGCCTGTCGCACGTCCGCCTGCGCCCGTGACGCTGGAGCTTGCACTGACGCCGCCGGAATTGGTCTGACGCACGGTCGCGCCGACTCCGACGCCGCAAGCGCTGCAGGCGTAGACGCTGGCTGCATTGCCAACCGCTGTGGCGCTGGCGGCGCCGACGCCCTGACCCGTGGCGCCAAACGAAGCCTGGGCGGCTACATTGCCCGAACTGGTCTGGTCGGCGCCCAGTTCGGCGCTAACGCCCGAATTGGACACAAGAGCCGAATTGGCCATGGCGTAGGCGCTGGATGAGGCGACGCCGCTCCAGCTCGCTGTAGACAGAGCGGCTGTCGCATTGACGTCACCGGCATTAGACTGGGTTGACTGAAGCGTGATCCAGTCGCCGGATCCTGCGGCGTTGATATTGTTGGCGGTGGCGACCGAGGCTGCTGTCATGTCGGCGCCAGACGACTGATGCGCGACGACTCCCGCCTCCACGACGCCCGGATCACGGGTCTGGGACACCGCCAGATAGGCCGTGGAGGAGGTTGTGTCTGCCGTCACATTATTGGCCACCGCCGTCGCGTTGTAGGTCGATGCGTCGGTGGTGCAGCAGATGGTCGCCTGATCATAGGCGTGCACCAGTCCGCCTTCTGTCTGCGTGGTGGACGAGGTGATCGCGCCAGAAATGGCGGCCCAGCCCTGAGTATTGCCGATGGCGTTGGCAGAGGTGGAAACGCCGGTCGAGGGGCCTCCACCCGTTCCGGGGTAGGCGTCGGCCGTCACCTGCATGCCCGAAGCGACGGTCTGGTTCACCGTCCCGCTGACGATGGCGCCATTTGTCGCCGCGTTGCCGGTGTTGGCCGTGGCGGAGGCGGTGACGGTCATGCTGGGCGTCGCGCCATTGTCTGCCACGGCGCTGACCAATGCGGCGGTATTGCCCTGCATGGCCTGGCTTGACGTGAATTGCAGGTTGGCGCCCGGCCCCGAAGCCGCCACAGCGTTTCCCACGCTCGACGCCTGAGCACTGACCCCTTCAGGCGCGGATGCGACGTGCAAGGTCTGGCCCGATATCACGTCGCCAAGCTGGATCTGGCTATTCAGCTCCTGACCCGCCGTGGGCGGGCTGGCGAGTGTCTGACTAGTAGCGACCGCGGGAAACGTCGCGATCGCGATGATCATTCCAGCGAGACGGATCAGCCCGTGTGCGGCCATTATTCTGGTCCAGATTGTTGTAGGCGGGAATGAAGCCGCCCGTGGGGCCGGTGGTTTCCAGCGGATCGCGAGCCATGCAGGCCCTGGGGCCCGGCGCGCCATAAAGGTTCGACACCATTTCCACCATGCCGCGTTCGATCAGGGAGCGGACGGCCAGCTGCATAGGCTCCAGCGCGCCCTCACCGGCGGAGGCGTCAATGACGCTGGTGTTGAAGAAGCTGAATATGCCGGCGCCGACTTCGCGGCCGACGATCTGCTTCTGGTACGAGACGACATCGACCACTTCCTGAGTTTTGGTTTCCACCAGTCTCAGATCGACAGCGACATTCATGACGTAGAGCTTGCCGGTCACCTCGGCCGAGCCGGATGTCGCTTTCTGGTGACCGCCGGCGACGTCCAGCCCCGAAGAGCGGATATTGTAGTTCAGCTCGGTCACGCCGCCGACAACATAGAAATCTGAACCGGGGATCTGTCCAGCCAGGATCTTGCGATAGGGCGCAGCCGCGCCCGGCGATGCAGGCGGCTGATCGGCGATCAGCTTGTTATTGGCGTATTTCAGCTCCAGCTCGGACACGCTGGTGTCATACCGTTCCACCAGGGGCACGCCCGCCTTGGCCAGCGCCGACATGGCCATCAGCGAGGCGCCCTGGGTGACGGCCCGGCCGCCATTGTCCTCGGCCTTGCCCGTATAGTCGGCGATGCGGCCCACGGCGATGCGCGGCGCCTTGACGTGATTGGCGCGCGCAAACTCGGCCAGACACACCAGAGCGGTGGTGTAGGGCGTCGCATTGGAGGTGACCGGCGCGTCTCCAATCGGGTTGGCGTACAGTCCACGCGCCCCTGAGACGGGAGAGACGCATCCCGACAGCATGAGCGCCGAGGCGGAGCAGAGGGCAAGTGCGATACGAACGGGAGTCATTGCCTCAGCCGCCATTATTAAGGTTGATCTGGCCGTTCAGGACAGTTGTCGCCGTGACCGCGCCCGTATTGGTCTGGGTCGCATTGACGATGACTGTGTTGTTCGAACCCTGGGTGACGACAGTGATGTTGTTGCCGATCGCAGTGTTTGAAGCCGCCACCCCGCTGGCGGTTGCGCCCGCGCCGGAAACGGCGTCGCCAACGCCGGTTTGCGACGTCTTGTTGAAGACGCTGTTCGTCGCGCCGTTCTGGATGATCCCGTCGACAATGACGTGATTGCCGTTGGCGTCTTTGGTGCTGACGTCGATCGCCTGTGACAGCGCGCCAGGGCTGACACTATATCCGGCGTTGAAGCTGGAGGCGCTGGCGCTCATCGTCTGGCCGGACGCATCGAACGATGCGGCCGTTAAGAGCCATGCGACGCCCAGGCCAGCCGTCAGGCGGGCCCGTCTGTCGCTGGACATCGTGTTCGAGCCCACTATTCAGCCTCCGATAGATCATCGCCGCGATACGGACGCAGGCGTACGCATGTGACATCAGGCCACAGAAAAACACTTCAGGGTTAACGAAGCGGTAAATGCACCTGGAAGAGGTTGCTGATCAGGCCCTGGGTGACGAAGTTGGTGGCTTTGGCGCCACGAATCCTGTCGAGGTGCCGCGGGCTATGGATCCGGGCGACGAGGCTTATGGCGCAGCATAACCAAACGGGCAGGCAGGGCGGGGTGGCCAGCATGAGCGGCGAACCTCTTTTCCATGCGCCGTGGCCGGCCGTGGCGCTCGCGGTCAGCATGGTGGGCGGCTATGGCTTGCAGGCGGCTCTGTTTCCGTCTCAGGAGGCGCTCGAGCCCTTCTGGTTTCTGCCGTCGAACCTGGTTCAAGGCCGGTGGATCGGTCTGCTGACCTCTCTGTTTATTCATGGCGGATGGCCGCACGCCCTGTTCAATGCGGGCTTCGCCCTGGCTTTCGGTGCGCCAATATCGCGGTTGTTTCGCCTCACGCCGTGGGGCGCGCTGACATTTTTCCTGTTCTACATCCTGTGCGGCGTATTGGCGAACCTTGGCTATGCGCTGACAGCGGCCGCGCCGGCGCCGGCCGTGATCGGAGCGTCCGGCGCGATCGCCGGCCTGATGGGGGCCGCATCCCGGTTGATGGGGCGACGGGAGTTCGGACGGCTGGCGGCGTTCAACAGCCCCACCGTGGTCGGCATGGGCGCGGCCTGGCTGAGCGGAAACCTGCTGATCGGACTGTTCGGGTTCTCAATCCTGTCTGGCGGCGCCGAAATCGCCTGGCAGGCGCATCTGTTCGGGTATGCGACGGGACTGCTGCTGATCTCTCCTGCCATGTGGCTGCTGAGATTGACGCTCGACGCCTGAAGCCGGCCTTAGTGTCAGATCTGGCGCGGCCGGGCGGGTCGGCCTGGCTCGATTGAAGTGGAAAGTTGATCCCAATGACGTGAAGTCATGCCGATCACGCTTATCAGTCGTTGCGTTGGAAGGATAACTGCGAGACCTTTTTCTATTCCGAGCGCCCCGACAGACAGGCGCAGGAAAGGAGGAAGACATGCTGGTTTCGCAAATTCTAAAGTCCAAAGGAGAGGCCGTATTTACAGCCTCCCCCCATGAAACGCTCCAGGGCGCAGCGGCTATGCTGCATTCGCGACGGGTCGGGGCCATGGTTGTTACGGAGGACGACAGGGTGGTGGGCATTCTGTCCGAGCGCGATATTGTTCGCGCTGTGGCGCAGGACGGCAGCGCCTGTCTCGGTCGCCCGATCAGCGGCGTCATGAGCCGCGATGTTGTCTTTGCCGAGCCCAGCGAGACCATAGACGCCCTGTTGGAGCGGATGACAGACCGGAGGATCCGGCACCTTCCCGTGTTGCGCAATGATCGGCTGATCGGGATCATTTCAATCGGCGATCTTGTGAAGAGCAAGATTGCAGAAGCAGAGGCCGAAGCTCAACACCTCAAGGCGTACATTGCCGCGGGATAGGGGGCATTGGACGGCAGATCGGTTGTGGATAGATCATTTTCCGCCTTGCGCAGAAAAGTCGCTCCTCATATACACCGCCCCTCGCCGCGAACGGCGGGGCGGCGGAACGGTCGGGTGGTGAAAAACCACTTGCCAATTCCGGAAATCGCTCCTACCTTCCGCGGCCTCAATCGAATCGTTTCGGCATACTGAGGGAAGCGCCTCGCGTCTCTGGCATGTCCCGTTTCGTGGCCTGGAGGGATGAAAATTCATCCGGGCGAAAGTATCGTCTTGCTTCACGTAAGTGAAAGTCAAGAAGATCCAAGAAAATAGCCGGGTTCTTTACCCGGCGTGTCTGGCCAAGACATAAAATGGCGGCTGCGAAATCTTCGGATTTAGTGGTTGACTTCACCGGGGATTGGTTTAAAAGCCGCTCCTCGCCGCCGCCTGGCGTTAACTGGCGGGGCCGACGTGGTTCGGTTTGGTCTTTGACATTGTAGATTGGAAAGAGAAACGCAGACGGCGGCGTACTGGCGATGGTCTCACGGACCATCTTGACGCTGTTGATTG
>CAIOJR010000152.1 GCA_903858685.1 uncultured Caulobacterales bacterium | reverse complement strand
GTGTCGTGGGACTTCGACGCGACCACGGTCAGGCGCTCGCCATGGGGGCGGACATGGATCGCGCGACGCTCGAGCGCCTCATACTGGCCCGGCGCCACATCGGCGGTCCAGGCGGTCAGGGTCGTCACATCGCCGGCGAACAGGCGCGACAGGGCGGGCGCATAGACCACGCCCAGGGTCGGCGCGCCGTGCTCGATCAGGCCGATATTGACGGTGAAGTCTACGCCCTTGCGGATGAACTCCTTGGTCCCGTCGAGGGGATCGACGAGAAAGAATCGGTCTGCAACGACTGGAATGCGGCCTGCTGCGGCTTCTTCCTCGGCCACAACCGGGATCTGGGGGGCCAGTCTGGCCAGGTCCGCCAGAATGATCGTCTCCGCCGCCTGATCGGCTGCGGTGACGGGCGACAGGTCGGATTTGGTCATTACGGTCACAGCGCCCTGATAGTGACGCCAGACCTCTTCCCCCGCCACGAGGGCAGAGCGCACAAGGCCTTCGAGCAGGTCGCGGCGTTGATCGGGGGACATGGGAGGCTCCGGGCGGCGGCGTTGGAAAGTGGCTCGCTTAAGCCCCTGTGCGCCCCGATTTGCAAGGACAGATCGCCACAGATCCAGTCCCTTTGTCGCCTGTTTGGCATCAGAGCTTGTCGGGGCGCCCCGTTTAAGCCTAATTTCCGCGGCTTCCGCCCACGGCAATTCAGGACGGCATGACCGCGCCTTCGCGACACTATCTCGACTTCGAGCGTCCCATCGCAGAACTCGAGTCCAAGATCGACGAGCTTTCGAGGCTCTCTGACACTGCAGGCCCCGGATCGTTTGATCAGGAGATTGCGGCGCTGAAGCACCGCGTGGAGGATCTGCGCCGGGAGTCCTATGCGCGCCTGGATCCCTGGCAAAAGACACAGGTCGCCCGCCATCCGGAGCGTCCGCATTTTGTGGACTATGTCGGCGCCCTGATTGACGAATTTGTGGAGCTTCGCGGCGATCGCAAATTCGCCGACGATCAGGCCATTGTCGGCGGGCTGGGCCGGTTCCGCGGCATTCCCGTCGTGGTCATGGGCCATGAAAAGGGTCGCGACACGACCACCCGCCTCAAGCACAATTTCGGCATGGCCAGGCCCGAAGGCTATCGCAAGGCGGTGCGCCTGATGGACATGGCCGACCAGTTCAATCTGCCGGTGATCACCTTTGTCGATACGGCGGGCGCCTATCCGGGCGTGGGCGCTGAGGAGCGCGGACAGGGCGAGGCGATCGCCCGCTCGACCGAGCGTTGCCTGACGCTGAACACGCCCATGGTCGCCACCATTGTGGGTGAAGGCGGATCGGGCGGCGCCCTGGCCATTGCCGCGGCCAATCGGGTTCTGATCCTGGAGCACTCCATCTATTCGGTGATCTCGCCCGAGGCCGGGTCGTCCATCCTGTTCCGCGATCGGGCCGAAGCGCCGCGCATGGCCAATTCCATGAAGATCACGGCGCAGGACCTGATCGGCTTTGGGATTGTCGACCGGATCGTGCCTGAGCCCGCCGGCGGCGCTCACTCCGACCCTGACGCGACCATCAGGTCGGTGGGCGATGCGATCGAGGAAGAGGTCAGGGCGTTGATGCAACTGTCGCCGGACGGCATTTTGCGCCAGCGCGCAGATCGCTTCTACGCGATTGGCCACAAGGGCATGGCCTGAATCCGACCGCCCGCCCGGCGATGAGCCGGGCAGGACGCACTGAGGCTCTAATCCTTGAACTGGCCGGGCCGGTTCTGCATCGAGGACATGACCGCTTCGATCTGGTTGGGCGAGCCGATCAGGGCCGCCTGTTCGACAGATTCCGCCATCAAAATCGTCGCCTGATCGGCGTCCGCCGCCAGATTGAACAGGCGTTTCGCGCCGCGAATGGCGTCGGGACTTCTGCTCGCTACGGCTCGCGCATAGGCCAGGGCCTCTGCATAGGGATCGGCGCAGACGCGGGTGGCGACGCCAAGCCCCAAGGCCTCCTCGCCTGAGAAGATGCGGCCCGAATAGGTCAGATCCCGCACGACGTCGTCCCGGACCAGGCCGCGGAGCAGGGCGATGCCCGACATGTCAGGCACCAGACCCCATTTGATCTCCAGGATGGATAGCTTGGCGTCAGGCGCCACAAAGCGCAGATCGGCGCCGAGCGTCAGTTGAAATCCGCCCCCAAACGCGACCCCGTGAACAGCGGCGATCACAGGCACAGGAATCTCGCGCCAGACCATGCAGGTTTGTTGCGCGCGATTGGCCCCGCCGGGTGTGCGTGGAGCCTTGACCAGATTGTCGCCGCCCTTGCTTTCGCCCGACGCCATCCTGCCGAAATTGCTGGTGTCGAGACCGGCGCAAAAGGCGCGTCCTTCGCCTGACAGGACGACGGCGCGCAGGCCTTTTTCGGTTTTCAGCCGCTCTCCCATATCGACCAGAGCCTCGAACATCGCATCGTCCAGCGCGTTCATCTTGTCGGTGCGGATCATGCGGACGTCTGCGACGCCGTCTGTGATGGTGACGCGAATGCGCTCGCTCATGGCGGTTTCCGTTCCCTGGTCTATGTTTGCGCCAGTTGAGCGCGCCTGAAGGACGGCGTAAAGCGGCGCCCTAGGGTCAATTTGGCGTTTCAACCCAAAAAGTTCGCAGCCGCGCTCTGATCAGACTGTTGCAAATGATTCACAAGCCTGGTGGGAGAATCAATTTGCGCGCCTCGTGCTGTAATTTTAGCACAAGGGAAGTTAGTTGTGATTTCGTCTGAAATGCGGCGGTGTCGGACTGAGATTTGTCCCGAATTCGTCCAATAGGCGTATAAAAGCCGCACTATGGCCTGAATGTTCCCTGATAAGGGAATGGTTAACATTTGTTCCAATTTGCATAACGCAGTTAGGAAAGCCAGTGAAGACGATCTCCGTTATTTCTCGAAAGGGAGGCACCGGAAAAACGACGATATCGATGCAGCTGGCCATCCATCATTACCTTGCTGGTAAGGTGGTTATGTTGGCTGATACGGACCCTCAACTGTCGTCGATTGAATCGTTAAAGATTAGACCGACCGAAGGTCCCCAAGGTGTAGCGTCAACTGGACCGAAAATCTTCACGCTTCAGACCAACGCACGCCGCGCGGGCGTGGATCTTCTGGTGATCGACACCCCGCCCGGGCGTGAAGACGATATCCTCCCCGCGATTTCGCTGAGTGATCTGGCGGTGATGGTGGTGCGCCCGACCTTTCTCGATCTGAAGGCTGGGGCGCTGACTGCGCGGATGATTGTGCAGCTCCAGCGTCCGGGCCTGATCCTACTGAACCAGACGCCGGCCTGCCTTGACGGCGCCGAACAGCTGCAGGTCCAGAACGCTCTGGAGGCCTTGGCCCTGCTGGGCTTGCCCATTGCCCCGGTTTATGTGCGCGCGCGGGTCGAGTATCAGGACGCGCTGGCGACCGGCGTCTCGGTGGCTGAACTTGCGCCGGGGGGAGCAGCAGCTGCGGAATTGGCGACGGTTGCTGATCATATTGACAAACTGGCGACGCAACTGTCCAGGAAGTCGCTTCGCTCGTTCGGCTAGGGCGCAGATAGGCGTCGATATCCCATGGCCTGCGTCTTTGGCCTGTACCGCAGCCGTTCGAACCCCTATCCTTTAGCCAGAACTCTGTAAGTGTGGGGCTGTCATGTTCAAATTGTTCGCGCTTGCAAGCTGCGCGGTCCTGATAGCAACGGCGGCTGCCGCAGCTGCGGATCCCCCGGCTCCGGTGATACTGGCGCCTGCGGCGGCGCCCGCATCGGGCACGCTGGCAAATCCGGCCCCTTCGGCCAAGCCCGCAACGCCAGCCAAGCCAGCTCATGAGGCCTTGATCTGCGTCACCGAAGAGGTGACGGGCTCACACCTGGGCGGCGGGCGTCACTGCTACCCCAAATCAGACTATGAGGCGCGCCAGTACGAAGCGCGCAAAGCTGTCGATGAAAGCACGCGCAACAAGACGTTCGAGACCCACTGAGGTCGAATCCCGAACGCGGGTCAACACCCCGCGCGGAGCGTTTTCGCGCGTCGCACGGTGGATTGACACTGTGCGCGGGCAGTGAGTGAATGCAGATAAGTCTCCGCCGCTCTGGACTTGCCGCCGGACAAAAAACCGCGGGACATCGGGAGGACGCCAAGCCTTGAGCCAGTTGCCGCCAAATGCCCCCGCCACGACAGGCGCAGCCTTCGCACACATCAACGCTGTCACGGCGCCGACACTGGATGACCTGAAGTTGATGGTGTTTCTGGAGGCGTCAGGCCAGACCGGCTATTTCGCCCTGGCGGAGGGCGCGCCCAACCCTGAGGTCGCCGACCTGCTGAAAGCGAATGGGCGTGAGGAAATGGCCCACGCCTTACGCGTCTGCAAAGCGATCCGACTGATCTACGGCGAGGAGTTCTCGCCGCCGACGGCGGATCAGAACCCCTATGCGAACAACAAGGCGCGGCCGGTGACGCGAGACCTGCTGCAATCCCTGGTGCAGGCCGAAGATAATGGCTGTGACCTTTATCACCTCTGGGCGGGCGCCACCGCCAATGAAGAGGCGGCGGACCTGTTTCGTCAGAATGCGCGGGAAGAAACACGTCATGGCGAGCGCGCAGCCAGCGCCATGGCCCTGCTCTGACGCTTTATCGTCCAGCCTGCCCAGATCCCATCACCAGTAGTCCTGCCGGAGGAATCCATGAATGTCGTCGCCAACGCCGCCAAAGACGCGCGCTTTGCCCCCATTGTCGAGGGGCTGAACGGTTTTGTTGATCGAGGCGATCTGTCCGGCGTGGTCACCCTGACCTGGCGTGATGGCGAGGTGGTGGATGTGAACGCCATTGGTCATCGCGATATCGAGGCGGGCGCGCCGATGCGCCGCGATACGTTGTTCCGCATCGCCTCGATGACCAAGCCGGTCACCACGGTGGCGGCAATGATGCTGGTGGAAGCCGGACTGTGGAAGCTCGACGATCCCATCACCAAATGGGCGCCTGAGTTTGCCAATATGCGCGTCCTGACCGACCCGGCGGGCTCTCTTGAAAGTACGGTGGCGGCAAGGCGCGATATTACGGTGGAAGATCTGATGACCCACCGTTCGGGCCTGGCCTATGGTTTCACGTCCCGTGGGCCGATCGCGGAGGCGCACGACAAGGCGCTGGGCGGACCGCTGGACAGTTCGATGACGGCGGATAGCTGGATGGCCGCGATCGCGTCCCTGCCTCTGACCTATCAACCCGGCGAGCGCATGCATTACAGCCATGCCACCGAAGTGCTGGGCTTTCTGGTCGGCCGCGTCGCGGGAACCACCCTGCGCGCCTTTCTGATGGAGCGCATCTTTGGCCCGCTGGGCATGGTGGACACGGATTTCTGGGTTCCAGCGGACAAGCGCGACCGGGTCGCCACGCTCTATCGTTTCGACGAGAAGACCCAGGGACTGAAGCGCGTCGATTGGCCGCTGCTGGACGCTGCGCCCTCCTATACCGCCGGAGGCGGCGGTCTTTTCTCTACGGCCGACGACTATCTGGCTTTTGCGCGTATGCTGCTGAACAATGGCGAGGTGGACGGCGTGCGGCTCTTGCAGCCTGAAACCGTCTCTGACATGTGCACAAATCGGCTGACCGAAGCTCAACGAAGCGACCTGTTCCTGGGCATGCCCATGTGGGCCGGCATGGGCTTCGGGCTGGGCTTGTCGGTCGTCGATGCGCCGGAAAAGAACATGTTCGGCGTGGGACCTGCAGGCGCTTTCGGCTGGCCCGGCGCTTTTGGCACCTGGTGGCAGGGCGACCCGAAGAACAATCTGGTGATGATCTATCTGATCCAGCATTCCATCCCCCTGACGCCGGATGCGGGTGCGCAGATTGCAGGCGGGCGCGGTCTGGCGGGAAGATTGGCGCTGCCGGTTTATCAACGCGCAACCTACGACGCTTTGGGTCTATAAGGGGGCAGCCAGCGGGGGCAAGGGGGCAGCCAGCAGGGGCGGGCCTGGAGACCAAGATGAAGCCGATCACCGTCGCTCTCGCTCTTTGCATTTTCACCGTCGCTGGCGCGGCCGTCGCTGAACCGCCTAGACAGGTGGAGGGCGCCGTGGCGGGCGCCGTTGGCGGGGCCGTGGTCGCCGGGCCGGTCGGCGCGCTGGTTGGCGGCGTGGGCGGCGCGGTGGTTGGGCGTCACATGGATCGACACCACCGTCGCGCCCATCACCATGCCGCGCCGCGCCATGAGCACCGATCTGCGCCGATGAAACCCCGAAACGACACGCCGCGAACCTGACAGTCCGGAATTGAATCTTGGGACATGGTCGCAAAAAGCCGGGCTGACGCTGAAGGCGCCCGCTTTAGCGGCACTGACGCGCCTGTCCGCCGACATTCCCCGTGCGCGTCGCGCCTTCAATCACCGGGTCTGGCAGGCTGGATCCAGATGGGCGCGAGGGACGACGAATGGCGGTGTTGCAGAGCGCGATAGACGCGCCCACCGGGGCTGGGCGCCGTTTCCTGGGCGAGCCTGTGGGGCTGGCCTATCTGGCCTTCACCGAGGCGTGGGAGCGATTTTCCTATTACGGCATGAGCGCCCTGATGGTGCTTTACATGACAGAGCAATTGCTCTTGCCCGGCCATGTGGAGCATGTGGCGGGTTTTGCGGCTTTTCGTCATGGGATAGAGGCATTGACCGGCCCGCAGTCGCCGCGGGCTCTGGCCTCGCTGATCTATGGCTTTTACGCCGCCATGATCCATTTCAGTCCCTTCTTCGGCGGGTTGCTTGCGGATCGTCTGATCGGCGCGCGGCGGACCGTGCTCATCGGGGCCAGCCTGTTATGTCTGGGTCATCTGGCCATGGCCTTCGACGCCAGCTTTCTGGCGGCCCTGACCCTGCTGATCCTGGGCTGCGGCTGTGTGAAGGGAAACATCTCGGCTCAGGTCGGCGCGCTTTATGATGTGGATGATCAGGCGGGGCGCACGCGCGCCTTTGTCATGTTCAATATCGGCATCAATGTCGGAGCGACGGGTGGGCCGCTTCTGTGCGGATGGCTGGCGCAGGTCTATGGCTGGCACGTGGGATTCGCCGCTGCGGGCGTGTTGATGCTGGCGGGCCTGATCACCTGTCTGGCGGGCCAGTCCCATTTCGCGCCGGACCATGCGCATCGCCAGGCTGGCGCGGGGGCGCCATGGCAAGCGCCGCTTGACCGCTCGCTGATGAGCCTTCTGGTCCTGGTGATCGCCGTGACGATCTTCCAGAGCATAGCCTATTATCAGACCGGCAGCGTAGGCCAGATCTGGATCCGCGACGCGGTGGATCTGGCCACGCCGTTCGGGCCGTTTCCCATCGCCTGGTTCCATTCCGTTGACAGCCTCTTCTCTGTGATCGGCGTGCCGCCCCTGTTGCTTCTGTGGCGTTGGCAGGCGAAACGGGCGGGGGAGCCGAACGATCTGGCCAAGATCGCCATCGGCGCGGGACTGGCGGCGCTCTCCAGCGGATTGCTGGTGCTGGCCTGCGTGCTGCCCCATACCGGAAAGGTCAGTTTCATCTGGCCATTTCTGTGTCGCGCGGGGATGGGGCTCGCCTTTATCTATTACTGGCCGACGCTTCTGGCGCTGGTCACGCGCAAGGCGCCGGACAGGGTGAGCTCAACCCTGCTCGGCGTGGTGTTTCTCAGCCTGTTTGTCTCCAACCTGCTGATGGGCTGGATCGGCAGCTTCTATGACAGGATGGGCGCGAGCCTGTTCTGGAGCTTGAACACAGCCATTGCAGCATGTGGCGTGGTGTTCGCCCTGCTGCTCGGCGCGATCCTGCATGGGAACTGCGCCTGGGAGGGGGCGTCAGCTAGTCAGCCAGGCCGCCGGTTGGCTGATCAGGCCGGGCCAAGACGCGCGGCGAAGGCCTCGACCACGCTGTCGCCGGAATAGTCCACGACTTTGGGCTTGACGATCTGACGGGCAAATTCCGAGGTGACATAGCGAAAGTGCGGCTGGTGCGCGGTGGCGGCTTCGAGAATGATGGCGGCGATGTCGGCGCCCGTCTGGCCATATTGGGCGAAGACATTGCCTGACGCGCCCATATAGGCGGCCAGATAGGCGTCATAGGGCGGGGTCAGACGCGACAGGGTCTCAGCGCTGCTGGCTCGAACATTGGCGACAAATTCGGTGTTGATCGGGCCGGGCTCGATCAGGCTGACGCTGACTCCCATACGCCGGGCGAGAGGGGCGAAGCCCTCCATCATGCCTTCCACCGCGAACTTGGCGGCGCAATAGGCCTCATTGAACGGCTGTCCGATCAGTCCGCCGACGCTCGTCACGCTGATGATGCGCCCTGCGCCCGCCTCGCGCATGGCGGGGAAGACGGCCTTGGTCATGTTCCAGACGCCGAAGAAGTTCACCTCCATGGTGCGGCGCAGGTCCTCGTCGGAGGTCTGTTCGATGCTGCCCAGAAAGCCGGCTCCGGCATTATTGACCAGCACCTGCACCGGACCATGGGCGCGGGTGACGCGATCAAGGCCGTCTGTGATGGAGGCGGCCGAGGCGACATCCAGCTGTTCCACGAACAGGCTGACGCCCGCCGCTCGCGCCGCCTCATCCAGCGCGCCGCGCCGGGACAGGTCGCGCAGGGTCGCCACGGTTCGAAAGCCCGCCTTGGCGAAGGCGATAGCGGTGTCCAGCCCCACGCCGGTGGAGGCGCCTGTAATCAGAACGGTTTGAGGATTGGCCATCATGTCGCTCCCTGTTCAGCCGGACCGGGCGGTGGCGCCGTCGATCTGGCGCCCGTCTGGTGCGGGCGTCAGCCAAGCCTATCACTGGAAAAATCCCGCTGTCGCGCAAAACTGCGGCAAGCGTGAAGCTTTCAGGGGCGGATCAGTTCGATGATGTAGCCGTCCGGGTCGCGCAGAAACATCTGGGTGATGCCGGAGCCGCCCTCGACCACCTCCGCCCCCATGGCCCTCAATTGCGTCAGGGCGGCGTCATAGTCCTCAATCTCGAACGCCAGATGGTGGTTGCGGCCATTGAGGCTGGTGGGCGGGCTGACGAAATCCTGTGGCGCGGTCTCGATCAGATGCACCTGCACTGCGCCCGCCTGCAGCCATGCGCCGGTGGAGCGCAACGGCGGGCGGTCGAGAGGGACAAGTCCCAGCAGATCGGCATAAAAGGTGATGGAATGTTCAAGATCGCGGACCGCCAGCGTCACGTGATGGACGCCGACGACAACGGGACTGAGCCTCGTCACTCACCGGCCCCTTGGCGGCGCTTCACGGGAAGGATCTCGTCGAGGAACTGGTTCACCCGTTGCATGACGATGGTGTTGACCTCACGGCCGCGCTCTGGCGTCGGTGCCACGAAACTGTGGTCGACGTCGGGGATGATCAACAGATCGGCCGCCACGCCCTTGGCGTCCAGCGCCGCCTTGAGCGATCGGGATTCTTCGACCGGCACCTGACGGTCCATGGCGCCGTGGATGATCAGGAAGGGAGGCGACTTGGCCGTCAGATAGGGGATCGGCCCCGCCGATTCCATCAGGCCCGCAGGGCAGGCGCCGGGCTCGCATCCAAAATATCGCCCGGTTGTGGACGATGCGACTGGCGCAGTTGCAGCGGGCGCGTGGGCGTTCTGGATGCCGAAATTGGTCACGCCATACCAGTCGATCACACCCTGCACGCACTCGGCGTCAGCGGGGAGGTTCGCTGCGGGAACATCCGCAGGCGCCCGTGGCGCAAAGGCGGCCACCCCGCAGGTCGCCCCGACCAATGTCGCCAGCTGGCCGCCCGCCGACGCCCCCCAGATGACTGCGCGGCCGGGCTCGATGCCATAGGTTTGCGCATGGGCGCGCAGGAAGGCGAGGGCAGTCTTGACGTCTGTGACCGCGGCAGGGAAGCGGGCCTCTCCGCTCAGGCGATAGCTGACGCTGGCGACGACATATCCGCGCGCGGCAATACTGGCCAGCGTGTCCGGCCAGCTGACAAAGGTGCCGGCCAGTCGCTTCTCGCCCCGCTCCCAGCCGCCGCCATGGACATAGACGACCAGCGGATGCGGGCCGGGCGCGGAAGGCATGTAGAGGTCGAGCGTCAGGGGGCGATAGCCGACCACGGTCGAGTAGGTCACATCCGGTCGACCCGTGACGCCGCCTGCAAAGGTCGCATCATGGCCGGGATATTGCGGCGTTGACGGAACCGGCTGGGCGATCGCGCCGACGGCCGACAAGCCAAACGCGACCGCCATGGCGGCGCTGAGGACGAGAAGGGTCTTAGAGGTCATTGTGGCGTCTCCCGGTCATCTCGTCCGGTTCGATTAAAACGAACCAGTTCGTTAACCGGGATGATGTGGCTTCGTCGGCAGAAAATCAATCTCTGCGACAAGCGTGGCGTCAGACCGCCACGGCTTTGATGATCATCTGGGTGACGGATTCACGCCGTGCTGCGGTCGCGGCGGGGGAGGTCATGTCGATCTTGAAGATGGTGGAGAAGGTGGCCCGGTTGGCCACATTGAAAAAGCTGAGTGCGGAGATCGACATGTGGACGTCGATCGGCGTCACATCCTTGCGGATCACCCCTTCTTCGACGCCGCGCTGGATGATGCGCCTGAGGGGGTCGATATCACTCATCTCCGCCTGCTGGATTTCAGACAGTTGGGCGATGTGGTTGGCGTGATGGATATTTTCCACCATGACCAGCCGCACAAAGTCAGGATTGGCGAGCTGGTAGTCGAAGGTGAAGCGCACATGTTCGGCCAGCGCCTCCAGCGGCGGCTTATGCTCGACGTCAAAGGTGCTCTCGATATTGCGGATGCGACGATAGCACTCTTCGATCACGGCCCGGTAGAGGCCTTCCTTGCTCTCGAAATAGTAGTAGATCATGCGCTTGGATGTGCGCGTCCGCTCGGCGATCTCGTCCATCCGGGCGCCGGACAGCCCCTTTTCAGAGAACTCCTGGGTGGCGACATCAAGGATGTCCGCCCTGGTGCGGTCTGGATCATTGATCCGCGTGCGCTCGCTGGCGGAAGGCTTGGCGCGGCGGCTCGGCAGGGTGGTCGCCGGAGTTGATTTTCGCTTCAGACCATCGCGCGCCACTTATATGTCTTCCTCGCTGTTGCAGCCCCCCTATAGCGCTTGGGCTGCTTTGGTGTCGACAACGAGACCTATTGGCCAGCTTGGGCCGTCTCGTCAAACTCTACGCGCACGACCGGACCCAGAATGACGCCGTAGGACGCCACGCCGATCAGGGCCACCACGGTGATGAAGGCCAGAGCCATCACAAACGACCCCGTAGCCGCCACCACAAGTCCGATCACCAGGGGCGTGACGATTCCCGCCAGATTCGCACACAGATTGAACAGGCCCGCGGTCAGCCCGATCAGGCGCTTGGGCGCAATATCGGTCAGAAGAGTCCAGCCCAGATTGACCATACCCTGCCCGAAGAAGGCGATGGACATGACCGCGATCACCAGCCGGTCGTCATGCATGAAATTGGCGGTCGCGATCAGCGAGGTCAGCAACAGGCCGGTAATGATGGGCAGCTTGCGCGCAATGCTGGCCGACCCGGTCCTGCGTAAGAGCCAGTCTGACGCCAAGCCGCCCGACACGACGCCAACAGAGGCGGCGATGAAGGGCAGGATGGCGAACAGCCCCACCTTCAGCCAGCCCATATGACGCTCTGTCGCCAGATAGGTGGGGAACCAGGTGAGGAAGAAGACCAGTGTCGAATTGCCGGCGAACTGACCTATTGCGGCGCCTACGACCTGACGCTGGCGAAGGAGAAAGGCCACATTCTTCCAGCGAAATGGCGGCTTTACCGCTGTGTCGCCTAGACCGCCGCCAGCAGCGATATGCTCCAGTTCGGCCTGATTCACGCGCTTGCTCTTTCCCGGGTCCCGATAGGCCGCAAGCCAGACGCCGCCAAAGGCGATGCCGATGGCGCCGACAATCATAAACAGCGCCCGCCAGCCCAGCGCCCCTGAAATCCAGAACAGAACCGGGCTGAAAAACGCCAGGCCTGCATATTGACCTACCGAATAGACGCCCGTCGCGCTGGCCCGCTCATTCTGCGGAAACCAGGTGGAGAGGATGTTGCTGTTGCAGGGATAGCAGGGCGCCTCGGCGACCCCCAGCCCGAGGCGGCAAGCCAGGAGCCCTGCCAGCCCGCCGGTCAGGCCTTGCAGCAGGGTGAAGGTCGACCAGATGGTCACGGAGAAGAAGTAGGTCATCCGCACGCCGAGCCGGTCCAGCAGGATGCCGCCGGGGATCTGCGATGCGGCGTAGGTCCAGGAAAAGGCGGAGAAGACCAGCCCCATAAGGGCTGCGTTCAGACCCAGATCCTTGCTCATCAGGGGGGCGGCCACGCTGATGACAGAGCGGTCAAGATAGTTGATGGCGGTGCCTGCGGTCAGAAGCGCCAGCACGCCAAGTCGGACGCGGCTGGATTTGGCGGCATTGGACATCTCGGTTGGTCGTCCCTTTAGGATCGTGTTTGCGCGTCGTCGCAGTGTTCCGCTGATTTGATTTCAGGATCGAGCGTCGGCTCAGCCAGGCTTTTGAGCAAGCCCCGCCAGGAACTGCACCGCCAGCCCGTAACCCGCCACGCCCAGTCCGCTGATCATGCCGGTGGCGGCCACCGTCAGGATCGTATGAGAGCGCCATTCCGCCTCGCGCCTGTGGATGTTGGAGATGTGAACCTCCACAATCGGGCAGACACACATCTTCATGGCGTCCAGCACAGGCACGGAATTGTAGCAGAAGGCCGCCGGATTGATGGCGATGCCTGCCGATCTGCGCGCTTCCTGCAGCAGATCGATCATCACGTGCTCGGCGTTGGTCTGGTGAAAACGCAGCTCGAAGCCCAGAGGTTCGGCGACGGAGCGGCATAGCGTCTCGACATCTGCCAGGGTCTGGCTGCCGTAGATTTCAGGCTGGCGTTCGCCCAGAAGGTTCAGGTTCGGGCCGTTCAGGACGTAGATCGCGCGCGACATGATTTCCTCCATTCGACGTTCGGGGCCGTCTGCTGCGGCCCGCGCCCCTGCCGGAGTTTCTGATTAGCCGATCTCGCAAGCGTTGTGAACCAACTAGTGAGTACAGTAAAATTGGTTTATGGCTCGCTCGTTCAGTCCGGGGGCTTGCGCCATCCTGACCGGGTGATGTGCAACAGTACAGTCCAGGGCCGGATGACACGGCCCGGGCGAGTCTTGGGAGAAACAGATGAGACCTCCACATGATCGCTTCATCCAGACAGGGCGCCTGATCGGCGTCGTCGCTCTGGCCTTGGCCCTTGGCGCATCAGGTACTGCGCAAGCGGGAGACGACTGGCCGACCTATGGTCATGACAGCGGCGGGCAACGCCATTCCAGCCTGGACCAGATCACGCCGGCCAATGTCGGCCAGCTCAAACCCGCATGGGTCTATCACATGCGACCGCAGAACCTGGCCGCGCCCAGCGCAGAGCCTTCGGCGGCGGAGGCGGCACAGCGCAGGACCGAGGGCGCGGGCCCCTATCGACGCCGCGCCAGCCGCTTTTCCCAGTCGGAGGCTACGCCCCTGGTGGTGGGCGGGCGGATGTATGTCTCGACGCCTTACCACAAGGTGGTCGCGCTTTCGGCTGACACTGGACAGGAAATCTGGTCCTATGACACCCCAAATGGCGCTCAGGCTTCGCTCCGCGGCGTGGAATACTGGCCGGGCGCGGCGGGCGAGGGGGCGGAGATCCTTTTCGGCACACGCGACGGCCTTCTGATTGCGCTGGATGCGCAGACGGGCAAGCCGGTCCCCGGCTTTGGCAAGGACGGCGTGATCGACCTGAAGACGCCGGACGTGATGAACGGCGACAATGGGCGCATGTATGGCATGACCTCTCCGCCCATCGTGGCGGGTCGGCTGGTGATCACGGGCTCGGCGACTCAGGAGTTCCCGCAACTGGGCGCCTATGGCGATGTGCGGGCCTTTGATGTGCGCACCGGACGGCTTGTCTGGACATTTCACACCACGCCGCGACCGGGAGAGTTCGGCGCCGACACCTGGGAGCCGGGCAGCTGGAAAGCCCGCTCGGGCGACAACGCCTGGGGTTTCATGACGGTGGATGTGAAGCGCAACATGGTGTTCATGGCGCTGGGCGCACCGACCTGGGACCGCTATGGCGCCGATCGCAAGGGCGCCAACCTGTTCTCCACCTCGATCGTCGCGCTGGACGCTGCGACCGGGCGGCGCAAATGGCACTTCCAGGTGGTCCATCACGATATCTGGGACATGGACGCGGAGGCGCCGCCGACCCTGATTGACGTCAAGCGTGCTGGCCGGGTCACGCCCGCCGTGGCGGTCGTGTCGAAGTCGGGCCTGTTCTTCCTGCTGGACCGGATCACCGGCAAGCCGATTGACCCGGTGGTCGAACGGCCCGTACCCGTCAGCGACGCGCCCGGCGAACAATCATCACCCACCCAGCCCTTCCCGGTTGTGACGCCGCCCTTTGCGCGTCAGTCCTTTTCCATGGACGAGATCGCCAAGGTTACACCGGAGCTGGAGGCCTATTGCCGCAACTGGATCACCAGCGCCAATATGAAGTTCGGCGGCCCATACACTCCGCTGGGCTTCAACCGTCCCACGATCAACTTCCCCGGCCGTCAGGGCGGCGCCAACTGGGGCGGCGGAAGCTTTGATCCGGGTCTGGGCTACTATTTCGTCAACGCCAATAATCTCGGGCAGGTCGAGATGCTGACCCAGGATGCAGATGGTCACATGAAGATGGGCGGAGGCAGCGGCCCGGGCGGCCGGTTCTCCAACCCTGACACCAAGTTGATGTGCCAGCAGCCGCCATGGGGGCTTTTGACCGCCATTGACGTCTCGACCGGCAAGATCGCCTGGCAAAGCACGTTGGGCGTCAGCGACAATGTGCCGCCTGAAGTCTCCGCCACCGGTCGGCCCAATATTGGCGGATCGATCAGCACCGCGGGTGGGCTGGTGTTTATCGGCGCCACGGACGACAGCCGCTTCCGCGCCTTTGACTCCCGCACGGGCAAGGAGATCTGGACCTGGAAGCTCGATGCCTCCGCTCACGCGACGCCGATTTCCTATCAGTCTGGCGATGGTCGACAGATGGTGGCGGTCGTGGCGACCGGCGGCAGCTTTCTGGACAGCCCGGTGACCAGCGACGAGATCGTCGCTTTCGCCCTGGCCGGGCAAGGGCGCTGACGCGCCTGTCCGTCAATGATTGGTCGTTGCGATCTTCGCTGGAAAATGGCTCGCCAAGTAATTCAGGATCTGGTCCTGCTCTGAATCCGTGGCCTTCGCCCCCTTGTCGATCATCTTGCCGATGATCTGGTCCCACTGGTCGGGCGTGTGGCCGACAGCCGTGATCTTGTCCGCCTGGTGGCACGAGGTGCAGGCGCGAACCACCAGTTCGCGTCCATTTCCGCTCGGCAGGCCAAGGCTGGCGGCGCTCGCACTCTGGGCGAGCGCTGATGGGGCCAGGGTGGTCAAGGCGACGGCTGCGATGGCTGCGGCCAGAGCGAAACCCTTGATCTGATGACCTTTCATCCCGGTTGTTCCCTCCATCGGCGGGGACGCGCACACCTGCGGCAAGCGCCCTGTTGACATGGTAAGAAGTTTTGTACGAACTGGGTAATATAAAATCATGCCCTTTTAAATGGGCGATCGGGGAGGGCGGCCTGCTATGCATCCAATGCAGGTGCGGTTAGGCCGCTTGGGGGCGTGCGAGGGTTGCGCGCTCCATCAGGAACGGATGTGGATGTGACCGCGGCGAAATCTACCAGCTATCGAGTCGGCTTGATCGGGGGCGGGATCATGAAATCCCGGAGCCCGTCCATTCATATGGCCGAAGGCGAGGCTCTGGGTCTTGATGTCAACTATCGCCTGTTCGATCTCGATATCGACCCGCGCGGACATGGGGCCCTTGCGACGGTGCTGGATGAAGTGCAGGCGCAGGGCTTTGCCGGCGTCAACATCACCTATCCCTTCAAGCAGGAAGTGATGGCCCTGCTGGACGAACTATCACCCGACGCCAGGGCGCTCAAGGCCGTCAATACGGTGGTGCTCAAGGACGGACGACGTGTGGGATGCAACACCGACTGGACCGGATTTGGCGAAAATCTGAAAAGAGGACTTCCCGGCGCCTGCATGAACACCGTGCTGCAACTGGGCGCGGGGGGGGCGGGCTCCGCCATCACCTATGCCTTGCTGAAGCTCGGCGTGCAGCAGATATTTCTGTCAGACCTTGATTGCGAAAGGGCGGGGCGGTTGGTCGAGACCATGGCTGACGCCTTTGGACCGGGGCGCGTCACCGCATGTGACAATGTGGCGCAGGTTGCCGACCGGATCGACGGCCTGGTCAATGCGACTCCCGTCGGCATGCTGAAACACCCCGGAACGCCTTTGCCGCCCAGCCTGTTGCGCTCTCGGATGTGGGTGGCGGACGTCGTCTATGTGCCCTTGGAGACGGAATTGCTGAAATCGGCGCGTGCGATCGGCTGTCGAACCCTGGATGGCGGCGGCATGGCGGTGCTTCAGGCTGCCGAGGCGTTTCGCCTCTTTACCGGCGTGACGCCCAACGTCGAAAGAATGCTGAGTAAATTCAACGAAAGTCTTCGTTCGGGCGAAGTCGTCACTTCAAGCGATGAATAGGGCGACAATCTGACCCCCAAGGGTGGGGCCTGGTAAGCCCTGCGGTGTTCGATCGCCATTCAGCAAGGCGGATCCGGTTGCCATGGGGGCGCCTGACCACTGTCAAAAGGGTGTCATTTAGGTCGCACCTGGAGGTTTGCTGAAATTGTGGCCAGTGTGTCCGGCTTGACATGGACCATCTGGTTAGTTCTGATAACCAAACGATCCTGCGTCGCCGCGATGGAGACGCGCAACGGGTCGGACCTAAAGAGAGATTTCTTCGGTGCATCAAGCACCGCGCCTACGGATCATCTGCGGCCTCGCGCACTGCGGGGTCGGTCTCAACAAGAAAAATACGGACTGTTCAGGGAGAAGCGAACATGAAGACGAACCGGGGGGTTACCTCTGCGAACAACCGCGCCAGCCGCCTTTTTGGCAGTGTGGCCATCACGGCCCTCCTGGCTGTGGCGCCCTTGGCGACGGCTCATGCTGACGCCGCAGCGGGCGCGACTGACGCCTCCTCCGCCAACGAAGTCACCGCCGTTGTGGTGACGGGCACCAGTATCCGCGGCGCCGCGCCGGTCGGCGACAGTGTGACTGTGGTCAATGCGGCCGCCATTGAGAAGACCGGCGCGCAAACGGTTCAGGATGTGCTGAAGAGCGTGCCTGCCGTTGTCGGCCTGGGCAGCGCAGGGCAGGGGTCTTTCGGTTCGGCTGACGGTGCGGGCACCGACGCGCCCACCATTCACGGCCTGGGGGCCAGCGCCTCCAACTCGACCCTGATCCTGATTGACGGCCACCGGTTCTCACTCAGCGGCCTGAATCACACCCTCGCCGACCCGAACATCATTCCGCCGCTTGCACTTGAGCGGGTGGAAGTGCTGGCCGACGGGGCTTCGTCGATCTACGGCTCCGACGCTGTGGCGGGGGTCGTGAACTTCATCACCCGCAAGAACTACAACGGCTTTGAAGCTCAGGCCCAACAGGGCTTTGGCGACAGCTATGACAAGACCTCGGCTGGCTTTGTCGGCGGCAAGACCTGGGACACCGGCTCGGTTCTGGTGGCCTATGACTATTCGCTGAAGAGTGCGCTTCAGGCCAAGGATCGCAGCTTCGCCCACGCCAACCACCTCAGCCAGGGTGGGAGCAATCTGGCCTCGTTCAACTGTGGTCAGTCGACGATTCAGCCTGCAGGCTCCAGCCTGATCTATCCCGCGCCCTATACGGCTGGCGTCTCCAGCGCCACAGTCAACGCCATGTGCGACTATTCCGGCGTGGCTGACATCCTGCCGCGTGAGCAGCGCAATAGCGTACTGGTCAAGATCAGTCAGGAGCTGAACGAGCGCCTGGTCGCCAGCGCCGACATCGACTATTCCGACCGCGAAGACGTCCAGCGCACCACGCGCGGCGCCGTGACCGCCACCATTTTCGGACCGGGAAACACTGCGCATCCCAATCAGATCAATCCCTTCTGGGTGGCGGTTCCGGGCAGCACGGCGACGTCGGAAACCGTACGGTGGGATGCAGACCCGCTGCTCGGACCGGGCGCCCATATCGATACCGAAGAGCGCTCGCTGTTTGTCAACGCCAAGCTTGAGTACAAGGTGGACGACAACTGGCGCGCAAACGCCTCGTTTCTGGCGGGAGACAATGTTTCACGTCAGTTGATCCTCGGGCAGGTTTGCACGACCTGCGCCTATCTGGCGCTGAACGGCACGACCAACGGGTCTGGCAGCCAGACGGCGGTCTCTATTCCGGGCACCTCCATCATTGCGCTGAACTCCCCGCTGACGGCGGCGACGGCCCTGGATCCCTTCAATATTGGCGGCAATCAGACCTCGGCGGCGACCCTGAAGTCTCTGACCGATTCCGCTCAGAGCTATCTGTCGCATCACACGATCCGCGACGCCAAGATCGGCCTGGACGGCAAGCTGTTTGCATTACCGGCCGGCGATGTGAAGCTGGCCCTTGGCGGCGAACTGATCTTCTACACCCTGACCCAGGACATTGTTCGTCCGCTGGGCATTGGCCCGTCCTCGACCGGCTCGTCGACGACGAACCTGTCCTATAACCGCGATGTCACGTCCGGCTATGCCGAGCTGCTGGTGCCGGTGGTGTCGCCAGAGCAGAACGTGCCGTGGGTGCGCAAGGTCGATGTCAATCTGTCGGGCCGCGTCGACCGTTACAGCGACTTTGGCGAAACGACCAACCCCAAGCTGGGCGTGAACTGGGAAGTGGATCGCACGCTCAAGCTGCGGGCCAGCTATGCTGAATCCTTCGTGGCCCCGGCCATGACCAGCCACGGCTCGACCGCAGGCAACGGCATCACCGGCGAATCCGGCTTCGGCAACTATGGTCTGGGCGCGGTCAACGTGCCGGTGGCCCTGTTCCCGCAACTTGTCAGCCTGCCGGGCTGTTCGGCGACCGCTGTGACCTGCCAGATCGGAAACTCAACGGTCACTGGCGCCCAGATCTCTGGCGGCAATGCCAATCTGCACGCTGAAACGGGCAAGAGCTGGTCGGTCGGCTTTGATTATACGCCGACCTATTTCCACGGCTTCAACCTGTCGGCCACCTACTGGCACAATGAGATCCAGGGAGCGATCACCTCGCCGGTCCCGGCTCTGGCGGTCAACTCGCCAGCGCTCGCCTCGCGCCTGACCATCTTCCCAGGCGGGGCGACTGCAGCACAGATCGCGGCCTTGCAGGGTAATCTGGGCACGACCAGCACCCTGCCGGGAACGGTCTATTTTGTGTACAATTATCAGCAGGGCAATGTTCTGAACCTGTGGGTCGAAGGGGTCGATGTTTCGGCCAGCTACACCTTCAACACATCGATCGGTAAGTTCGACATCGCCAGCGGCGGCTCCTACGAGACCAAGTTCGACCAGCAGGTCGGCGCCGGGACACCGACCTTCAGCGTGCTGAACACCACCGGCTACAACACGACCTTCCCGTCGATTCAGCTGCAGATGCGGTCCAGCATCGGCTGGAGCAATGGGCCAGTGGGCGCGACGGTCTATTGGAACCACACCGGCTCCTACAAGAACTGGAGCGGTTCAGCGGTGAATCCGCTGGTGAAGAATGCACAAGGCATTCCGACCGGCGGCGGCGACAGCGTGAGCGCGCTCGACACCGTGGACGCCCACCTGTCCTACGACTTCCAGAGCAAGGGATTGTTGAGCGGAACCCAGGTCTATGCGGATGTGACGAACCTGTTCGACACCACGCCGCCCTTCTACAACACATTCTCCTCGGCAGGCGCCAGCGGTTATGACAGCTTCGCCGCCAGCCCGATCGGCCGGGTGATTTCCATCGGCGCCCGCAAGAAGTGGTAGTCGAGCAGTCAGTGTAACGCATCAGGCCGTCGCCCTTCCGGGGCGGCGGCCTTTTGTTTGGACAGGCGTCGCGATTTGGACGCGACGAGGGAGCAAGATCTGATGGTTCATCGCCACATCCGGGCCGCGCTGATCGGCGCCGCCATGCTTGGTCTGCCTTTGACGGGTCTGGCCGGGACGCAGCCTCCGGGCGGCGCGATCAACGCCAATCTGGGGGAGGCCGATTACGGGGTCTGTCGCGGAGTCGATCCAGCCTGTTTTCACAACTGGCCGCGTGCAGCGACCAAGGTCTATCGGGTTCTGCTCTATACCCGCACGGCCGGACCGCGCCATGCCGCCCTTGGACCGGCTCTTGCGCCCGGCCTGAATCCGGCTTTGACGGACGAGAACGCGGTTCAGAAGGGCATGCTGAAACTGGCCGCCGAGGCGGGCATAAGGCTCGACTATACAGAGGACCCGGCCCAGATGACGGCTCTGGACGCCTATAATGCTGTGATCTTCTACTCCACCTCACGCGACAATCTGGACGACGACGCCAAGACTGCACTGCGCCAGTTCATGCGGGGCGGGGGCGGGTTCGTGGCGATCCACAACGCCTTTGGCACGCTGTATAACTGGCCCTATTACGAGGGGCTGCTGGGCGGCGCCAACTTCTACAGCCACAAGCCCTATCGGACCGGCGACGTGGTGACCCTGAACGCCAAGGACGCCTCCACCCGCGACCTGCCAAGGCGCTGGGCGTTTCAGGATGAATGGTACGACCTTGTGCCGTTTCCAACCCATGTGCGGTTTCTGGCGACCGTGGACGAGCAGTCCTATCGCGCCCTGACCTCGGCGCCTGCGCCCATGCCGCCGGGAGCCTTCCCCCGTCGTGCGCCTGGCCCGGCGGCAGAGCGGGCGATCGGCAGCCATCCCGGGCACGGCGATTTTCACCCGGTCGTCTGGTGCCAGTATTATGACGGCGGCAAGGTGTGGGCCACGACGCTGGGCCATGACGCCCGTGTGTTCAATGACGGCGCTGACGCCGTGCCGGGCGCAGAGGCGTTTCGCAAGATGATCCTGGGCGGACTCAAGTCTGTGATGGGGGCGGAGCCTTTCTGCACCCCTGACTCCCGTTGAGTTTCCAGCTACAGGCTGGCGGATGATCCAGATTCTGGCCATTACGGGCCCCATCTATCTGTCGGTTCTGGCCGGATACAGCCTGACGCGTCTGGGGCTGTTTTCGAGCGCGGATATGCGCGTCTTTGGCCGCTATGTGGTCAATCTGGCCTTGCCGGCCTTGATGTTCAGCTCGGTCGCTCAAAGGCGGATCGCAGAGATCCTGAACCCGCAATATCTGTTGGCCTATCTGGCGGCGTCGCTCGTCGTCCTTAGCCTTGGCTATCTGTTCAGCCGTCGCGTTCAGGGCCTGAGCGCCACGGCCAGCACCTTTCACGCCATGGGCATGTCCTGCTCCAACAGCGGCTTTATCGGCTTTCCGATCCTGTCCATGCTGTTCCCGGGGATAGCCGGTGTGGCGCTGGCGATGAACATGCTGGTGGAAAATCTGGTGGTTCTGCCCATCCTGTTCATCATGGCGGACCGACGCCAGGTCGAAGGGCAGGGCTGGGGCGAGGCGCTTCTGGGATCGCTACGGCGCCTAGCCCGCAACCCCATGGTCGTGGCCATGTTTGTCGGCGCCCTGGTCTCGGTCAGCGGCGTGAAGCCGCCTGACGTCGTGACCCGGACCGTCGGTCTGGTGGCCGCTTCAAGTGCGGCTCTGTCCTTGTTTGTCGTGGGCGGCTCCCTTGTCGGACATTCCCTCAGGGGATTGCTTCCCAATATTTCGCCGATCCTGGTGGGTAAGCTCCTTGTGTTTCCGGCGCTCGTCTTCATTGCGCTTCAAATCCTGGCGATGACAGGCATGGCGCCCTTGTCGCCACAACTGGCCGCGGCGGCGATCATCATGTCGGCGGCCCCCATGCTGAGCATCTACCCGATCCTGGCCCAGGCGCACGGCTATGAAGCCAACAGCGCCGCCGCCATGTTGGCGGCCACGATCCTGTCCTTCTTCACCCTCACGGCCCTAATCTGGCTTTTGGGCGTGTCGCACCCGATAATGTGACCCCGCCTTGCACGGTGGGAAGAGCCGGGACGGAAGCGTCCCGAATGCCGTCCGTTTTTGCTCGACTGAGGACGAAATCCGGGCTCCATTGGCATTGAAGTCGTGACGACGGCCTGCTTGATTGCGCGGCTGACAAGAATGATCCGTGGCGATGTCTCGCGGACAAGGTGGGGAAAGCGGTTGCCATACGGTCAGGAAGCCGAATCCGACATTGTGACGGCGCGCGCGACGCGACCGCCCCTGCCAGTCAAGCTGGCTTACAGCCTGGGTCAAGCTGCTCAAAGCGGCGGGTTCGATACAGCCATCGGCTTCGTCTTCTTCTACTATTCCGCTGTCCTTGGACTGTCCGGCGCACTGGTGGGGGCGGCGCTGGCGGTCAGTCTCGCCTTTGACGCCGTGATCGACACTCTGGCAGGGTCGTGGTCGGACAATCTGAAGTCCCGCCTTGGCAGGCGCCTGCCGCTCATGATCCTGGCCTCGCCTCTGATCGCTGTCTCAGTCGGTCTGCTCTTTTCGCCACCCAAGGGCCTGGCGCAGGTCGGACTGTTCGGTTGGCTGACGGTCATGTCGATCGCCGCCCGCAGCACCATTTCCCTGTTTAACGTCCCCTATATCGCCCTGGGCGCGGAATTGGCGACGGACTATGCGGAGCGCACCAGCGTGGTCATGTACCGGGCGGTCGCGGGCCTTTTGACGGCGGTGGTCATCATGGCGACAGGTTATTCTGTGTTCTTCGCCCATGGAGGCCTGCAGCGTCCCGAAGGTTATCCGGGCTTTGGGTGGTCGGTTTCCGGGCTATTGTTCGTCTGCCTGTCCCTGTCCTGCCTTGGCGTTTGGCGATACGCCGCCAGACTGCCTCAGCCAGAACAAGCATCCGGGAACATGTTGCGACGCTTGCCGGGCGAGGTGATGGAGATATTCGCAAACAGGTCGTTCCGTTTGCTGTTTGTGTCCGCCGTGGTGCTCTTCGCCGCGCTTGGGCTGAACGCCAGCCTCAATAATCATGCCTTCATTTTCGTTTGGCGGATGAAGAGCGAGCTGATCCAGTTCATCGGCTACGCATACCTTTTTGGCATGCTTCTTGGCGTGACGGCGGCTCCGGTGCTGCAGAAGGTGTTAGAAAAGAAGAACGTCGTGGTGCTCGGATTTGCGCTTCTCATCGCAAACTGGCTGGTGCTTCAGGGGCTGATGATCACGGGCGTTTACACTCCACTCGGCGACGCCGCCCTTTTGCCGATGCAGATCAATTCCTTTGTTGCGGGCATTGGAGTCGGCTTTGTCACGGTGGCCTATCCGTCCATGATGGCCGACGCGGCCGACGAACACGAATTTCTCTTTGGTCGGCGACGGGAAGGCCTCTACTTTGCGGGCCTTGGGTTTGCGGGCAAGGCGGCGACCGGGCTGGGCGTGATGGCCGCCGGGGCGGCTCTGGACCTTGTGCATTTTCCTAAGGATGTCGGTCGTTCGGTCGGCGCCGTTCTGACGCCCGACCTGCAGATCAGGCTGGTGCTGATCTGGGGGCCGGTGGCGGCGATAATCGCCATCCTGGCCCTGGTCATCTTTTCCTCCTACGCCATCACGCGCGCCCGCCACGCAGACATTGCGCGGGCTCTCGGTCGGACGGTTCCGCTTGTTTGAGTTGATGCGGTCAGAAATCCCACCTCGTGCCCTCGGCGCCGTGACCGATCCAGCACATGATGGCGGGGCGAAACGGGGCCGGTAGGACAACACGCAATCCGGGAGGTGTTCATGTCAGTCGCTGAGGGTGCAGTTGGGGTGGAGCTGGTGGATGGATGTCAGACCTCCGAGGTCATGGCGTTACGGGCCCGCCTTGAAGCTCATAACGGGATCAAGGGGCTGGAAATCCTCAGACCCACCGACATTGAACGGGCGGTCGAGCTGTTCCACCGAGATGGATTTGTGGTCATTGCCGACATCCTCAATGATGAGCAGGTCGACATTCTGGCGCGGGGATGTCGTGAAGTGGCGGATGAGATTCTCGCATTGGACACAGGGCTTGCCGGCAATCGGGGCGCGCGCCGCTACTCCTTCGGCGGTTCCAGCCTGACACGCAGCCAGTTGCATCGCCCAGAGTGGCAAATGCTTCTGGAGCTTGCCGTCGTGTCCGATATTGTGACCGCCATCTTTGGCTCGCCCGACTATGCGTTGCGGGCCGCAAGCGGTGATTTCTGTCTTCCGGGGGCCGTGGAATATCAGCCCCTTCATTCTGATATTCGGGACTGGAAGGATCCGGCCACGACGCCCTTCAGCGCCTTCCACGATCCTACCGGACAGTTCAATATCCGGGACCTTCCGTGTCCCTATGTCTGTGTCAACTTCCTGCCTCAGGAGGTCACGCGTCTGAATGGTCCGACGCGGCAGATACCCGGAACGCAGAAGTCCAGGGCGCCGATACCCAAGCTGTGCGATGAGCCCGAATGGATGCGGCTGAGCACGGTGTGCCCGGCGCCGGCTGGCGCGGTCATGGTGCGGGATGTGCGCGCCTGGCATGGCGGCACGCCTAATCTGTCGCCATCCATGCGCGCTATCCCAAATCTCGAATTCTACGCTCCGTGGTTCAGGGAGCCGATCGTTCCGGGCATATCTTACCACGACTACAGACAGCTATCCGATCGCGCGCAGCAACTGGCGCGGCTCTGTGTCGCCGACTCCAGCCAGGTGCTGAAGACGGGTCCCACCTTGCGCGCCCCGTGAAGCCGTTCAGGAGCCCGACCAGATGATCGTTCGCCGATTGGGCCGTAAGGGGTTCAAGGTCCGCCAACCCTGTGGTCCTGCGCCTGAAGCCTATGCCCGCTAGTCCGTCCGGTGGCGAAGGACGCTGCACCACCTTGCCATGGAGCACAGGCTTCCTTCCCATAGCCGGCGGATATCTGGCCTTTCACCGTACCGGTGGCGAAGGTCCAGCGATAGTTCTGTCGCATGGACTGACGGACAACGGACTTTGCTGGCGCCGTTTCGCCAGCGAGATGTCGGCGCACTATGATCTGATCATGCTCGACGCGCGAGGTCACGGGCAGAGCTCGCGGATAGACGAATCAGGCGTCCATGACCCCGTCTTGGACATCGCCGCAGCGATTGAGGCGCTGGGTCTGGACACGCCCATCGTCATGGGCCATTCGGTCGGCGCTCGCGCCACGGCGGCCTATGCGAGCGCCTTTCCCGACAAGGTTTCCAAGGTCATTCTGGAAGATCCGCCGCTTGTCCCGGCAGCTGGAGCCCTGGAGTCGCGCCAGGAACGGTTTCGGCGTCATGTCGACAGCTTCCAGTCGATGTCGCAAGCCGAGATCGTCGCGTCGGGCAGGGCCGCAACGCCGGACTGGAGCGAAGATGAGTTTCCAGACTGGGCATTGGCCAAGAAGCAGACGGATCCGCGGGCCCTGCCGATCTATAGCCAGCCATGGCAGGAAACCATCGCCAAGATCGCCGTTCAGACCCTTCTGATTTACGGTGAGACAGACCGCGGCGGTCTGACGACCCCGGCCCTGGTTGCGCAAGCCGAAGCCTTGAACCCTAATATCCGCAGCGTGCAAATCAGATCCGCCGGGCACAATATCCGACGGGAAAACTTTCTCGATTACGTGTCAGCCGTCCGCGGTTTTCTGGATCTCAGCCTTTAGGCGGGTCGATATTTCGAAGGAGTCGGCGGACGTTCGCAGACATGCGCCCAGGCTTGGCCTGAAGGCCGTTCGGTGCGCCTGGCCTGTCCGGTGCGATTGGGGGGCGTGGGCTGTGATGAAGGGATGACAGGGCGCCGCCGAACAGGCTAGCCTCCTGGCAAGAACAAGAAACAACGGGAGACGATGACCATGGCCGCTGATCAAGACCAAGCAAGCTCAGCCCTGCCCCATGAGGTGGACGCGCTGATCATCGGCGCAGGCATTTCCGGCATGTACATGCTGCACCGCCTTCGCGCTCTGGGCCTGACCGCCAAAATCTGTGAGGCCGGGGCGGATGTGGGCGGCACCTGGTACTGGAACAGATATCCCGGCGCCCGTGTGGATATCGAAAGCCAGGAATACTCCTATTCCTTTTCTGAAGAGTTGGAGCGCGACTGGAAGTGGAGCGAGCGTTACGCCGCCCAGCCGGAAATCCTGCGCTATCTGAACCATGTGGCCGACCGGTTTGACCTGCGCCGCGACATCGCCTTCAATACGCGCATCAATTGCGCCCACTTTGACGAGGCGGCCAGTCGCTGGACGATCGCGACCGATACGGGCGAGGTCGTAAGCGCGCGCTATTGCATCGCCGCCACCGGGTGCCTCAGCGTACCGAACGAGCCCAACTTTCCCGGACAGGCGCGCTTCCAGGGCCCGACCTATCATACGGGACGCTGGCCGCATGAGGGGGTCGATTTTACCGGAAAGCGCGTGGCCGTCATTGGCACCGGCTCATCGGCGATCCAGTCGATCCCGCAGATCGCCCGGCAGGCCTCGCAGGTCTATGTGTTCCAGCGCACGCCGAACTACAGCGTTCCGGCGCATAACGGCCCCATCGACCCGGCTGTGGAGCAGACCTGGCTGGCTAATCGGGAGGAAAATCGCCAGCTCCAGCGCATGTCCACGGCCGGCTTCCTCTTCTCCAATCCGAGGGCGCAGCTGGCGACCCAGACCGGCGACAATGAGCGCCGTCAGGTGTTTGAAGAGCGCTGGGCTCAGGGCGGATTTTCCGTGCAGGCCGCCTTCGCCGACCTGTCAATCGACCCCGCCGCCAACGCCATGGCCGCCGCTTTCGCCGCAGACAAGATTCGGGAGATCGTCAAGGATCCCGATGTGGCTGAAAAGCTCGTGCCGAAGGATTACCCCTTTGGAACCAAGCGGCTTTGCGTCGATACCGGCTATTACGAGGTGTTCAACAAGCCCCATGTCCATCTGATCGACCTTCGGCAGACCCCGCTTCAGACCATCACTGAAACAGGTCTGGAGACGACGCAGGGGGCGTTTGAAGTCGATGCGATCGTGTTTGCCATAGGCTTCGACGCCATGACGGGCGCCCTGTCCAAGATCGATATCCGGGGACGCGCTGGTCTGTCGCTGAGCGAGGCCTGGGCGGAGGGTCCGAAGAGCTATCTGGGCCTGATGGTCAGCGGGTTTCCGAACCTGTTCACCATCACCGGTCCGGGCAGTCCGTCCGTCCTGTCCAACATGATCGTCTCTATCGAACAGCATGTGGACTGGCTGTCAGACCTGCTGACCTACATGACCGCCTATCAGTTAGCCGTCATAGAGCCGACGGCGGAGTCCCAAAGCGCCTGGGTCGATCATGTGAACGAGATCGCCAGCCAGACCCTCTATCCGACGGCCAACAGCTGGTATCTGGGCGCCAATATTCCGGGCAAGCCAAGGGTGTTCATGCCCTATATAGGCGGGGTCGGGGCCTATCGACAGCTCTGCACCGCCGTGGCGACGAACGGCTATATGGGATTCAAGCTACGCGCGGCTTAGCAATGGAGGCGTTTGGAGCTTCGTAATCGGCGTCGCGGCGCGAAGCCGCTGATTGGGCGCCGAGGTCTTGGGCGCGGGCGACGCACCTTCGGACCCGTGCTCTGAAGCGCCTGTTCGGGACCGCCTTGCGCGATGGACTGAAACCGGGCGCGGCGAGCATGATCACGGCGGCTGCGGCTGGGGGCAGGCTCTGGGTAGCGACCCCTCCCGCCCTTGCCAAGTTCGCGCCTTATGGCGCGCGAAAGCCCCGCTGAGTGGCCAAGGTCTGATCGTTGCGTGCGATTTTCTCGGAACTGGATTGCAAATGACGGACTGAAGACAGCCAAAGGAAATCCAGTTCAGGACAAATTGATTATAGCCAGAAGACGACGCCGGCCGTGTCGTCTGTCCCCGGCAAAGGTGTTCTCATCGATCCGGCGATCCATTCAATGTCAGATCAGACCAGGGGGCCAAGCACACGGGCGCCATGAAGTCGGGTTCCAGGGTCTTTGCGGGGTGGGACGCCGTGACATGGCCCATGAATGGCGGCCAGATCGAATAACCGAGCAGAGCCTGCAGGCGAGGGGACATTTGTCTGACCCGCTCCGGCGGAATGGCCAGGAAATAGTTTTCCTGGGTCCGCGCCCAGGGCTGACAATATTGATATGTAATCGCAAGGCGTGGGGCTGGGCTGCGGTTTGCGCCTCCCCGGTGAATCAGGATTCCAGAGAACACCAGGCAGGAGCCCGCGTTCATGACCATGGGCTCGGGGGCTGGTCCGCGCAGGTCCGCCGCCGCCGTCGCCTTGGCTGCATCCCAGACATGGCTGCCGGAGATCAGCTCAGTGGCGCCATTCTTAGCAGTGAAGTCGTCCACGGCCAGGATCATGCTGAAGCTCACCGCCGGACGCGGGCGGGGGAGACGATAAAACCCGTCATCAACGTGAAGTGGCTGGGCGCTCTCCCCCGGGCGAATATTGATGGCCTGACTGGCGGTAAGCAGATAGCCGGGCAGCAGATTGGCGTCGAGGAGCGCCAGAAGCCGGGGGTCTTCCGCCAGATCCTCGAACAGACGCCCCCGCGCCACCAGAGTATATACCCTTTCTGTGTCGAACCCTTCAAAGTCATTGCGTCCGGAATATCCGCCGAGGTGCGGCGCAAGCGCCTGTTTGACCCGCTGAAGCTGATCCGCCGACAAAAAATCAGGGATGACGGTGAAACCAGAGGACGCGAGCGACGCCAGATGGGTTTCGGTGTCAAATTCGTGCAACAACTGGGTCATAGCTGTCCGTTCTGTGCGGTATCGGCAGGTGACCATCACCCGAAGTTGCGTCCCGGCGCGTGGTCAATCCACTTGGACCTAAAACAGTCTGATCCTGTTGACCAGTTGATGCAAATGTCAGATCGGGTCCCAACGGGTGGTGTCGTTCGAGGGGCGCCAAGCCACTCGCGACGCGCGTCGAATACCTGGTTCAGAGCCAAGGCCAACGGGGTGGAGACGGGATGCCCCGGACCGGGACGAAAAAGCTCGTGACGCCCAAGCTATGCGAAGGGTCCGATGTCCCAGCCGCTCTCGACCCGCTGCGGCGGGCCGAAAAAGGCGCTGACGCCTCCCAAAAAGACGGGTGCGAAATAGACAACGCCGCCATGCGCCCATGGCGGCGTTGCATCCGTGACAGGCCAGGAGCGGCCTTGCGCCCCGGCCGTCGCAGTCACTAGAACTTGGCGCGGAGGCCGAACTCATAGGTCTGACCGTAGAGTTCGCGTTGGATGACCCGGTTGTTTGCGCCTTCATTGTAGCGAAGCGGCGTATTGGAAATGTTCTTGACGTCGAAATAGGCTGTGAGATTCTTGGTGAACTCATAGCTTGATGTGAAGTCATAATTGACCTTGGTCGCCTGGATCACATCAAGCGCCTTGTCGCCGCCAAGTCCGAACAGGCTGTGGCCCACATATTCCTGCGACAAGCGCAGGTTCAGGCCGTTCAGCTCATAGAAGATGGCGGTGTTGTAGGTGATATGAGACGTGCCCGGCAGCTGGCCGTACTCGTTTTTGCCGGTGCCGCTGACCGTGCCGTCATATTCCAGGAACCGGCTGTCGACGATCGTGGCGTTCGCCTCGACGCCCAGCCCGCGGGCCAGACCCGGCAGCATGGTGAACTTCTGGTGATAGGCCAGTTCCACGCCGCGAGCATAGGCGTCCACATTGGTGAAGGTGATGAAGTCGCCCGGCTGGCCCTGAAAGATGGGATCTATGACATTCGTGCGCGCGTGACGGACGATGTAGTTCTTGAACTCCTTGTCAAAGGCGCCGAGCTGAATGATCCCGCCATTGGGCATATAATATTCGACATCGAGGTCGAAATTGTTGCCCGTGGTTGGGTTCAGGTTGGGGTTTCCAGTCGTGTATTGCGGGCGCGGCGAGGCCGTGAAGTCCACGCTGGCGTTCCCGCCAGCCTGCGTGAATCCGGGACGGGCTATGCCTGTGGAATAGGTCGCCCGAACCTGCAGATCGGTTCTCACCTCATATTTGAACTGAAGGGTCGGGAAGAGGTTGGTGTAGCTTTTTGAGTGATTGACGAAGCTGACCGTCGAATTGCCCGAGGCGTCGGTGGTCGTCAGGTAATTGCCGTAGACCGCATCGGTCTGTTCCATCCGCACGCCGGTCAGGACATTCAGCTTGCCGAGATTGAAGGTGTGCATCGCATAGGCTGAGTAGACGTTCTCGCTGTCATTGAAATCCTGCCCAAGCGAAGGCGTCAGCGCCTTTGTATAGAGTGAGTCCAGCGCGCCCCACTGGACATAGGGTCCATTCTGATAGCGTCCGTCATAGTAATTGTTGCCGGCGCCGATGCTGGCGGCGTAGGTCGACAGACTGGCGGTTGGTTTGATCTGCGCGCCGAGATCAATAACGTCCTTGTTACGAAGGCGAGCGCCCACGCCAACTTTCAACTGCCCGTTTTCCCCGATGAGGTGGAGAGGGGTCTGGGCGTTTAGGGCATAGCTGTATTCTTCATCCACCGCCGTTTCATAATACTGCCTGAGGCGTGGATTTGAATAAATCGAAGTGTTTGCAGAGTTGAACGGGCTTGTTAGAGCGGCATTGTTGAAGAATTTAAACGTCGTGTCGTTAGGAGAATTGGCATTATAGACAGCGTATAGACCCTTGGGTCCGTACCAAAGCGCTTCTTTGTAATAGTTTTCGACATAGGTCGCACGGCTATAGCCCGCGTGATAGTCGATCACGAGGTCATTGAACTTATCCGAGCCGCCGATGTTGAACATCGTATTGCGGTGCGTCTCCTGGGAGTTGTCCTCGAAGACGCGAGGTTGGAAGGTGTCCACAAAGGTTCCGGCCGGCGCGCCCGCCAGCGGCGTCGGGCTTCCATCCAGCACCGCATAGAAGTGGTTCTTGTGGGCGCTTTCTACATAGCCCGCGACATTGAAGCGCGCATAGTAGCTGTGATTTTCATTGGGTTTGAAATCGAGCTCCGTACCATAGCCGAAGCGCCGACGATGATAATCGTAGCGTCGAAAATCGACCTCTCCGAGAACATTGTCAGCCGTCACAGATGCCGGGATTGCAGGGATGGCGGCCGATTTGGCCGTGGCCGCGACGCCAGGGACGAAGGATTGCAACGCATCATTGGCGTAGCTTGGCTCTACGTCGTCGATACCGCGACGGTCATCCTTGCGCGATGCGGTGACCACGATCGAGAAGGGCGTCGGGTTGGAAATAAAGCCCGCTGCGACCGGGGCGTCCTGACCATCGCCCTCGACAACCAGCTTGCCATTGTTGAAGCCGAAACGTGCGCCGGTCGCGACGGAGGCGGTGAGGGGGCCTGTGTGATCGTGGAGGTTCTCATATCCCCAGCCCAGTTCGCCCTCGAAGAAGGGTTTGCTGATGTTCTTGGCCGATCGGGGCGTCAATTCGATCTGACCACCCAGGCCTTCGGCTTCGCGGTCGGGGGAGAGGGTCTTGTAAAGCACGATGCCGTCGATGGCGCCCGTCGGGATGGTGTCGAACTCCACAGCGCGGCCTGCGCTGCTGGCGGCCGTTCCTGCGGGGTAGGTGTTCAGAAGCACCACGCCGCCATAGGTCGCGCCGTTGAGATTGGCGTCAATGCCGCGGATGTTGACGAAGCGGCCTTCGCCGGTGTCGCTTGAAAGCGAGACGCCCGGAATCCGCCCCAGCGCTTCAGCGGCGTTGTAGTCGGGATATTTGGCGATCGTTTCAGCAGATTGGACATCGATGATGGTGAACGCATTTTCCTGCTTCTCGCGCGCCACGACTTCCTGACGCGGCGCGGTCACGACAACCGATTCCACTGTGCTGGAGGTCGTGTCCGGGGCGCCGGCGGCGGCCTCGGCCGCAAAGGCGGTCCCCGACAGGGCGAGCAGGCCCGCGCCGGCGAGCAGTGCAATTTTCAGGTGGGCCGGTTTCATCTCTATCCCCAGTGCGCATCAGACACAAAATAGTGGCGTGGTGGGGGGAGCTCTGAGGCCAGTCGGTGACACAGTCGTGAATGTTTTTAATCGGAAAAGTGAATCCCAAATTCTGGTTTCAATTGATTTCCGTGAGTGACTGAATTGCAACGTCTGGCGATTTTGCACGATATGGCGTCGCAAATTCTTCGTATTTGAAGCTGGACTTCCTTGCTCTTCTTGTCGCCCCGTTTCTGTGACGCGGTTTGGGCAGGGGCCAATTCTGTCCCATTCGGCGCGCCGCTCATCAAAGGAGGTCAGACATGACGGCGACAGGCTGTGATCAAAATACGGGATGGGATGAACCCGTCTTAAACCTCGCGACGGGGCGTGGCGCTATGAGACCATGGGCGTGCGGACGCGTTTCCCGTGGCGTCTCGCCTGGATAGGTGCGGTCGCCACTAGCGGGCCTTCACCAGGACGAAGGTGATATTGTCCGGGCCGCCGGCGGCGAGCGCAAGATTCAAAAGCCGTTCTGCCGTCGCTTCAAGATCGTCGGGATCCGTTGCGAGCGCCAAGGCCTGGGAGTCCACGCTTTTGGTCAGTCCATCCGTGGCGAGGAGGAAGAGATCTCCGGGAGAAATATCGCCGCAACCGAATTCGACCTCGCCGGCGCCTGCCGAACCGATGGCGCGGGTCAGAACATGACTGTCCGGATGGCGTTCTGCGTCGGCTTCGCTGAGAAGGCCGCCCCGGACCAGGCGCTGCACCAGGGTGTGGTCTTCCGTCAGAAGGGACCAATGGCTGCCTTCCCAGCCATAAATCCGGCTGTCCCCCGCCCAGAAGAAATCGAATACGCCCCTGTCGAGCCTCAAGGCTGCGACCGTGGATCCAATGGTGCGTCCGTCGCCAAGCTCCGCACCCATTTTGACCAGGGAAATGTGAGTCTCTTCGAGGGCGATTTTCAGCCGGTGCAACATCGCCGACCTTGGGAGGGCCGACATCGCGGCCTTGCGAAGTGCGTCAACAATCCGGGCGCTGGCGATCTCCCCGCAGTCATGTCCCCCCATCCCATCGGCGACGGCAAAAAACGACTGCTGCGGAAGCGCCAGAACCGCATCTTCGTTCAAACGCCGCTTGAGGCCGACGTGACTGCGAAAGGCGCACTGTGGATTCATTCGCCTGTTTCTCGCGTGTTAAATGATGTTAATTTGAGATTAAACCATGCCGTAGGCTGAGGCGAGGTGCAGGCCGTTGGGAAAGCTTCATGACGACTCCCTATTCCAATAAAGCGCTTCAAGAAGGGTCGCAGTTGCGCGAGTGGCTGTTGGAGAGCGTCCTTGGGGTGGGCGGGTTTGGCATCGTCTACAAAGGGCGGGGCGTCTATTTCAAGGAAGCCGTCGCCATCAAGGAGTATTTTCCATCGTCTGTCTCGGATCGGGTCGATGAGACGACTGTCGCCCCGTCCGATTCCACCGCCGAGGAAATCTACGCGCTCGGCCTCCAGAAATTCATGGAGGAGGCGAAGGTTCTTTGGGGACTTTCCCAGCCTGATCGTCACCCCAATATTGTAAGCGTCAAGAGCCTGTTCGAGCTGAACGGCACTGCCTATATCGTCATGGACTTT
>CAIOJR010000151.1 GCA_903858685.1 uncultured Caulobacterales bacterium | reverse complement strand
TTGAAAACAGGTCGGAGGCGAAGACTGTGAAATCGAACGAGCGGCTGCGGTTCACCCCGCCGTCATTGTCCGGGGCGCCGACGCTGGCCATGGCTTCCATGCCGTTGATGCGGGTGCGGGTATATTGCGGGCCCAGACCGCGCACGGTGATCTGGCGGCCTTCGCCGCCTTCGCGGGTAATCGTCACCCCGGGAATGCGTTGCAGGGATTCCGCCAGGTTTAGGTCGGGGAACTTGCCAATGTCTTCCGCCAGAATGCTGTCGATTTCAGACGTTTCAGACCGCTTTTCGACCAGCGCCTTGGCGAGGGATGAGCGGAAGCCGGTCACCACGACCTGCTCGACTGTATCGGCGGTGGTCGCGCTGGCGGCGGGTGCGTCGGCGGCGTTGGCCTGCAACGCAGAGATGGCGGCAAACGAGGCCCCCAGAACCAGGACAGCTTTCAGTGACTTTTGGCGCAGCATGATGATTTCTCTCCCCCTGATCGCGTCGCTTATGGCGCGACCTAAATTAGACACCGGTGTCATTTACACTTCGGCAAGTTTGACACCGGTGGCAAAGAGCATAACGCGGTGTCTCGGAATTGACAAGATAGCGAAAACGCCGCCGGTCAGCGGGCGAGCCAGCCTCCGTCGACCGGCAACAATGTCCCGTGGACATAGTCGGATGCAGAAGAGGCCAGGAACACAGCCGCGCCGCCAAGATCATCTGGCCGCCCCCAACGAGCGGCAGGGATCCGGCCGAGTATTTCCCGGCTGCGCGTTTCATCGTCACGCAATTTCTGCGTGTTGTTCGTCGCGATATAGCCCGGCGCAATGGCGTTGACGTTCACGCCCTTGGCCGCCCATTCGTTGGCGAGCAGGCGGGTGATCCCGGCCAGGCCGCTTTTACTGGCGGTGTAGGAGGCGACGCGAATTCCCCCCTGAAACGACAGCATGGAGACAATATTGATGATCTTGCCGCGCCGGCCGTCCTCGACCATGCGCCGCGCGACGGCCTGACTGAGAAAGAAGGCGGACTTCAGATTTGTGTCCATCACCTGATCCCAGTCGGCCTCGGTGAAGTCCAGCGCGTCGCAGCGTCGGATCATGCCCGCATTATTGACCAGAATATCGATCGGCCCCATGGCCTGCGTGGCCGCCTCCACCACGGATGTAATGGGCGCCACGCTGGACAGGTCGGCGGACAGGGCCAGAAAACGTCTGTCTAGCGCCTTGACCGCCGCCTCTGTTTGCGTCGGCGCGGTGCGGCCCACGGCGACAATATCTGCGCCGGCGCCCGCCAGCGCCAGGGCCAGCCCCTGACCGATGCCTGTATTGGCGCCGGTGACAAGGGCGGTCTTGCCGGTCAGATCAAATGCGGCGAGCGACATGTGCAGACCTATTTCAGCTGACAGATGTCGAGCTGGTTCATATCGGTATAGTCGAGGTTTTCCCCGCCCATCGCCCAGATAAACCCGTAATTGCTCGTGCCCGAGCCCATATGGATCGACCAGGGCGGGGACATGACGGCCTCTTCATTGGCCACCACAATATGGCGCGCCGCATCAGGTTCGCCCATGAAGTGGAAGACGCGCTGGTCATTCGCCAGGCCAAAATAGAGATAGACCTCGCTGCGGCGGTCATGCAGGTGCGGCGGCATGGTGTTCCACACGCTCCCGGTCTTGAGCAGGGTCACGCCCAGCAGCAATTGGGCGGAGCGGCAGGTCGCAGGCACGATGTATTGGTAGATGGTGCGCTCGTTCGAGGTCTCCAGCGAGCCGCGCTCCAGCGGCACGGCCTGATCTATTGAGATCTTGACCGTCTCGAACCGGGCGTGGGCGGGGGTTGAGACCAGATAGAAGCGCGCCGGGGTTTCAGCCGAGGCCGAACTGAAGGTGACGCTTTTGGTCCCCATCGGAATGTAGAGCCCGTCGCGCGGGGCGAGGGCGAAAACCACCCCGTCGACGGACACTTCGCCCGCGCCGCCAATATTGACCACGCCGAGCTCGCGCCGCTCAAGGAATGGGGCGCCTGCTGCCGGGGCCTCCTGTGCAGGTAGCTCAACTGGGCCGTCCACGGGGGCTGCGCCTCCGATCACCATGCGCTCATTGTGCGAATAGTTGAGGGACACCCGGCCGGGCTGGAACAGGCCGGTCATGAGATAGCGGTCACGCAGCGCCTCGTTCGACGCCCCCGGCATCATGTCTGGATGCGTCGCGTGATAGACCTTGCTGTACATGAACCACCCCTATGCATCTTGCCATTTGCCCCTTAGGTAACCGGTGTCACTAAAAAAGGCAAGCGCCTCAGGCTCGAGAGCGAACCGGGGGCGGGGCTGTGGAGTGGCGCTGGATCAGGCGGGGTTCAAACTCGTTAGCAGGCGGCTCTGCGCCCAGCCGGTCGCGGAACAGGGTCAGGGCGGCGACGCGGCCCATTTCCCGGATGGGCAGGCGCACGGAGGTCAGGGGAGGCCACATCCGCTCCGCCACAGGGGCGTCGTCAAAGCCGATGACCGACAGGTCTGCGGGAATATTGTAGCCCAGCTCGCGCGCAATATTATAGACGCCGGTCGCCATTTCGTCATTGCCGGTGAAGATGGCGGTGGGCGGGTCCACGCGGTCCAGCAGGCGACGGCCGCAGGCCATGCCGGACGCATAGGTATATTCGCCCTGAACCGAATATTCCGGCGACAGGGTCAGTCCGTGACTGGCCAGCCTGTCGATAAAGCCTGCTCGACGCTCGTGGGACGACCGAAAAGTTTCAGGCCCGGAAATGTGCGCAATGCGGCGATGGCCCAGTTCGGCCAGCAGATGCGCGGCCTGTTCGCCGCCCTTTCTGTCGTGGGTGATGACCATGCGCTCCGGCGTGTCCAGGCTGAGCGAGGCGATGCGCACATAGGGGCAGTCCAGCCGCCGCAACATGTCGGCCAGCGCTTCGTCTTCGGACATGGACGGGGGCATGATCACGCCAGACAGTTTCTGGCGTTCGACAAAGCCTCTCAGATCGTCGAGATAGCCGGTCGTGTGGCGGTCGCAGGGGCGGATCACCAGCTCCATGCCAAAGCCTGCCAGCCCGTCCAGCACGCCCTGCTGCATGTTGACCACATATTGCGGGTTGGGATTGTCATAGATCATCCCGACCAGAAAAGAGCGGCGAAAGGCCAGACCGCGCGCCTGCGGGTCTGGTTCATAGTCATGCTCGGCGATGATGGCCTCGACTCGGTCCCGCGTCTCTTCCTTCACAAAGGGCGATTTGTTGATGACGCGGGAGACGGT
>CAIOJR010000150.1 GCA_903858685.1 uncultured Caulobacterales bacterium | reverse complement strand
CGATCTTCAGCGCATTGCGCTCCACCGAATAAGGCACCAGGTCGGTGGTGATCTTGAAGGAGTTGAGTGTGGTGGCGCCCTTGGCCGGGGCGCCGAAGGCGAACACGCTTTTGCCCTTGGCCTTGTAGTTTTTCAGGGTGCCGAGCAGCTTGTCCTTGATCTTCCACACCCGGTCATTGAAGGCGCGGTAGGTTTCGATCTTGTCATAGCCCAGCTTTGTTTCCTCATCGAGGTAACGCTGGACGGACGGGTCTATCTTGCGCGTGCCCTTTTTTGCCACCAGCAGCTCCAGCGAGCCGCCGTGAATGGGCAGAAGGTCCACGTGATAGACTTCCAGGTCGAACTGGTCGAACAACTTCTGGATCGAGCGCACGGTCCAATAGGTCAGGTGCTCGTGATAGATATTGTCGAATTCTGTGTGTTTGAGAATTTCGCCCAGATAGATCGCCTGCACGCAGAAAGTGCCGGTATCACCGATCAGCTTGGCGACGCCTTCGGTGGCGCTGTGCAGTTCTTCCAGGTGGAAGAACACGCCCGCCGCCGTCACCAGCTTGGGCGCGCCACGGGTCTTGAGGATTTCTTCGGCTGACGCGACGTTGAAAAAGGCGTTCAGCGTATCGGCGCCTTCCTTGTTGGCCTGGGCGGCGAGATTGCTGGCGGGTTCCACGCCGGTCGCCTTGATGCCATGCTTGGCATAGGTCTTGAGCCAAGTGCCGTCATTGGAGCCGACATCCACGATGCGGTCGCCCTCTTTCAGGCCCAGCAGCTTCACCAGCCGGTCAGTGGTGTCCTGGAAATGCTGGCGCAAGGTCGTGGTGGTGCCGGAGACATAGTAATACTCCGCGAACATTTCTTCCTTGGGCACGGTGTGGTCGATCTGCACCGTGGTGCAGTCATGGCAGAACCAGACGCGCAGAGGATAGAAGGGCTCCTTGCGGTCCAACTGTTCGGGCAGCAGCAGGCTGTTGCAATGGGGCTGGTCCGTCAGGTCCAGGAACTGTTCCAGATTGGACCCGCGGCAAACACGGCAGACCGGCATTGCAAACTCCTTGTTCTTGTTCGCCTTCCGGTTTGGTCCGGAAGCGGCGGTGAGACTAGACACAGTGCTGGACGGGAACCAGCTTGGCGGGATCACTCAGGCTGGCGCGATTGGCTTCGATGAAAGCCGTGGCCTTGGCCAGGGTTTCCGGGGTTCCAATATCGAGGAAATCAGCCTTGGCCGCCAGCACGCCGATACGCGCGCCATCTGCCAGCCAGCGGGGAAAACAGTCAAATTCAATGCTCATGGCCTTGGGCTCCATCGCCAGCAGCGGCGCGCGGAGCAGATAGATGCCGGCATTGATCCAGCCGGCGCCGGGCTGTTTTTCGCGAAAGCCCTTGAGCAGGCCATCCGGCCCGATATCGAGCGAGCCATAGCGGCTGGCATCATCCAACTGCTTGGCGATGATCACGCCATCCAGAGCGGGATCGGATTTGAGCCAGTCCTGCGCTGGCTTCAGCGAAACAAAGGTCGCGCTGTCGCCATTGAGGCAGAGATAGTGATCGTCCGGATGTTGCGAGGCGGCATAGACGATGCCGCCGCCAGTGCCGAGCAGGGATGGTTCCAGCGTGACGGCGAATTGGCAATCGGGCCGCGCCTTGCCTTCGGCGTCGGCCCAGGCCTGGACCTGGTCGGCCATGTG
>CAIOJR010000149.1 GCA_903858685.1 uncultured Caulobacterales bacterium | reverse complement strand
TTGCAGATCCATGGCTTCAGGAACCGGAACGGGGAAAAGCCCCAGCAGGCGAAAGCCGCAATAGACGGCCACCAGAGCCACCGACAGGGCTGAAAACAGCTCCAGCGCGGCGGAGGACAGAAACGCCACCTGCAGCACGGACCGGGTTCGAACGCTGACCGATTGCGCCGCCGCCTTCACCTGATTGACCGACGCCGCCTCCGCCTGAAAAGCGAGGATGAGCGGCAGGGCCCTGACCCGGTCCATGAAGCGGACGGACAGACGCTCCAGGGCTTCGAACTGCTGGTCGGACGCCTGTCTGGCCGCCGAACCGACGAAGGCCAGGATAATGACCAGAGGGGCCAGGGTCGCCACCATGATGAGCGCACAGACTGGACTGGCCAGAGCGACCGCCAGAACAATCAGCAGGGGGCCAATTGCAGCGGCCTTCCGAAGGGGTTGAAACCGGCTGAAATAGCCTTCCTGCGCCTCGATCTCGTCCACCGCCGCCGTGACCATTTCGCCAAGGCCGACATGGGCGCCCCGCTGCCCGCTCAGAAGTGACGCGCTCAGTTTTCGGCGCTGCTCACTGAGGACCGCGCGTGCGACCTGCACGCCCAGCACAGTGGCGGTCCCGGATCCGATCGCCCGCAACAGGGCGCCGCCAGCCATCAGACCGAGCCCCGCCAGCCACAAGGGGTCTGGATGAAGGATGCGGACCAGGCAGAGGGACAGGCCGAGCGCGAAAACCACTGCGCCACTGGCGTCCAGCACCCAGCCGGCGATCGGCATCCAGGGTTCAGCAACACGGGAGATGCGTCTCATGCCTCAGATAGGCTCCACAAAACGACCATGGCAAGCATGTTTATGCGATATTGCGAATATAATGGACATCTATTGATCTATCGCAATGTTGCATTAGAATTGCAGGTATAAGCCCCGCGCATCGGTTTGGGAGCCTCCTGATGGATATCGGCATAATCGAACTCTCCCGCCTGCAGTTTGCCCTGACGGCGATGTACCATTTCCTGTTCGTGCCTCTGACCTTGGGACTGTCGTTCCTGCTGGTGATCATGGAGAGCATCTATGTGATGACCGGCAGGGAGATCTGGCGAACCACTACGCGCTTCTGGGGAACCCTGTTCGGGATCAACTTCGTTCTGGGCGTGGCCACAGGCCTGACCATGGAGTTCGAGTTCGGAACCAACTGGGCCTATTACTCCCACTATGTGGGCGACATTTTCGGCGCGCCTCTGGCCATCGAGGGCCTGATGGCCTTCTTCATGGAGGCCACATTTGTCGGCCTGATGTTCTTCGGCTGGAACAAGCTGACCCGGGTCCAGCACCTTGGCGTGACCTTCATGGTGGCCCTGGGCACCAATCTGTCGGCCCTGTGGATTCTGGTGGCCAATGGCTGGATGCAAAACCCGGTGGGCGCCACATTCAATCCCGAAACCATGCGGATGGAAGTGACCAACTTCGCCGAGGTGATCTTCAACCCCGTCGCCCAGGCCAAGTTCGTCCATACGGTCAGCGCAGGCTATGTGTGCGCCTCGGTGTTTGTGCTGGGCGTCTCCGCCTTTTACCTGCTCAAGGGCCGCCATGTGGAGATCGCCAAGCGGTCCCTGACCGTCGCCGCCGCCTTCGGGCTGGCCTCCGCCCTTTCCGTGGTCGTGCTGGGGGATGAGTCCGGCT
>CAIOJR010000148.1 GCA_903858685.1 uncultured Caulobacterales bacterium | reverse complement strand
GGTTCTGTTCGAGGAGGTTGTCCGCGTCGCACCGTCGGATGCTGTCAGCTGGCGGAGACTGTGCGAATTGATCGCCGACACGGACCCCGCGACCGCGGCCATGAAGCTGGCTCCGATCGTCGCGGATTTTCCGGACTCGTCGGAACTTTGGAACCAGCTGGCAATCTGGCGGTCTGCGGCGGGCAAGACCGCCGAGGCGGCGGTGGCGTTCAGGACGGCGGTGGGCCTCTCGCCGGACGACGCCGGCCTCCGGTCCAATCTCGCTCTGGCCCTCACTCGTTGCGGCGATCCGCACGCCGCCATCGCCGAAGCCCGGCAGTCGATCCTGCTGGACCCGGGTCGACCGGAAGCCCACGCCAACCTGGGCCACGCCCTGCTGGTGCTCCAGGACTGGATGACTGCGCTGGCGGCGTTCGACCGATCCCTCGCATTGCGACGGCAATTCACGGACGCCATGATCGGCCGTGCGCGCGCGCTTCGCGGCATGGGCGCCGTCTCCGACGCCATCGCTCTCTATCGACGCATCCTTGATATTGATCCGGAACTGGCGGCCGGCTGGAGCGACCTCGCGTCCCTCGCCCGGGAGTTTGGAGTGCCGATTCCGACGATGCCGCCCACTCATTCCGAGATGATGGCGCCCACCATTCCGATTTAATTCCGCCCACTTCGGACGTCTCGGTCGGTTGCTTTTATTGGGGTTGATTTCCCGTCCTGGTCAAGAGTTTTTGGGTGGACCGGTCCGGCGCAGGGATTCGCCTTTAAGTTCGATTCTTTGCGCGTTGTGGACCAGCCGGTCGAGGATGGCGTCGGCGTAGGTCGCGTGGCCGATGAGGCTGTGCCAGTCGGCGACGGGCAACTGGCTGGTGATGATTGTTGATCGCCGACCATATCTTTCCTCAAGGATCTCCAGGAGGTCGTGGCGCGCTTGGGCGTCGAGGGGTTCAAGGCCCCAGTCATCAAGGATCAGGAGCTCCACCGCGCCCAAGGTTTTGAGCCTGCGCCCGAATGAGCCGTCAGCATGGGCGAGCGTCAGCTCGTCGAAGAGCTTAGGAACGCGGACATAAAGAACGGAGCGGTTGTCGCGACAGGCTTTGTGCCCCAGGGCGCAGGCAATCCAACTCTTGCCCAGGCCCGTCGCCCCACCGACGATCACGTTTTCATGATTATCGATCCACTCGCCGCTTAAGAGCTGCGCCATGAGGCGTCGGTCGAGGCCGCGCGCGGCGCTGTAGTCGATGTTTTCCGGGGCTGCATTGTGCCGAAGTCGGGCGCGGCGAAGCCTCGCGCCATAACGCTTGTCCTGTCGCTGCGCCATTTCCCGGTCGAGAAGCAGTCCAAGCCATTCAGCGTGGCCAAGTCCTTCAGCTTCGGGATTGGCGGCGAGATCTTTGAACGCGCGGGCCATTCCGGCCAGCCCCAGGGTGTTCAACTGATCCAAGGTTGGGTGGGTGAGCAAGGCACGGGTCTCCTTTGATTAGTGGTAGTAGTCAGAACCGCGGATATTGGGATGCGGCAGCGCCAGTTGAGCGCCGCCTTCCGCGTCGCGGCGTCGCGGAACCGGTTGACCATCAAGGCGGTTGTCGAGGATGGATTTGACCGAGCCGTAATTGAGGGCGCCGATCTGCAAAGCCCGAAGGCACGCCGCCTCAAGCCGCGCCTGGCCCACAGTCTTGGCGAGGCGGACGACGCCCAGGCAGGTTCTATAGCCCTGTTCTGGATGAGGTTTTTTCTCCAGAACCATCTGGCAGAACATTTCCGTCGAGGCGCCGATCACCTTCGCTTCACGAAGGATTTTGTCGATCGTCCAGTCCGCATAGCGTCGGTGACTGGAAGGCATATGGTCTTGCGCCGTCGTGTGCTTGCCGTCCCCAGAGCCGCGCATATGGGCGGCGATCCGTTCGCCCTGGTGAAAGACTTCCACCGTACGGATTGTAGCGCGGACCTCCACATTGGCCCGGGCGTGGCGGTAGGGCACCGAGTAGAAGTGGCCGTCAAAGTCGATGTGATAATCAAGACCGACCTTGCGCAGTTTCCACTCCGCCAGAGCATAAGGCTGCTCGGGAAGCCCTTTCAGGAGCGGCGCATCGAGCAGCTCGAACAGATGGCGACGGGTCTTGCCGATATGGCGTAGGATCTTCGCCTCGTTCAGCCAGGCCAACAGCTCTTTGATGGCGCCGTTCACTTCGGCCAGGCTGTAAAATCGCCGGTGGCGAAGTTTGCCCAGAAGCCAGCGCTCTACAATCCGCACCAAAGCCTCAACCTTGGCCTTGTCCCGCGGGCGGCGCGGCCTGGCCGGCAAGACGCCCGTTCCGTAATGGGCCGCCATTTCAGCATAGGTGCGGTTGATCTGGGGATCGTAGAGCGAAGCCTTGATCACCGCGACCTTGGGATTGTCCGGAACGATCACGCTCGTGACGCCCCCGAAGTAGGCGAAGGCCTGAACATGCCCCTCAATCCAGTCAGGCAGGCTCTCAGTCCAGGTCGCCAGGGCAAATCCAAGGCTTGACGCGCCCATGGCGGCGACGAAGAGATGGGCGCGGCGGATTTCACCTGTACGCTGGTCAATGATCACCGGGACGGTGTCGCCCGCATAATCCACGAAGAGCTTTTCACCGCCCAGATGGGTCTGGCGCATGGTCACCGGAAGCTTGGCTTCCCAAGAGCTGTAAAGGTCGCAGAACCGAGAATACCGGTATCCGTCCGGATTGGCGGCGATGTACTCGTCCCACAGGATCTGCAGCGTCACGTGCTTGCGCTTCAACTCGCTGCGCATCCAAGCCCAATCCGGTTCAGGCTTGCGCCGGTGGCCCTGCTTCGTACCCTGCGCGCCAT
>CAIOJR010000147.1 GCA_903858685.1 uncultured Caulobacterales bacterium | reverse complement strand
GGTGGTGGATACAAGCATGACCCGCTCCCGCGCTTGGCGATATTGCCGCTGGCCGCAAGTCTAGGACGCTTCAGTGAGTCTGGCGAGGGGCGCCGACGTGTCCTCGCCCGTGGAAGTTGAGCGAAACTTGCGGTGGTGTTCACCTCCAGCAAGGTTCTCTCATGACTGATTTCAACCGGCGCCAGTCCAGCCTGGCCAATCGCACAGAACTCGCCGCCCTGCGCTTTCAGCTCGCCATGCTGCGCGACGCCCATGATCTGGAACGGGAGGAGCGCAAGTTCAATCCGAACCACCGTGACGACAATGGCCAGTTCACCTTCGCCAGCGACGCTGGCGAAGGTGGGGGAGGCGGTGGCGTTACTTCAGCCGCCCCCAAGTCGTCCGTCGCTGGCAATTCCGCGCCGATCGCCACGCCGTCCGCTCGCGAAAAGCTAACCAAACTGCAAACCGACCTTGTTGCCTCACCCGGTCTTCAACAGGACCCCAATACGGGCGAAACCCATTGCAATGAAGCCGTCTTTCGGATCGCTACTGAATTGAATGCGCCAATGGCGCCGTTGAGTGGCCCTGATGGTGAGGCAAAAACTGCAAATGGTATGGCAAGGGCGCTGGAAGCATCAAGTGAATACAAAGTCGTAACACCAGAAGAAGCTCAAAATCTTGCAAACGAAGGTAAGCTTGTTATCGGCGCTTGGGACAGTTCTACGGCTAAAGTTCCGAAACATCACAAACGTCCAAAACACGGCCACGTCCTAACGGTGACGCCGTCTGCTGGCGCCGAAACGGGCATAGAAAAAAGCAACGTCGAAGTCGCAAACCTTGGGCCTTCCGAATATACCGGGATCGTGAAAATGCGAGATGCGTTCGGAGGGGACAAGATCGGTAAAGTTCTGTTTTACACTCCAAAGTAGTGATAAATCGTGGCAACCAGATCGCTTATGGTGCATAAATTGCAGTAACCTGCTCCATGAAGCCCACCCGATGAAACACCCCGTCCTCGCAGCGCTTGTCATCTCGCTGATCACAGTCTTTGGCGTGGGCGCCGCGCCGGCGAAAAACCGCCCGCCGTGGCGTCTCCACACGGTCGGGTGGCTGTTGCGGCAATCGCCAACGGCGCAGGCCGCATTCATGGCTGGCGCCCAGGACTGCTATTTTGCGGAATTCGACCAGCTCCTCGACCGAACCAATGAGCCCTATGACCGGATCATTCTGAAATACATCGCCAAACACCCGCCGCCGCGGAGTCATCCAGCCGTGTCGCTGTTCGAGCCGCCGTTCAGCCCGGATCTGATCGCGATGATTCCGCACTTCACACATCGAGGCATTGGCGAGGAAGACAACGATCCGCATGCAGACTCAAGCAGTCTGGAATACCGCCATTATTCACCCATGGCGCGTCTATATCTTATCACTGGCTATCTGGATTGCAGGGTTGCACACGGCTCTCCCGGACCGCACCACCCCGTAAAATATTACGCTGACAGAATTCGTCAGTGGTATGGCTTTTTTAATAGGGAATCATCCTGGGGCGCCGATCAATTCTACGTCTCAAGCCATTATGAAGACGCCGATATTGGCGATATATTAGAGCGTCTGGTCGCGCTGGAGCCGGGCAACCACCCCGCCGATCACCGGCCAAGGCCCCCGCCCGCCCGGCCGACCAGGGCTCCCTTGCCGCCGGACCCAAATGTTCCCGCCCATGACGCCAAATGGTGGCTGTCACTGGATGATAGTGAGCGGGTTGACGCCGCTATTGGCTATTATGACTGCGTGCTCAATGAAACCCGCATGATCAGAACGCCGATCCGGGACGACTTCGACCTCAATATCCTGCCCGGCGTTGTGACAGACGACTTTCGCAACCAATCCTATTCGCCCCTCACGACGCCAGTCGAAGTGTTGCACGACTCGCTGGATTACCCCCGCGCCCTGTGGCGTCGCCCCCTGCCGATCGGCGTCTTCTATCCCGAACGGCACGGCATGCTGGACGGCGCCTTCTGGTTTCGCAACGACAGTGACGCCTTCGTTCAGGGTTATCTGCTCTGCCTGGAAGCGGCCCACAAACCCGCACCTTTCGAACTTGTCCCCGAACTGGTGCAGCGGATTGACGACTATTACGGCATTTATCTGTTGCCGCCGGAGTCCCACGACCCGCAGGCCCAGGTCGTGCGACCGTTCAACCACCGCCGCTGGCACGTCAAGATCGCAGACCTGATCGACGACTTCATCGCCGCGCGCGCCAAGTCTTAGCCGCCCGCCCAGCCCTAGCCGCGCGGGATGCGGGCGTCGACCTCGATTTCGATCTTCATGGCAGGATCGACCAGACCACAGACCAGAGCGGTGGCGGCGGGGCGGGCCGGTTTGCAGAACTCGCCAAAGATGGGCGCGACCTTGGCGAAATAGGCGCCGTCCGTCAGATAGTATCGCACACGGACCAGATGGCTCAGATCGCCGCCCGCCTGCTTCAGCGCGGCTTCGATATTGAGGAAGCACTGCCGCGTCTGCTCGGAAATGTCGTCCGAAATCGTCATGCTGGCATAGTCAAACCCGGTGCAGCCAGAGACGAACACCTCGGCATAGGTATCGAACTCCACCACCGTGGCGCGGGAATATCCGGCCAGCTCTTCAAAGGTGGAGCCGGATGAAATGGCGGTGCGCAGCATGGCGGTCTCCATCGCGAACGCCCCTGCCCGACCTCAGGACAGCTTGAAGCGTCGCCCAGCCGTGCTACACCGCCGCCCAACCGTTTCGCCAGTCGAAAACCGCTTCTTGTCACCAGAAGGCGCGCACCAGCCATGACCAAGTCCCCCGCCAGGATCGAAACCGACACCTTTGGCCCCATCGAGGTCGCCGCGGACCGTTACTGGGGCGCCCAGGCGCAACGCAGCCTCGGCAATTTCAAGATCGGCTGGGAAAAGCAGCCTGCGCCCATCGTGCGCGCTCTGGGCGTGGTCAAGCGTGCAGCGGCGGAGACCAATATGGCTCTGGGCCGTCTGGACCCCAGGATCGGCCAGACCATCGTCGCCGCCGCCAATGAGGTGATCGAGGGCAAGCTCGACGCGCATTTCCCTCTGGTGGTCTGGCAGACCGGGTCGGGCACCCAGTCAAACATGAACGCCAATGAGGTCATCTCCAATCGGGCCATCGAGATGCTGGGCGGGGAGATGGGCTCCAAGACGCCGGTTCACCCCAATGACCATGTGAATATGAGCCAGTCGTCCAACGACACCTATCCCACGGCCATGCACATCGCCTGCGCAGAGGAAATCACCCACCGCCTGCTGCCCGCCCTGCACAGCCTGCGCAACGCCCTGAACGACAAGGCCGAAGGGTGGAAGTCGATCATCAAGATCGGCCGCACCCACACCCAGGACGCCACGCCCCTGACGCTCGGCCAGGAGTTTTCAGGCTATACGGCGCAGGTCCAGAACGGCATCCACCGGATCGAACAGACCCTGCCCGCGCTGATGCAACTGGCTCAGGGCGGCACGGCGGTCGGCACCGGCCTGAACGCCCCCCTGGGCTTTGCCGAAGGCGTGGCCGACCGGATCGCGGCCATTACGGGTCTGGCCTTCACCACCGCGCCCAACAAGTTTGAAGCTCTGGCCGCCCATGACGCCATGGTCTTCAGCCACGGCGCCATCAACACCGTCGCCGCCAGCCTGTTCAAGATCGCCAACGACATCCGCCTGCTGGGCTCCGGCCCCCGCGCGGGTCTGGGCGAATTGAGCCTGCCGGAGAACGAGCCCGGCTCCTCCATCATGCCCGGCAAGGTCAATCCGACCCAGTGCGAAGCCCTGACCCAGGTCTGCGTGCAGATCTTCGGCAACAACGCCGCCCTGACCTTTGCGGGCAGCCAAGGCCATTTCGAGCTGAACGTCTATAATCCGGTCATGGCCTATAATTTCCTGCAATCGGTGCGCCTGATGGCCGATGCGGCGGTCAGCTTCACCGAAAACTGCGTGGTCGGGATCGAACCCCGTCTCGACAACATCAAGGAGGGCGTGGAGCGCTCCTTGATGCTGGTCACGGCGCTGGCGCCCAGGATCGGCTATGACAACGCCGCCAAGATCGCCAAGACGGCGCACAAGAAAGGCACCACCCTGCGCGACGAAGCCGTCGGCGGCGGTTATGTCACGAATGAAGAGTTCGACCAGTATGTCCGCCCTGAAAACATGATTTCGCCCGGTTGATATGGCGGGACTGAAGGACAAGCGCGGCTTTATCGACAAGGACAGGCTGGACCTGTCCGAGCGTCAGGCCGTGGAATACTGGATGAAGCGCTGGGGCGTCACCCGCGATCAGATCACCACGGCCCATCGCAAGGTGGGTCGCATGGTGAAGAACATCGCCGCCGAGCTGGGCAAGAAGCGATGAGGGGATGAGGGGATGATCGGCCTGTTCCCTCACACCTTGTTGCGCCGAAAGCGCGCCGCTTCCGCCGCCAGCGCTGCGCCGCCCTCGTCGGGATCGGCGTCGGGCGCAAAGGGAACCGCGCCGGCGACACCGCGCAGGGCCAGCCACAGCTGAACATTGAAATGGGACAAGAGCCGCAGGGGCTTGCGCTTGTCGTCGGTCACGTCCCAGCCTGCGGCCTCGAAGGCTGCGACCTGTTCGCGGTCGGCTTTGCGTTCCATCCGATCCCAGCCTTCCGGGCGCGGCGTATCGTCGGCCTCGTCCGCCGTCAGGCCGAACAGCTCGACGGACAGGGCGTCCAGTTCAGGATAGGTCTCGCGGGCGTCATGTTCGGTCATGCGCGGGTGCATGACGGACTTGAACTCCAGCTCCCGAAAACCGGGCAGGTCGATCAGGCGGCGAAGGGGCGTGATGGTGCTCATGGCTCCATGAACGGGGTGAGCGGGCTGGCGTCAAGAGCCTCCACCGCCCACGGGCCCATTGCTCAGGCCCGCTCCCGCCGCTAGCCTTGCGCGATGAGCCATCCGCCCCTGAAGCTGGACGCCGCCGGCGTCAACGCCATCCTCCTCAAGGCCTTTCCCGAGACGCCGCCGGACCACATGGCGCTTGTGGTCGAGGCGCAACCGGGCCGGGTGCGCATCAGACGCCCCTATGGTCCGGGGCTTTTGCGGCCCGGCGGGATCATTTCCGGCCCTACCCTGATGACCGTGGCGGACACCGGCGCCTATGGGCTGGTCCTGGCCCATATTGGCGACCAACAGATGGCGGTGACCAGTTCGCTGGTCATGAACTTCCTGCGCGCGGCCGTGATCGGCGATGTGTGGGCCGAGGCCAGCCTGCTGCGTCTGGGACGACGCATTGCCGTATGCGACGTCAAGCTCTGGACAGAGCAGCCGGACCGCATCGCCGCCCAGGCCACGGTGACCTATGCGATCCCCTGAGGGGAAAAGCCGCCCTACTGCCCGCTCAACCGCATGAACTCCATCCGGGTGCGCATGTCGTCGCGCACGGCGCCGCGCATGGCCGAAGTGGTCAGCGAGGACCCCACCGTATTGACGCCGCGCAGGGTCATGCAGCTATGTTCGGCCTCGATGATCACGCCGACGCCGTGAGGTTGCAGCACCTCCTCGATCGCATCGGCGACCTGGGCGGTCAGCTTTTCCTGAATCTGAAGGCGCCGCGCAAAACCGTTGACCACGCGCGCCAGCTTGGAAATCCCCACGACCCGGCCATTGGGCAGATAGCCCACATGGGCCTTGCCGATCACGGGCAGCATGTGATGTTCGCAGAAGCTGACAAAGCGGATGTCCTTCAGGACCACCAGCTGGTCATAACCCCCGACCTCCTCGAACGTGCGCTCCAGATAGGCGCGCGGATCGGTTTCATAGCCTGAGAACAGCTCGACATAGGAGCGGGCCACGCGGGCGGGCGTGTCCAGCAATCCCTCGCGGCGGATGTCGTCTCCAGCCCAGCGGATCAGGGTCCGAACCGCATCCTCCGCCTCGGCCGCCGTGGGGCGGCCAGCTTCAGCGCGACCCGAGCGAGGAGGGATCTGACCGGTGATTTTCACGTCTTCGTCGTCCAGATCTGTCAGGCTGCCCATCCGTCAATGTCCCGCTTGGCCCTTGGTGTCTTGGCCCAATAGGTGGCCCCTTCGATCCAAATCGCAAGTCTGCCCATGGGTCAGACCGGCCCGTCGGCGACTCAGCCCTTTTCCACAAAGCTCTCAAGCACGCGCTTTTCCCCCGCCTTGTCGAACGCCACGGTCAGTTTGGCGCCCTCGACGGCGGTGACCTCGCCATAGCCGAACTTCTGATGAAAGACGCGGTCGCCGCGCTTATAGGCGCCGGAGCCTGCGGCGGGATCGGCCGACGCGATCAGCCGCCCCTCGCCTTCGATCACGCCCGACCGCGCATATCTGGGCGGGGTGACCGAGGCGCCGCGATCCTGCGCGCGCTTCCAGCCGGGGGAGGTGTAGCCAGAGCCGAACGAACTGGCCCCGTCCCAGCGCGAGGCCGTTTCACGCATCCCCGGTCCGCCGCCATAATAGCCGGTCTCGCTTCTGGCCTCGACATGGCCGGGCGGCAGTTCATCGACAAAGCGCGAAGGCAGTTGCGAGGTCCAGCGGCCATAGACCTGCCGGTTGGCGACAAACGATATCCGCGCCTCTTCCCGCGCCCGGGTAATGCCGACATAGGCCAGACGGCGTTCTTCCTCGAGCCCCTTTTCACCCTTCTCGTCCATGGAGCGCTGGGAGGGAAACACCCCCTCCTCCCAGCCGGGCAGGAAGACCAGAGGAAACTCCAGCCCCTTGGCGGAGTGCAGGGTCATGATCTGCACATTGTCATTGCCGGACGAGCGGTCGATGTCCATCACCAGAGACACGTGCTCCAGATAGGCCTGAAGCGTGTCAAAGGCCTCCATGGCCTGAACCAGCTCCTTCAGATTGTCGAGGCGGCCCTGGGACTGGGGACCCCGGTCGGCGCGCAGGGCGTCGGTATAGCCGCTCTCTTCCATGATGGTCTCGGCCAGCTCGAAATGGCGCAGGGTGCGGGCCTGTTCGCGCCAGCGGTCCAAATCGCGCAGAAACCCGGCCAGAGCCGTGCGCGTGCGGGCGGGCAGCTCGTCCGAGGCCGTCAGTTCCCGCGCCGCCGCCGTGGCCGACAGGTTCTGCATCCGCGCCAGGCTGAGCAGCTTGGCCACAGAGGCGTCGCCAATGCCGCGGCGCGGCGTGTTGACGATGCGCTCAAAGGCCAGATCATCGTCGGGGCTCTGCACCAGGCGCAGGTAGGCGTGCACGTCGCGAATCTCCGCCCGCTCGAAAAACCGCGGCCCGCCCACCACCGTATAGGGGATGGCCAGCATGACGAACCGCTCTTCAAAGGCGCGCATCTGGAACGAGGCCCGCACCAGCACGGCGCAGTCGCGATAATGGCGTCCCTGACGACGGAAGGATTCAATATCGTCGGCGATCAGACGAGCCTCGGCCTCGCCATCCCAGACCCCTCGCACCCGCACCTTTTCGCCGCCCCTGTCTTCGGTCCACAGGGTCTTGCCCAGACGGCCCTTGTTGGTGGCGATCAGGCCGGAGGCGGCGGCCAGAATATGCTCGGTGGAGCGATAATTGCGCTCCAGCCGCACGACCTTGGCGCCGGGAAAATCCCGCTCGAACCTCAGGATATTGTCGACCTCCGCCCCGCGCCAGCCATAGATGGACTGGTCATCGTCGCCCACGCAACAGACATTCCTGCGCGCCTGAGCCAACAGGCGCAGCCACAGATACTGGCAGACATTGGTGTCCTGATACTCGTCCACCAGGATGTAGCGAAAGCGGTTGTGATACTCGGCCAGAACATCGGGATGCCTGGTGAATATGGTCAGGTTGTGCAGCAACAGATCGCCGAAATCGCAGGCGTTCAGGGTGCGCAGCCGCTCCTGATACAGGGTGTAGATGCGCACACCCTTGCCATTGCCGAACAGTTCGCCCTCCGAGGCGGGCGTCTTTTCCGGCGTCCAGCCCTTGTTCTTCCACTGATCGATCAGGCCGGTCATGGATTTGGGCGTCCAGCGCTTGGCGTCGATGTTCTCGGCGTCCAGCAGTTGCTTGACCAGCCGCTCCTGATCATCGTCATCCAGAATGGTGAAGCTGGACTTCAGCCCTACGAGCTCCGCATGGCGGCGCAGGATCTGGGCGGCGACCGAGTGGAAGGTGCCGAGCCAGCGCAGACCTTCAGAGGACGGCCCGATCAGTTTGGCGATCCGTTCGCGCATCTCCTTGGCGGCCTTGTTTGTAAAGGTCACCGCCAGGATTTCCCACGGCTTGGCCCGTCCGGTCGCAAGAATATGCGCCAGACGCGTCGTCAGGACGCGCGTCTTGCCCGTGCCTGCGCCCGCCAGCACCAGAACCGGACCCTCCACCGCCTCGACCGCATCGCGCTGTTCGGGATTGAGACCGGACACAAAATCGCCCCCCGCGCCCGGCGCCTGGACGCGGGCCAGGTCGGAGATGCGCGGGCTCTGCGCCTCAGACCCAAAAGGATCGGAAACCGGATCGGAAAAGGGGTCGGAAAAGGGGTCGCTCAAGGGTCAGGTTCCGGGTTGGGTGCGGAACATAAGGTGCACAAGCCTGTGAAGATAGGGGCGATCAGCGCTTCTTGGGCCCCTTTTGCGATGACGGCTGGGCGCCAGCTCCCGCCTTGGCCGCTTTTCCACTGCGACCGGGCTTGGGCGCGGCCTTGGCGGGCCCCTTTTTCGGCGCCGCCTTGGCCCATCCGGCCTTGTAGACCTTCTTTTCCTTAACCGGCGCCTCAGCTGCGCGGCGCGCGCCGTCAGCCTCGGCGGGGCGATCAGGATTGCGACGCGACCGCCCGCCCGACGGCGCCAGCACAGGACCGGCCGTGCGGTCGCCCTTGGGCATGTTTTCCGGCGCAATGAAGTCGGCCAGCAGCTCGCGGATCACGCGCGGCCCGACCTCTTCCACCGCGCCCGTGGGCAGGATCGCCAGGGCAAACGGCCCATAGGCCAGACGGATCAGGCGATTGACCTTCAGGCCGATGGATTCCATCACCCGCCGCACTTCGCGATTCTTGCCCTCCGCAATGGCGACCGTGATCCAGACGTTGGAGCCGCCCACGCTCTCGGTGCGGGTCACCTTGTCGAGCCGCGCCTCGATCGCGCCATAGGTCACGCCCTCCACCACCACGCCCTTGGCCAGTTCATCCAGCTTCTTCTGGTCGGTGCGCCCAAAGGCCCGCACCCGATAGCGCCGGATCCAGCCGCTCTTGGGCAGTTCCAGCGCCCGCGCCAGAGACCCGTCATTGGTCAGGAGCAGCAGGCCCTCGGAATTGAGGTCAAGCCGCCCGACCGAGATGACGCGCGGCAGGCCCTGCGGCAGGTTCTCAAACACGGTGGGCCGGCCATTGGGGTCGTTATGGGTGGTCAACAGGCCGACCGGCTTGTGATAGCGCCACAGCCGCGTCGGCTCCGCCTCATTGATGACGGCGCCGTCGACCGTCAGCACGTCGCCTGCGGCGATCTTGACCGCCGGACTGGTCAGCAGGCGGCCATTCACCGCCACCCGACCTTCGGAGATGTAGCGCTCCACCTCGCGGCGCGACGCCACGCCCGCACGGGCCAGGGCCTTGGCGATGCGTTCGCCTTCGACACCTTCCGCATGATGATCCTCAGGCTCAGCCGCAGCCAGAGGTCTGGACGCGCGCGGCGGCGCTTGACGCGCATTGGGCGCCGGGTCTGGGCCTGTGTATGGGCCGGGCGCCGGGCGGGGCGCATAACGGGTCGCGGGTCTGGCCGGCTTGAGACGTGCGGCCTCCTTCGGCGCATCCCGGGTCGCATCCGGGCGCGGCGACGCCTTGAACCCGGGCTTGCCGCCCGACTTGACTCCCGCCTTGGGGCCGGACTTGTAGAAAGGCTTGCCAGAAGCCGACGGTTCGCCAGACTTCACGTCGCGAACATCTGTGCTCAACGCGGGGCCTTTTGAGGCGCCCTTTGCGGCTGACGAGCGGCGAGGCCCTTGACGTGGGCGTGGGTTAGGGGCGCCTTGTCGGCGATGATCGACCATGATGACGCCAACATGCGCCGGGCGCTGGCCCTAGCGCAAGCCGCAGCCGACGATGAAGAGGCCCCGATTGGCGCTATCATTGTCGATCCGGCCACTGGAGAGGTGATTGCGCAGGCGCGCAACGCCCCGATCGCCCGTCACGACCCCACAGCCCACGCCGAAATCCTGGCGATTCGCGAGGCCGCCCAGCGTCTGGGCAATTACCGGCTGACGGGTCTGACCCTCTATGTGACGCTGGAACCCTGTCCCATGTGCGCCGGCGCCATCTCACAGGCGCGGCTCGGCCGGGTGGTCTATGGAGCGCACGATCCCAAGGGCGGCGGCGTGGCGCACGGGGCCAGGGTCTTTGACCAGCCGACCTGCCACTGGCGCCCTGAAGTTCAGGCGGGCCTGCTGGCGACGGAAAGCGCGGAGCTTTTGCGCAGATTCTTTCGCGCTCGGCGCAAGCCCAAGGCCTGACAAGGCAGGGCGCCATTGCGCCACAATCGCCTCACGCCTGTTTCATCAACGAAACAAATTCCACAAAGCCAAGCCGAATAAGGCTTTGCGCTACTTCTTGCATGGCTTTGGGCGATCCACTGTCGGATCGCTTAAAGGAGCAACCCATGTCTACAGACATCAGTTCGCTCGGAAGCTTGCTAGCCCAATTGCAGCAACGATCCTGGTCTCAATCCTTCTCAGGTGCGAGCGGGTCCTCTGCGGTGCAGAACTTGCAATCTACCGGGCAAAATCTGCCTTCCGTGCAGGGTGCGGACAGCGACGGCGACCAGGACGGGTCAGGGCCGCCGCCCGCCCCGCCTGTTTCAGGCGGGCAACTTCCGTCACAGCAGTTTTCCGCTGATATTCTGGCCGCGCTTCTGCGAGACCAGACCCAGTCGGGCGCCTCGGCGTCTTCGTCCTCCACCATCAACTCGGCCAGCACATCGACCTCAACCGCCAGTCTGGCGTCGACGCTCGCCAATGATCTGATCTCCAAGGTCGACGGCAACGCGGACGGATCGCTCAGCCTGTCGGAAATCGAAACCGCCCTTAGCCAGAACAGTACAAGTGCGACCTCGGCCTCGACCTCCGGTTCCACCGATCCGCTGGCTCAGGCCTTTGCGCAACTGGACACCAATGGCGACGGCCAGTTGTCGTCCAGCGAACTGACGGCGGCCCTGACCAGCCTTCTGCAACAGACCCAGACGGTTGGCGGCGGTCACCACCATCACCACCACCATGCGACTGAGACCAGCAGCAGTTCCGATACGTCGAGCACAAGTTCGTCCGACTCCAGCACGACCGTCGCCTCCACCACGACCTCATCGTCTGGCGCCAGCGGCTCAAGCTCAAGCGGAACCGACACGGGCGCCAGCTCATCCGGCGCCACAACGACGACGACCACCACCAGCGCTTGAAGCGCCTGACCGGGTGCGACGGCGGACCAGAAGGTCCAGCCGCCGCGCCGCCCCCTCAGTGACCGAAAAAGACCTGATAGAGCAGGCGTCCCGGCAGGAAGGTGAAGGCCCCCGCCGTGATCAGGCCCATATAGAACAGCCCCGCCATGTAACGGCTATGCGCGCCGATCTTGCCGCGCCGGGCCGCAATCACGCCCAGGGGCGCCGCGATCAGGGTCCAGGCGGTCAGGATGTGGATCAGGCTGAAATGGCCCGGATTGATCACCTTGATCAGGATGGAGCTAAGCGCCGCCGTCAGCATGAACACCACCCAGATCCAGCCCACGGTCCGGTGCGGCAGGGTTCCCTTTGGCGCCAGCATCTGCACCGCGCCGAGGCCCAGCGCCAGCATGGCGGCGACCAGATGGATGCGGATCGGCAGGGAGGCCCGGGCGATCAGGGACAGGTTCGGCGCGTGCAAGGCTCCCCCGCCGCCGAACCTCATCACCAGGATCGCCGCCGTCAGGGCTCCGACCAGCGCAAAGGTCGGGGCGCCGAAGCGGACCCAGACCGACATCGCGCCGAGGGTGGCCGGGCGGCTGTCCGTGGTCTGGGCGGGGGCGTTATAAGTGCTCATCCTGGTGATCCTCGAGAAGGGGCGGGCTCGTCATCCCGCGTCGGTGGCTCTAGGATCCCCACCAAGCACGATGATTTGAGGACGGCATCCACAGATGCACGACAGGACAGGACCGGTTCGCGAACCACCACCAGGCCCCGTTCGCGCTTCGCCAATGGCGGGCCGGGCGTGGGGCGCATGGCTGAAACGCTTTTGGGCGGAGCAACTGCGAGTCTCGCTGATCGTGGCGGTGGGCGCAGGTCTGGTGCTGGCCTTCATCGCGCCGTTCGGCACGGAGACGGCCACCGTCCCGGTCCGATTGGGCTATTGGGTCGGCGTCATGACCCTTGGCACTTTGGTCGGACTATCGACCCGTCCGGTGCTGCATCGGGTGGGGTGGTTTGAATCCAGTGTCTGGCTGGAGGCCGGGGCCCACGCCGCAATCATCACCGCCATCGGCTCGGTGATCGTCTGGCTGACCACTGTTCTCGTCTTTCAGGTCTCCGTGGGCGGCGCACAGTTCACCTATATTCTGGCCCCGGTGGCGGTGCTGACCATCGCCATGACCGCGCTCAACTACGCCCTCAACCAGCAACCCAGAGAAACCCACGCCCATCCGGACCTGACCGCTCCGCCCCGCTTCATCGACCGCCTGCCCGCCCATCTGCGCGACGCGAACATCCGGGCGGTAGAGGCACAGGACCACTATCTGCGCGTCCACACAGATCGCGGTGACACCCTGATCCTGTTGCGTCTGGCCGACGCCGTGGCGGAACTGGAAGGGATCGAGGGCGCCCAGACTCACCGCAGCTGGTGGGTGGCGCGCGGCGCGGTGCAGAGCGCCACGCGCGGCGATGGTCGCGCGGAATTGACCCTGACCGGCGGGCTGAACGTGCCGGTCAGCCGGACCTACGCCAGGTCCCTGCGCGATGCGGGCTGGTACTGAGGCGGCTCAGCGCCGCCCGAACAGCCGCTCCACATCGGCCAGTTTCAGCTCTACATAGGTGGGGCGGCCATGGTTGCACTGGCCGGAATGGGGCGTGGCCTCCATCTGTCGCAGGAGAGCGTTCATTTCGGCGCCGCTCAGCCGACGGCCCGCCCGCACGCTGCCGTGACAGGCCATGGTTCCACAGACCTCCGCCAGACGCTCGCTCAGCGCCAGGGCCTGCCCGGCCTCGGCCAGATCGTCAGCGATGTCGCGGATCAGGCCTGCGACATCGGTGTCGCCCAGCAGCGCCGGCGTCTCGCGCACCACCACGGCGCCGGGGCCAAACGCCTCGACCACCAGACCCAGAGCCGCCAGTTCGTCGGCGCGGGCGGCCACGCGCTCCGCCTCCGCCGGGTCCAGCTCGACCACTTCAGGCAGAAGCAGCGCCTGACGCGCCACCCCGCCCTGATCCATCTCCACCTTCATGCGCTCATAGACCAGACGCTCATGGGCGGCGTGTTGATCAACAATGATCAGACCGTCCCGCGTCTGGGCGATGATATAGGTCTCGTGAAGCTGCGCCCGCGCGGCGCCGAGCGGGAAGTCCACCGGATCCATGGCCTGTGGCGTGAATCTCGCCGCCTCGACTGACGCCTGGGCGCCATAGCCGCCGGGGCCGGCAAAATCAGGCTCGACACGTGCGCTGCGTTCGCTGAGGCCGGGGAGAACGGGCCCAGGCCCGGTCGCCGATGCTGGGGCACCAAAGCCGCCCTGAGGACTGCGCCACTGGCCCGCGCCGCTCCAGAGCGGTGCAGGTCCGGAACCCGGCGGCGGTTGATAGCCCGCGCCCTGAGGCCGGAAACTGCCCAGAGCCGCTCCCGCCACCGTGGTCGAGGCCCGATGGCCGGCGCCCGCCAGAGCGTGGCGCAGCGCCCCGATGATCAGGCCGCGCACCAGACCGGGGTCGCGGAAGCGCACCTCCGCCTTGGCCGGGTGAACATTCACATCCACCTGCTCCGGATCCAGTTCGACATAGAGCGCCGCCACCGGGTGCCGGTCCCGCGCCAGAAAATCGGCATAGGCCGCCCGCAGGGCGCCGCCGATCAGCCGGTCGCGCACCGGACGGCCATTGACGAACAGATACTGGTGCTGGGCATTGCCGCGGCTATAGGTGGGCAGACCCGCATAGCCGGTCAGGCGCACGCCCTCGCGCTCCAGATCGATCAGGAGGGCGTTATCCTCGAACTCGCGCCCGAGCACCGCGCCCAGCCGCGCCAGTCGCCCCTCCACGCCCGCCCGCTCTGCGGCCAGCCGCAGGACCTTGCGGCCATCCAGCTCCAGCGAGAAGGACGTCGCCTCATGGGCCATGGCCTGACGCTTCACCTCCTCGGTGATGGCCAGGGCCTCGGCCCGTTCAGACTTCATGAATTTCAGGCGCGCGGGCGTGGCGTAGAACAGGTCGCGCACCTCGACACGCGCCCCATGCGGTTCGGCGAAGGGCGCAGGGCCGACCTCGCCCACGGCGCCGCCATCGACCAGGATCTGGCAGGCTTCGCCGCCCTTGACGCGCGCCGAAATGGTCAGACGCGCGACGGAGCCGATGGAGGGCAAGGCCTCTCCGCGAAAGCCGAGCGTGAAGATGTTGAGAAGGTCGTAGCCGCCGTCGGCGCCCGGCGCCAGTTTGGACGTCGCATGACGCTCCACCGCCAGGGGCAGCTCCTCAGCGCTGATGCCCGCCCCGTCGTCGGCCACCAATATGCGCGACAGCCCCCCCTGATCGGCCTGAATGTCCACGCGCAGGGCGCCCGCATCGAGGGCGTTCTCCACCAGCTCCTTCAGGGCGCTGGCCGGGCGCTCCACCACCTCGCCAGCGGCGATGCGGTTGACGGTTTCGGGGGGAAGTCGGCGGATCGGCATGGCCCAAGGCTAGGCCGATTCGTGCCGCAGCTCCCCTCCCCTCGCGGGGAAGGGGTGGCCAAGGAAAGGCTGAGAGCCTAGAGGCCTGGCAGCTTGAAACCCTTCTTGGTTTCGTCAGCGCGCTTGATCATCACGGGCTTGTCGCCGACCGCGGCCTTGACGCGCGCCGCTTCCGCAGCCGCATCCACCGGCGCGGAGGCTTCAATGCGGGTTTCCTGCGCCAGCTGGGACTGAGCCGCCGTCGGCGCGTCGTGCCGCCAGAACAGAACCGTGTCGGCGAAACTGCGGTCCTTGTGGGCCAGTTCGCCGAACTCATCATCCACCACATAACGGATCAGGGGGTCGGACTTGCTGACGCCGGCCTTGGCCACCAGAAGCTTTTCGCCGTCCGAGCGCGCGATGGAGGCCTGCTGACCCAGAATCGCCTGACGCGCGGCGCTTTCAGGCTGAAGCTCCTGCGGGCGCGGCTCTCCCGGCATGGGCGGACGCAGGGCGTAGTCCGGCGGCAGGCTGAGCGGCGCCTTGGACACCACACGGAACTCGTCCGGCGTCACCTTGCCGAAGCCGACCGAGGACGCGCCGCCGCAGGCGGACAGGCCAAGGCCCGCCGCCACAAGGGCGGCCAGAGCCAGACCGGTCCGGCAGTTGAATTGGTCCAGACGCATCAGGGGAAACTCCTTGGGGTCCCGTCGTAAATCAGTAGAGCGTAGCTACCGCATAAAGGCGGTGAAAGCCAAGCTTGCGTTGTGGCGCGGCTTCAAGCCTTTTTCGAGGCGTCGCCGGATTGAGGTTGCAACGCATCGATCAGCAGCAGAACCACGCCGATGGAAATGGCGCTGTCAGCCACATTGAAGACCCAGGGAAACATCAGGCCGGAAAAGTCAAGAAAGTCGACCACGGCGCCATAGATGGGCCGATCCACCAGATTATTGCCGATGGCGCCGCCCATGACCAGCCCGACGGCCCAGGCCAGCAGGGGCCGATCGACCCGACGCGCCCAAAGGCCCAGAATCGCCACCACAAAGGCGGCGAAGGCGATCAGGGCCAGCCGCCCCAGATCCGCGCCTGCCTTCAAAAGCCCGAAGCTGACGCCCCGGTTCCACACCATGGTCAGGTTGAAAATAGGCGGCGCGACCAGCATCTGTTGACGGTTAGGCAGGTCGATCACGTGCAGGATCAAGGCCTTGGAGCCCTGATCCAGCACCAGCACCGCGCCCGCCACCGCATAGGCCAGCCGGGCCAGCGGCGTTTCCCTGGGAAGGTCAAGCTTCATGCGGGCGCTTCCCCGTTCAGACGATCCATCCTGGCTCATGCCTTGATCTGATCCCACCAGCTCACCGCATCGGCGCAGCGGGCGCACAGATGGGCAGGCGCTGCGACCTCGGTCAGCACCTTCCAGCACCGGACGCACTTTTCACCCTCGGCCGACGACACCTCGACCGACAGATGGGCGCCCTCGATCAGAGTGGCGCTGCTGGTGCGGAACACGTCCTGCGCCACGACGCCGTCAAAGGCCGTCAGCTCGTCCGCAGTCAGCACGGCGGCGATGGCGGCCTCCAGCGAGGCGCCTATGGCCTTTTCCGTCCGCTTGACCTCCAGGGCGCCATTGACGGCCTGAAGCACGCCGTCAATGCGACGCCAGCGCACGGCTTCGGCCTCATTACGCCAGGAATCCGGCGTTTTCGGCATTTCGCGCAGGGCGTTGGGTCCAGCGTCAGGGAAGCGCGTGGTCCAGGCCTCTTCCGTGGTGAAGACCGCAAGGGGCGACAGCCAGGCGGTGATGCGTTCGAACACCAGGTCCATCACCGTGCGCACGGCCCGACGCGTCAGGCTGTCGGCCCGGTCGCAATAGAGGCTGTCCTTGCGCACGTCGAAATAGAGCGCCGACAGGTCCTGACTGCAGAACTCGGTCACCGCACGCCAGGCGTCGGAGAAGCGATAACCCTCATAGGCCGTGCGGACCGCGCCATCCAGCTCCCACAGACGATGCAGGATGTAGCGCTCCAGCGGCGGCATCTCGCCCAGAGCTACCCGCTCGGCCGCGTCAAAGCCGTCCAGCGCGCCGAGAAGATAGCGCACCGTATTGCGCAGCTTGCGATAGGCGTCGGTGGTGGTGCCCAGGATCTGCTTGCCGATCCGCTGGTCTTCCGAATAGTCGACCATGGCCGCCCACAGACGGATGATCTCTGCGCCGCTTTCCTTGATGATGGTCTGGGGCTCGATCGAATTGCCCTTGGACTTGGACATCTTCTCCCCCTTCTCATCGAGGGTGAAGCCGTGGGTCAGCACCCCGTCGAAGGGGGCGCGGCCACGGGTGCCGCAGCCCTCCAGAAGCGAGGACTGGAACCAGCCGCGATGCTGGTCGGAGCCTTCCAGGTACATCACATAGTCCGGCGTGCGCGTCAGGCGCGGGTCCAGCACAAAGGCGTGGGTCGAGCCGGAATCGAACCAGACGTCGAGAATATCGTCGATCTTCTCATAGTCTTCAGGATTGCGGCCCGGCCCCAGGAACTCCGCCGGATCGCGCACGAACCAGGCGTCGGCGCCGTCCGCCTCGACCGCCGCCGCGATGCGCGCATTGACGTCCGCATCGGCCAGAGGCTCGCGCGTCGCCTTGTCCACGAACAGGGCCAGAGGCGTACCCCAGGCGCGCTGGCGGCTGATCAGCCAGTCAGGGCGCCCCTCGACCATGCCGCCGATGCGATTGCGACCCGCCTCCGGATAGAAGTCGGTGTCGGCAATGGCCTGAAGCGCTGTTTCGCGCAGGGTCTTGCCGCTGGCGAGCGGCTCATCCATGCGGATGAACCACTGCGGCGTGTTGCGGAAGATGATCGGCGCACCGGAGCGCCAGCTATGCGGAGAGGAATGCTCCAGCCGCCCGCGTGCGAGCAGATTGTGCGCCTCGATCAGCCTGTCCATCACCGCGCCATTGGCCGGGCCGAACTTGCCGGACTTCTTGCCCTCGGTCTCCATCACCGCCATGCCGCCGAACAGGGGCACGTCGGGATAGTATTTGCCGTCGGCGTCGACGGTGTCGGGGATGTCGCGATGGCCGGTAGCGATCCAGATGGCGTAGTCGTCCGCGCCATGGCCGGGCGCGGTGTGGACAAAGCCCGTCCCGGCGTCGTCGGTGACGTGATCACCGGCCAGCAGCGGGACCTCGAACTCATAGCCCTGTCCGCGCAGAGGATGGGCGCAGGTCAGGCCGGAGGGCTCGACATCGGCCAGCCGCTTCCAGCTGGCGATCTTGGCGGCGCCGGCCACGTCCGAGGCCAGCTTGTCGGCCACAATCAGCCGATCCCCCGGCGCCGCCCAGGGCGCGAACGCCAGATCGGTCTCCATCGCCTCGACCTCATAGAGGCCGTAAGAGATGGTCGGGCCATAGGAAATCGCCCGGTTGGCAGGCAGGGTCCAGGGCGTCGTGGTCCAGATGACGACCGAGGCGCCGGGGGGCGCCCCCGCAGTCACCGGGAACTTCACCCAGACTGTCGGGCTGACGTGATCCTTGTACTCCACCTCGGCGTCGGCGAGCGCGGTGCGCTCCACCGGGCTCCACATCACAGGCTTTGAGCCGCGATAGAGCTGGCCGCTCATCAGGAACTTGTGGAACTCGCGCACAATGGCGGCTTCGGACGTGAAGTCCATGGTGGCGTAGCGGTGCGGCCAGTCGCCCAGGACGCCCAGGCGCTGGAACTCGCTGGACTGCAGGCCGATCCACTGGTCGGCATATTCGCGGCACGCCTTGCGGAACTCCGCCTTGGACACATCGCCCTTGGCGCGGCCCGCAGCGCGGAACTTTTCCTCGATCTTCCATTCGATCGGCAGGCCGTGGCAGTCCCAGCCCGGCACGTAGTCGACATCATAGCCCAGGAGGAACCGGGTGCGGACCACGAAGTCCTTCAGGATCTTGTTCAGCGAGTGCCCGATATGGATCGCGCCATTGGCGTAGGGCGGGCCGTCATGCAGTACGAACAGCGGGCGGCCATCGGCCTGGCGCTTGGCGCGCACGGTCTCATAGAGCCCGCTATCCGCCGCCCAGCGCGCCAGGATCTCCGGCTCGAGCTTGGGCAGGCCCGCCCGCATGGGAAACGGGGTCTGGGGCAGGAAAACGGTTTCGCGAAAATCGCGATCAGTCGGGGAAGTCTGGTCGTCGGCCATAACGGATAGGTTCCGGGCAGAAGCTGAAAGGATCTCGAACGGGAAGGTTCGGTGGCGGGCGCATACAAGTCCCGGCGCGCGTGCAAAGCCATGCCTGGCCCGGCGGCGTCACGCCGGGCGTATAATTCGAAATCTGCGGGCCGCTGTGAACATGGGCGGGGTTTAGCAGAGCCGGAGCCGTCCGCAAACTGGGCAATGTATTAACGAGAAGTTAAAGCTGGCTTACAGTGTGCAGAGAGAGGGTGAGTCCCTTCCTGGGTGTGCCAGAATGAACCAGTCGAGCGAGCGCCAAGTGCCGATGATCGTCGCCCAGCCCCAACGGGATGAGGCCGGTCACGGACCGCGTGCGCGCCGCGTCGACCCGAAGGCCCGCCTCTCCCCCGACGCGACCCTGTTCCAGGCCCATATGCTGGGCCAGACCGGTCGTCGCCACGGCCTGAAAGCCGGCCCGCCCCATCTGGAAGCCGCCCGCTCGGCCTATCTTTCCACCCAATGGTCCGGCCCGAACGATCGCCGCCTTCCGCCCGGCCTGCTGCGGCGAGATTCGATCTGAGCGACAGGCTCAGCTAACAAAAAAGCCCCGGAGCGACGCCCGGGGCTTTTGTCTGATTACATCGGCATGTCGCCCATGGGCCGCGGCGGACCGTCATGGCCCATCTGACCCATATGACCCATCCGGCCCATATGGCCGTGCATATGGCCATGGCCAAGGTGCAGCGCCTCAAACGCCTTTTGCTGAGACGGCGTCAGGGCGGCGTAGAAGGTCTTGAGCGCGTTCAGAGACTTCTGCATCTGGTCCAGACGCTCCCGCATCCGGGTCACATGGGCTTCCATGCGCTCGGGCGTGGACTTTCCCGTCATCGCCTCATGCATCTTCATCCTGTCCTCACGGCTCGGCGGCGTGGGGAGCGAAGCGATCAGGGCCTTCAGGGCGGGTTCCTGATCGGGGCGCAGTTGCAGAACGGTGCGCAGATGCTCGGCCATCCTGGCCGGGTCGCGATGCTCTGGCCCCATCATCGGACCATCGTGACGCATCATGCCCCAATGACGGGATTGCTCAAAAGCGGGCGGCGGCGCCATGGGGGGCGCGGACTGGGCCTGGGCGATGGAGGCCCCGGCGAAAGCGACAGCCGCAGTTGCGGCGATAAGCCAATGGCGCATGTACAATCATCCTCGTTGAAACCGGATGATAGCTGTCTATGGGTCGATTGTGTTCGTTTGATTTCAGCCCCTGCGTCCGATTATTTCAAACCAGACGCAGGGTGAAAACTGAAATCCGCCAGAGCCTATTCTGCGGAAGCGGCTTCCGGCTTGTTGGAGCGCTGACGCTCGGCGATCCGCGCAGACTTGCCGCGACGGTCGCGCAGATAATAAAGCTTGGCGCGACGCACGACGCCGAAACGCTTCACTTCGATCGACTCGATCATGGGGGACAGGAGCGGGAACACGCGCTCCACGCCTTCGCCGAAGCTGATCTTGCGCACGGTGAAGTTCTCATGGATGCCGCCGCCGGAGCGGGCGATCACGACGCCCTCATAGGCCTGGACGCGCTCGCGCTCGCCTTCCTTGATCTTCACGTTCACGCGCACGGTGTCGCCCGGCTGGAACTTGGGGATGGAGCCGCCGCGCTTGGTGAGCAGGCGCTGGCCTTCTTCGTGCTCCAGGGTCTCAATCAGATTCATCGTCTACTCCTTGGGGCTTTTAGCGCCCTTTAGCTGTGATTTGGCGAGATGCGCCGACCAGAGGTCCGGCCTGCGCTCCCGCGTGGCAAGTTCACGTTGCGACTGTCTCCATCTCGCGATTTCGCCATGATGGCCGGAGCGCAACACCTCCGGTATCTCCAGTCCCTCAAACACCTGCGGTCGCGTGTACTGCGGGTGCTCAAGAAGCCCGTTCTCGAAACTCTCGTCCTCGATCGAGGCCGCATTGCCCAGAACACCGGGCGCGAGCCTAACCGTGGCCTCGACCAAAACCATGGCCGCCGCTTCGCCCCCTGCAAGGACCGCGTCGCCGACCGAAATCTCTTCGAACCCGCGGGCGTCGAGCACCCGCTGATCCACCCCTTCAAACCGGCCGCACAGAACGATCAGACCGGGGGCCCTGGACCATTCGCGAACCCGCGCCTGGGTCAGGGGCCGACCGCGCGCGCTCATGTACAAAAGCGGCCGTCCACCCGGCTCCAGACTGTCCAGAGCCGAGGCGATAACGTCCGCCTTCATCACCTGTCCCGGGCCGCCACCCGCAGGGGTGTCGTCGAGGAAGCCGCGCTTATGACCGGAAAAGTCGCGGATGTCCACAATTTCAAGGGACCACAACCCCTGCTCCCGCCAGGCTGAGCCGATGACCGACACGCCCAGCGCGCCCGGAAACGCTTCGGGAGCCATGGTCAGGATGGAGACGTCGAAGCTCATGCCTCTTCGTCTCCCTCCGCTTCCAGATCGGCCTTGGCGCGCATGCCGGGTTCGGCCACCGTTTCGGGCAGCTTGACCAGCACCACCACGCCGTCGGCGATCCGCACGTCGGGAACCGCTTCACGCGTAAAGGGCTGCATCCAGGAGGGGCGGCCCTGACCGGGGTCGATCTCCAGAATATCGCCGGCGTGAAAGTCGTGCACCGCCTTGACCACGCCCATGGGCGCGCCTTCCGGCGAAACCGCCTTCAGGCCGATCAGGTCGGCGAGGTAATACTCCTCCTCGTCCGGCTCCGGCAGGCTGGCGCGCGGCACGAAGAGGCGGGTCCCGCGCAACGCGTCCGCCGCCTCCTTGGTCTCCAGCGCCTGCACCCGCGCCACGACGCCGTCCTTCACAGGACGGGCCGCGACCAGATGCAGCACCGGCGCGCCATTACCCGCCAGCAGGGTTCCAAAGCCCAACAGCGCCATGGGGTCGGCGGTATAGGCGCTGATCCGCACCTCTCCGCGCACCCCGAAGGCGCCGGCCACACGGCCCACCAGGATCAGACGATCCTTGTCGTCGCTCATGTGATCGGCTCCCGGCGCCTATGCAGGCCTCAGGCCTCGGTCGCGGCTTCTTCTTCAGCGGCGGGCTCTTCGACCGGCGCAGGCGCAGCGGCGGCCGCTGCGGCTTCAGCCTTGGCGGCCGCCTCGGCTTCGATGCGGTCGGCTTCGCGCTGGGCGCGTTCCGCGGCGCGCTCTTGCGCCTTCTTGCCGGGGACGGCCTTGTTGGGATTGTTGGAGGCCTGCCATTCGGCCAGACCCTGCTGCGACAGGAAGCGCGCCACGCGGTCGGTCGGCTGGGCGCCCTTGCGAATCCATTCGGCGATCGCTTCGAGCTTCAGGGTGACGCGGTTCGGGTCGTCGCGCTTCAGAAGCGGGTTATAGGTGCCCACTTTTTCGATGAAGCGGCCATCGCGGGGCGAATGACTGTCGGCGACAACGATGGAGTAGAACGGACGCTTCTTGGCGCCGCCGCGGGCCAGACGGATCTTCAGCATTTCAGGTGTCTTTCTGTTGTGATGTCAGTGTGTTGATAGGATGATGGGTGAGGATCGGAACGCCGTGGGCGCGCCGCCCTATTTCTTCTTGAAGCCGGGAAATCCCCCCAGCCCCGGTAATCCGCCCCCGGACGCCGGCGCCTTGCCCGCGCCCAGAGACTTCAATCTGTCCAGATC
>CAIOJR010000146.1 GCA_903858685.1 uncultured Caulobacterales bacterium | reverse complement strand
CTGCGCCTCGTCCCTTGCCGCAAAAGCCTTAAAGCCGTCCTCTTCCAACCGGCGCCGGCGATCAGCGTCATCCACAAGCGCTTTGCAGGACGCGACCAGATCAGCATAGGCGCACTGGTGGACAGCCTGGGCGAGGTCCGGTTCTATGGCTTCATCATGACTGGCCTCTGACACAACCGCCTTGCGGTTGGCCAGCAGGAATGACACGCGCACGATCTCGAAGACTCCGGGCTCATAATAATGGACGTTGAGGACAAGCTTTGAGCGCGCGATCAGGTCGTCGCGGTCCTTTCCATAGACGCCGAACGCCTGATGAACCTTCAGCCCCTCGGCTCGCAAACGATCCAGCACATCCTGCCGGCGCGCATTGATGCTGCCGTAGAACAACACATCGATATCCTGATCAAGAGCAGGTTCAATGCGGGTCAGGTCTGGCGTGTAGCCGAGCATGACATAGCGGACATCCTTGCCCAGCAGACCCGAGAGGCTGACCGCGTTTTGATGGCTGTAGTCCCAGACGGGATACGTCTGGAGCAGGCTCAGATATTGGGGGGTCTCTCCTGTAATCCAGGACGAATTATGGTGCTCGCAATTATAGATGATGCTTCTGGCGGGAAGCTGTCTGGCGGCTTCGCTTGAGATGACGTGACCGCCAATAACGATCACCTGGTCGGTCAATCGATCCGTTCGGGTCTGAATCTGGGCTTCCAACCCGCATTCTCGCAGCCCATAAAGGACCGTCTCGGCGATTTCACGATAGGCTTGCCAGTGTAAATAGTCTGGCGGTTGCACCAGGAATACTGAAAACGCATCAGGGGATTGCCCGCCATTCTGCAGCTTCCGTTCCGCCATCTCCAGATTTTGGCTGACCCGGAGCCGGACATCATAGGGAACATCCGACTTCTGCAGCATTTTGCGACAGGCGGTTGCGCAATCTTCGAAGCGGTCCGCCCAATAGGCGTTGACGCCAAACTCGTCCAACAGGCCGTAGTCATAGACCCACTTGTCCAGGAACAGGGCGTCCGATGGGATGGGGACGGTCAGTCCGCGTCGTGCATAGGCCAGCCCTTCCTCAAAGCGGCCAGCCTGACGACACAGTACACTTGCGGCATGGAGCGGTTCAGCGCGACTGGGAAGCGCGGCGTGAGCGGCTTCGAATTCCTCAAGCACCTGATCCAGGCTATAGGCGCCTGATCCCACCAGATCAGCCATGATCTTCGCGACACGATAACGCGCAATATAGGCTTCCTGCACCCAAAAGCCCATTTCCGCCCGGGCGCGATAGCTTTCCAAAGCCAGCTCAGGCCGACCTGAATTGTGCAGCGACTGCGCCAGATAAAAGGTGTAGCGCGACACCAGAAACGGATCGGGGTTGTCTTGCAACGCGCGCGTGATCACTTCGGCGTCACGGCTGAACCGCTCCGATTCACTGGTCGTGGCGCGCCGCGCCCCGTCAAATCCGATGGCGATATAAGGCCCCGTCAAACGCCGCTGGTCGATGTGCTCCGGCAAGATCCGGCCCGCGCCATCGGCTGTCGGAATACTCAGAAATTCGTGGATGACGCCTTCATATCGCCAATTCAGATCGCTGCGCAAAAGATGCGGTCGCCAGTGCCGCATGGCGCCGTGATGCACCTCCAACAGGTAGCTGTCGGCGTCCAGCACAGGTTTGCGGTAGTTGGGCGGCAGGACCAGTCGGTCGTCAGCGTCTATGATGAACAGATAATCGACATCCGCCAGCGCCTTGAGTTCAGACAGGGCGAGGGTGCGATTGGCGGCGAAATCTCGCCACGGATGTTCGGACACTGTGCCCGGAATCCCCGTTTCCTTCAGCCAGGCCCTTATGACCTCAGGCGTGCCGTCGGATGATCCTGTGTCCTGCACCAGCACATAGTCTGCTATCGGACGCACGCTCTCCAGACAGCGGATGATGACATGCGCCTCATCCTT
>CAIOJR010000145.1 GCA_903858685.1 uncultured Caulobacterales bacterium | reverse complement strand
GGGAACAGCGCCATGCCCTTATTGTGAGAGGCGTCGCCCCGCAGAGGCGTCATTCTGAACGACAGAAAGTCCTGCGTCTCCAGGAGTTCGGAACCGATGCTGCGTCCGTCATAGGCGGTGTAGGTGGCGTAATAGGTGCGCGCGCCGTCGCCCTGCATCGTGACAAACCGCGCATCCTCCACCCCATTGGTCTGGGTCGAGGTGAACGGGAAAATGACCCGCTCGCTGATGTCTTCTTCGGCGCAGAAGCTGAAGCGCACATCCTCGCCGCCGCGAAACAGGGTCCTGCTGTCGATATGGGGCATGGAGGCCCGCTTTTGTGGCGTATCAATCGCCACATGGCCGTCTGCGCTGATCATCCCGGATCTGAAGGTGATGGACGAGACATGCCCTTCGCCCACAGCCCGCAAGCTCAGAACAATCCGAACACATCCTTCCGGCGTTCCGCTCTGGTCGGGATGCGGTGCGATGCTGGGATTGCACAGGGCGGTCGCTTCGAAAGAATATTCCTGAAGGAAATAGGCCCCCACCAGCCATCTCTGGGTGTCGGTATAGAGAGCGTGATCGCTCAGCGAGATTTCCATCTCGTCCGCGCGCGCTTCGAACTTGGCGCTCAGGTTGCGGTGGCGCTGGTCGAAATTGTCAAGAACGTCCGCCAGCTCAGCCTTTGCCGTGGCGTCGTCCAAAGCCAGGACGCGATCCACGATGTGATTGGCGCGGCGCTTGTCCGTTGGCTGAAGGTCGCGCGGTTCCGTGGTGGGACGAAACGGCCGGGCGATAACGCGCGAAGCGTCGGGCCGCAGATACAGAGACTGCCGTTCCAGCAGTTTGGCCAGGGGGGCGGCCGTGACCAGATCCTGCGCAACGCTCATGCGCGTAGAGCCTCAATCTGGGCGACAATCTGCGGCCCGACCACGGATGGGGCGCGCAGGGGGACGGCCTCGCGCTGTAATTGACGCAGGTCGGTCAGGGCCAGAAGGTAGGACACCGCCGACTCGCCGCCGCGGTTTTCATTGGCCCGATCCGGATGCAGACCATCTCGACAACTTCCCGTTTCCGGATCGACAAGCGGGATCGACAGATCGTTCACACCCTTGAACCAGGCGAAGGCCCGCTTGGCCTCCGCTCGCCACATCGGATCTGACGAGGCGCGCCACGCCGCCAGACTGGCGGCGATCGTGGCGCAGGCTTCCAGCGGTTGCTGATCAAAGCGCTGCGGCAGCTGTCGCAATTCTCCGAATGTGTCGGAACCGACCGGGCGGAAGGCGCCGCTTGACGAGGTCTGCATCTGGGTCAGCCATTTCAAGGCCTTAAGCCCGGACTTCACATAGCTGGTATTGCCGATGGCGCGTCCTGTGGCGATCAGAGCTTGAGGCAGGCGGGCATTGTCATAGGACAGACCGTCCTCGAACCAGAACCAGTCCGGACTTGCGGCCAGTTTCAGTCGGCCCATCAACTGTTCGGCCAACAGACGGCGTGTGTGATCGGCCAGATAGCTGGCGGACGATGTGCGGCACACCCCCTCCAGTCCCAGCAGAGTGAAGGCCCAGGCGCGGGGAGAGCTGAACTCAATGGCGGCGGGCAGGGCCTTGAGCATCAGATCGCGCGCCCAGCGTCGCCTTGATACGTCCATATCGGCGATCGCGCACTGTCCCAGCGCCCAAAGGGTGCGACCGTGGCTGTCTTCAGACCCGCAGGGCTCAAGCCACCGCCGGTCGAAACTCATGAAGTTTCGGAAGCGTCCATTGTCGGGGTTCCAGGCGTGCTGGATGAAGGCGGCGAACCGGTTGGCGAAGGCCGGCGCCAGAGGCGTCTCGCCGGGAGCGTCCAGGCTGCACGCCACCAGAAGGGCGCGTGCATTGTCGTCGACGCAATAGCCGTGCAAGCGGTCGGGAATGGAATGAACAGCGTGCTGGAACAGGCCGGTGTCGTCGCACATGGCCAGAAAATGCTGTGTGCTGACCGTGTCAACGGCCCGGGGCTCATGGCCCCGACGCACCACGACCGGCGACAGCGGCGCCATGGCGTTACTGGCGATATTCAGTTCGGCGAAGACATCAAGATAGCGCTGCGCCGTCTTCGGCCAGGTCATGGAGCGGCTCTCGTCATAGGCGCGTTTGCGGATCGCCGCGCTGCGGTCCGGATCGGTCAGAAGCGCCGCGATTTCGTGCGCCGTGGCGGCGGAATCCCCAAAGGGCGTGAGGATTCCGCGTCCGTCGCCGAGCAGTTCCTGGGCATGCCAATAGGGCGTGGAGACAACCACCCGACCCATGCCGAAGCTGTAGGCCAGGGTGCCTGACGTCATCTGGCATGGGTTGAGATAGGGGGTCACATAGATGTCGCAGCAGGAAATATAGTCGAGCAGTGTTGGCTTCGAGACGAACTGATTGAGCAAGACCACGCTGTCCTGCAGCCCCAGCGCAGCGATACGGTCGGTCAGCCCCTGCCGGTAGGTTTCTCCCTCGTCTCGCAACAGGTTCGGATGGGTCGCGCCGAGAATGATGTAGAGAGCGTTTGGGGTCGACTTCAGCACTTCGGGCATGGCGTCGATCATCACCTCGATCCCCTTGCCCGGCGACAAGAGGCCAAAGGTCAGGATCACGCTGCGGTTGTCATAGCCCAATCGCGCCTTGGCCTGGTCGGGCTCGCTGAAGGGGGCGTCCGGAATGCCGTGCGGGATCACCCGGATCATGTCTGCTGGCGCGTCATAGACCGATTGAAGCAGGGAACGGCCCTTTTCAGCCATGACAATGACGCGCGCGGACTGGGCGATCAGCGTCTTCATGACCTGCATCTGAGCTTGTGTCGGATGTTCCAGCACGGTGTGGAAGGTTGTCACGAGCGCAATGTCGAGGCGCGATGTCAGTTCCAGTATGTCGCGTCCCGCCTCGCCGCCGAATATGCCGAACTCGTGCTGCAGGCAGACGAGCTCCGCGGGGCCGGCGTTCAAGACATCGGCGGCGGTCACATAGTCGGACAAGACATGGTCGCGGATCTCGGCCACGACAGACGGAGGATAGTCATAGGATTGGCCGCGCTCGGTCATCGCGATGATGCTGGTCGCTGGTCGTCCCGGCAAATTGGCCACTGCACCGCGAAGGTCGGTCGTGAAGGTGGCGATGCCGCAGCGACGCGGGGCCGAATTGCCGACGAAGGTGATCTGATTGCGATGTCTCATGGGGCGGCGCCTTGTCGTGGGCTGACCGAGACGTGATGGGGAGCCGTCCTGCGTCAGTCGTCTGTTGATTAGCCTTCTCAGCCTATCGGCAACGCGGTCAGCAATGCAGGGACGGGAACTACTCAATCCCCGCAGACCGCCGGCACAGGACTGGCGCGCCGCGCATGGCGTCTGAGTGATTGGGTAGTTTCCGAGTCTGAGCCTCAGCGTTCCGGCGGGCTAATCATCCGCCTCGTGCGCAGGCTCGGTCTTGTCGCCGTCACATTCGTCAAGCCTTGGGAGGTTCACACAATGCACGCCATGTCCGCCGCCTCGAATTTCAATATCAACGCCGAGGAGTACAATATTCTCGCCGCGGAATTGCACGAGGCCACCGCCCGCTGCCATCGCGAGGCCGCCAGGCGTCATCACGGCGCCCTTACGGAAGAGGCGCTCGTCTGGGCGACCAAAGCTCACATCGAGTGCAATCGCGCCTTCAATGCAACCATAGCGGCTCACAAGACCTCGGCGGGCGATTATCTGTGACCGTCTGAGTATAAGCCGGGTCTGACGCCGGGCGCGTCAAAGCGGCTAGCTGCTGGGGACGGAAGATCCAAATGGGGTGGTCCGCAGATGCGGGGTGCGAGGCGCGACCCCAGAAAGTTGTCCAGATGAACACCAAAGATACGCTTATCGCGACCTTCCCAGATCATATGGCTGCGGACGCCGCCGTCAGGGCCTTGGCTGCATCTGGCTTTGACGTCAAAAACATCAGCGTGGTCGGCAAGGGCTATCATACCGAAGAAACCGTGGCAGGCTTTTACAATGTGGGCGACAGGATGAAGGTCTGGGGCGCGAAAGGCGCCTTCTGGGGCGGGCTTTGGGGCCTGTTTTTCGGCGGGGTGTTTTTGGCCGTCCCGGTCCTGGGCCATGTCATTGTGCTGGGTTATCTGGCTGCAGCGGTGGCCTCCGCGGTCGAGGGCGCGGTGGTGGTCGGCGGCCTGAGCGCCATCGGCGGCGCGCTGTCCAGCATCGGCGTTCCAAACGACAGTGTCGTCAGGTACGAATCCGAGATCAAGGCGGACAGCTTTCTGGTCATGGCGCATGGCGATGCAGCGTCTCTCGCCAACGCCAAGGCTAGTCTTCAGGATGCAAAGCCGTCGTCCATGGATGCTTTCACCGTCGCATAAACGGTCCGAAACAGTTTAAGAACGGGCCTCCGTGCGCCATCGGGCGTGCGGGGGCTCGCACGATTGAGAGAGACTATATGACAAGCGACAAGGCCCAGCCGGCTCTGGTTGTTTTCGATCTGGACGGCACCCTGGCCCAGAGCAAGCGCGCGGTTGATCCCGAAATGGCTGCCCTGCTGGTGCGGCTGGTGAGCGTGGTTCGGGTCGCCGTCATTTCGGGCGGCGCCTGGCCGCAGTTCGAGCAGCAATTGCTGGGGGGGCTGCCCGGAGGTGATTGGCTTAAGCGTGTCTCGCTCATGCCCACCTGTGGCGCGGAGTTCTATCGCTATGAGGGCGTGTGGACGCGCGTCTATTCGGAGCGCTTCACCGAAGCGGAGCGCGATCACATCATCGCCGCCCTGCATAAGGCGCTGGAAGTCTGCGCCTTCGACATTCCGCAGATCTGGGGGCCGCAGATCGAGGATCGGGGCGGGCAGATCACCTATTCAGCCCTGGGACAGCATGCGCCGATCGAGGCGAAATCCCTGTGGGACCCGGATATGGTCAAGCGCCGCAAACTGGTTGAGGTGCTCGGCCCCATGATCCCGGACGCCTTTGCGCGCCTGGGGGGCGCCACTTCGATCGACGTCACAAGACCGGGGATCGACAAGGCCTATGGCCTGCGCCAGCTGGAAGCCTTGCTGGACACGCCGTGCGAGCGGATGATCTTTGTCGGCGACGCTCTGTTTCCCGGCGGCAACGACTATCCCGCCATATCGACAGGCGCTCGTCCCATAGCCGTCCATGATCCTGAGCAGACAAAGCGGGTGATCGAGGCCATCTGCGCCTGCCTGGAATAGTTGCGACCTATTTGGCGGACACAGCCGCTATGGGCGCCAGAACCTCTTTGCGCTGCAGGAACCACGGGGTGGCGGGCGGGGCGTAGACGACGATCCAGCTCGGCGTCTGAAGAGTCAGGTGATTTTCGCGCCCGAAGGCGAAAAGACGCCCGCGAGCAGCTTCGAAATCGGCTGTGCTCGCACCGCCTGACATGACGACCGCCAATAGCCGCTGACCTGGCGTTTTGACGATGCGAAGTCGCTCCCCCATAGGCGGTCGGTCGCCCGGATGGGTGAGCGCCGGAGGCAGGGGCACATGGATTGTCCAGCCAAGCGAGCCCTCGATCTCCGCAGCCGGAAAGACGGCGTTGGCCGCCTTCTTCGCCGAAATGTGCAGTCCCGTTGCGAGATAGGCGCTGATCAGGGCTATGCCCCGCGCCTCGGCGTCGGCTCGCTCTCCCGAGACGTCGACCTCGATGGCCAGATTTTGGGGTTGTCGCGCACCTCGAAGGGCGGGTTTGAACTGACCAGGTGGTAGCTGGGCATTTCGGAACCCGAAGCAGAACCGGCGACCCATGCCAGAAGCAATAGGGCGCTCATGACGCAGTCGTGCATGGAATGGGTCCTGGCTGAACAAGGGCGCCTGATCACGGACTAGCGGCAGGCCTCAACCCAGGGCGTGTCGTCGCGGTTTTCTTCCTGATGGCGCCAGTGACAGTCACGACCTGAGCCGTCGCGCCAGGTCTGATCATGTCGATCTGGACCGGCCTCATGATGATCGCGTGAGCCGCGCTCATCGTCTTCATAGGCGACATAGCCGTGGGGGCAGGCGTCGCCGGAACTTGAGGCCAGTTTGTTGCCGATCACAGCCCCACCGACCGCGCCGATCACCGTGCCGCCCTCGCGACCGCCGCCGCTGGACACTGCATTGCCCAAAAGGCCGCCCGCTACGGCGCCCAGAACCGTACCGACCGCCTTGCGGTCGGAATTGTCCTGCCGACAACGGGTCGCGCCCGTCGCCAGACCGGGTAAAACCATCGCGGCGATCAGGCCGCTCATCAGGATCAGTTTTCGCATTGTCATTGTCCTTCAAGAAGAGGAGCGCCTATTTCGGCGCAGAGGCGGGCGGCGCCTGGGGGCCGGACATTGTCGGGCCGGGGTGCGGGGCAGTAGCGCGGCCGGACGCTGAATCCGGACCGCCATAGGCCTTGCGGGTCGCCACAGAGTCCGGGATTGGCGGATTGGTGATCAATGTCGTGACCAGAACGCCAGACAGTCCGTCCGAGAGCGGCATTGTGGTCTGTTTTGTGACGAGGCCATTGGCGTCAGGGCCGGAGGTGACCACGCTCGATGAAGGGGCGACGGGCGTCGGCGCCATGTCCTGCGCATTGGCGAAGGACCAGTAGGTCGTGCCGGCCGCTGCAAGCGCAAGCAGGACCATGATCCGGTTGGTTAGAGGCTTGGACATCTTCAGACCCAAATGTGCTTGCGCCAGAATTGGCGGCATGGGTCAGCCTAGGCTTCTGAGGCGCTGTGAGCAGAGACGGGAAACACCCATTTCCAGGCCTTTTCCCAGCGCGTCCACACCGTTCGTCCCGTCAATGCAAAGAACAGCGTGAGTAGGTTCCGAGGCTGGTTGAAGGGCGTCCCACGTCGCCATATGCCGCGATCAAACAGAAAGCTTCACATGCGCGGTTCCGTTCCCAGGTTCATCACAGTCCTGCTCAGCAGTCTGGCCCTGCCCGCCATGGCCGACCCGCCCGGCGGCGGACCAGATCGGGAGCATGGTCAACAACCTCCTGGGCAGGCTCAGCAAAGGGCTCCGGCTCAGCAGCGCGGGCCCCAGCCCGGTCCACAGCGCGGCGCCCCTGCGCAAGCCGATCATGCGCCACGGGCGCGTCCGCCATCGCCTGCCGCTCAGCCGGCGCAGCAGAGAGAGGGCGGGGCGCCGCAGAACCGAGCGCCTCAAGCAGGTCCGCCAATAGCGCCGCCGTCACGGCAACGGGAGGGCGGGGCGCCTCAGAACCGAGCGCCGCAAGCAGGTCCGCCAATAGCGCCGCCGTCACGGCAACGGGAGGGCGGGGCGCCTCAGAACCGAGCGCCTCAAGCAGGTCCGCCAATGGCGCAGCCGTCACGGCAACGAGAGGGTGGGGCGCC
>CAIOJR010000144.1 GCA_903858685.1 uncultured Caulobacterales bacterium | reverse complement strand
TCCGGGAATTGTCTTGGGCCGTGCGCTTTACCGGCATGATCCGTCAATTCTCGATTCAGGGCGGTTTGCCGAGCTTGTTGAGCTCTGCTGGCAGGGTTTTCGGCCCTATCTCGATAACCCTGTGATCCTATCGTCACTGTCGGGGACTAATGCTGTCGACAAGGTAATGCGTGCTTCCGTCGAAGGCGGACTTGAGAGTGTTCTGGACGAACACTGTTGGTTTCGAACCCAGAATCTGCCTGAAGGTGCACTTGGCTTGCTGAAAGACATTTACTCCTCACTCGGCTTGCGCGCTGGCAGCTTCAGCTTTCATGGCCTGAGCGGACCGAAGCACAAGATACCTATTCGTTGCCATGTTGCGGTCCCCTTCGGCGACGCGGAGGCCGAACCGGTTTCCCAAAGCACTACTGTGTCGGCAGCACCCGCACGTCCTGATGAGGTCCGTCGCAGCTTCAACACCCCGTTCTGGCCGCATGTCCTTGCGACGACCTCAGTTGGTCAAGAAGGACTCGACTTCCATCCTTGGTGTACGCGTGTTGTTCATTGGGACCTGTCATCGAACCCATTGGATTTGGAACAAAGGGAGGGACGCGTTCAACGATACGCGGGGCTGGTTGTCAGGCGTCGACTTGCCGTGCGACTCAAAGACGTCGTACTGAGTGAGGGCCTGCCTGGCTCCCCATGGTTACGTCTTCAAAGTCTGGCTGACGATTTGACCGATGCTAGCGGACTGCGACCTTGGTGGGTGTTCGATGGCGCCGAGGTGGAGCGGCACGTCTTTGAACGCCCCTTCGGCCGTGAGATGGTGCAATTTGCTCGGCTCCGTGAGCAACGACTGATTTATCGTTTGGCGCTCGGCCAACCCAATCAGGAGGACTTCATCGATGTCCTTTCCCAAGGTGGCGCGGCTACACGAACTGTGCTCAGGCCATTAGTATTAGATTTGTCGGCGATGGGCCTTCGACAGTCAGAGCGCAACCAAGAGTAATTCATCAAAATCCTATCGGGCTTTCCCCATATTTCCGCAGCACATCGTCAAAGGCTTCAGCCATCAGCGCTTGTAGGCTGAGCCCGTGCTTGCGAGCGCAAACATGCATAGCCGTCGACATCTCGGGCGAGAAGTAAGCGGCGATGGCCTTTCGGCCCACACGACTGGACGGTGGTTGAGCGGAACCAGCGGTGGTAATCGGCTCCAGTGGCTCTGGCGTCGCGAGGGCCACGCGGACCGTCTGGGCTGCAGACTTCGGCTTGTCGGCGAGATTGGCAAATCGGCTCATGGCTTCACACTCCTTCAAGTGCGGAGGTGGACATGTTCACATGTGCAATCGTCCACATGTGAAGTGCGGTGATCTCGGAGGCTGCCTTGCCCTCGGGCTCGTACTCAAGGACTGAGGCACCCGCAGCACTGGCGTGACGATAGCCCGCCCGGTCTGGCAGGATGATCGGACAGCACTCAATCCCGAAGCCCGTCACCAGTTCGTTCGCGTCCTCATACATGCGAGGCGCGTGGGGTGGGCCTGCCGTGAAGACCACAAAAGCAGGCTTGTTGAACAGGCGCACGAGACTGACGGTGGTCTTGATCGCCGCGAGATCGAAGGCACTGGGGCGACAAGGGATCAACACCAGATCGGCCACCTCCACCGCCCTACTGGCTGCACTGTCGGCATGGGGCGGCGTGTCGATCACGATGAAGGTCGCGCCCTGGCGCTGGGCAACCTCAACCTTGGACTGAATGCGCGGTGGCGCGCTGTCGATCACCTCGGGCGCCCTATCGGCGCGCCATGCGCCCCACTGGCTAGCGGTAGCCTGCGGATCGGTGTCGATGATGAGCGCGACGGCGCCAGATGCTTCGGCGGCCGCAGCCAGATTGACCGACAGGGTGGTTTTGCCCGAGCCGCCCTTCTGGCTGACGATGGCTATAATGGTCATGGTGATTTCCTTGCCCGTTCACATGTGGACGTGTGGGATTGTGAGAGTGTGGGATTGTGAGCAGGTGTGATGCCGAACTTCTTCAGCCGTCAGGTGTGGCCCGCCGCTCCATACTGGCCATCAACCTCGCGGTGAGATGAGCCATGGGACCGGCCTGTGGCTCGATGGTCTGCTCAGGCGCGGAGGCATCCGGCGGCGCCTGCTGGACATTGCGCTCGGTGGCACGGAAGAGCCTTGTAAGGTTCACCCCTGCCGAGCCTGCTCGCCGCACCATGCCCGCCAGACACCTTGCTGGTGAGCTGACCAGATAGCGATGGCCCAGTGGCAACTCGGCATTCCGGTCGATCAACAATACGCTGAGCGCCACCCGTTCCCGCCCGAACTGCTGGCAAGCCCG
>CAIOJR010000143.1 GCA_903858685.1 uncultured Caulobacterales bacterium | reverse complement strand
CTGGCGCGGGTGCGCACGGTAAAGCCTGTCCAGGTCGACGCCTCCATCGCCAGGGCTGAACAGGCCTTTCGGCAATGGCGCCATGTGCCGGCGCCGCGCCGGGGTGAACTGGTCCGACTTTTGGGCGAGGAGCTTCGCGCCGCCAAGACCGATCTTGGGCGTCTGGTGACGCTGGAGGCGGGCAAGATCGTGTCTGAAGGTCTGGGCGAAGTGCAGGAGATGATCGACATCTGCGATTTCGCCGTCGGTCTCTCGCGTCAACTCTATGGCCTGACCATCGTGACCGAGCGACCGGACCACAGGATGATGGAGACCTGGCATCCGCTGGGCGTGGCGGGGGTGATCACGGCGTTCAATTTTCCTGTGGCCGTCTGGGCGTGGAACGCCGCCCTGGCTTTGGTCTGCGGCGACGCCGTGATGTGGAAGCCTTCGGAAAAGACGCCCCTGACCGCGCTGGCGGTTCATGCTCTGGCCAGCCGCGCGGTGGCGCGGTTCGGAGGCGAAGCGCCGGATGGGCTGCTGACCCTGCTTTTAGGCGGTCGCGACGTGGGCGAGGCCCTGGTCTGTGACCGGCGTGTGGCGCTGGTTTCGGCAACCGGCTCGACGCGAATGGGGCGAAGGGTGGGCCCGCGCGTTGCAGAGCGTTTTGGCCGCTCCCTGCTGGAGCTGGGCGGCAATAACGCCGCCATCGTGGCCCCGAGCGCGGATCTGGACATGACGCTGCGCGCCTGTGCGTTCGCCGCCATGGGAACGGCAGGCCAGAGGTGCACCAGCCTGCGCCGTCTGATTGTCCATGCCGAAATCTATGACGCATTCATCCCTCGCCTCAAGTCCGCCTATTCAACGGTCAAGGTTGGCGATCCGCGCGAACCGGACACCCTGATCGGCCCCCTGATCGACCCTGCAGCGTTCGACGCCATGAGCGCCGCCCTGAACGCGGCGACGGCGCAGGGCGGGGTGGCGCATGGCGGAGAGGCGCTTTACCCCGGTGTCGACGGCGCGGCCTATGTTCGTCCCGCAGTGGTGGAAATGCCCGATCAAAGCGGGGTGGTGCTGACAGAGACCTTTGCACCCATCCTCTATGTGATGAAATATACGGCGTTCGACGAAGCGATCGCCCTGCAGAACGGTGTGGATCAGGGGCTGTCCTCCTCCATTTTCACGCAGGACCTGCGCGAGGCGGAGCGATTTGTGGCCTCTGGCGGTTCGGATTGCGGCATCGCCAATGTTAATATCGGTCCGTCAGGCGCAGAGATCGGCGGCGCGTTTGGCGGGGAGAAGGAAACCGGCGGCGGCCGTGAAAGCGGCTCTGACGCCTGGCGCGTCTATATGCGACGGGCGACGAACACCGTGAACTACGGTTCGACCCTGCCTCTGGCGCAGGGGGTGCGGTTTGACATCTAGCGGTCAGCTTCGAACGAATTGTACGCCGTCAATTTCACTTTCCAGCAGGAAGACCAGCGCCTCTTCGGCGGACAGGGGCGGGGCGTAGCCGAAGCCTTGACCATATTGGCAGCCGATCTCGCGCAGGGCGTTCGCCATGGCCGCGCTTTCCACGCCCTCGGCCACCACCTTCAGGTCAAAATCGCGGGCCAGATTGACGATGGATCGCACGATCTTGGCTGAGCCTTCATTGGCCGCCATGGTGCGCACAAAATAGCGATCGATCTTGAGCCCCTGTATGGGCAGACGGGCCAGCCAGGACAGTGACGAAAAACCCATGCCGAAATCGTCGAGGCTGAGTTCCGCCCCGATGGCCCGCAATTCGGTCAAAAGGGCGGCGGCGCGATCTGGATCGCGCATCACTTCGCTTTCGGTGATTTCCAGCTTCAGAGCCCCCGGACGCAGACTGGCGCCGGACAGGATTTCAGCCATCTCGGCGGTCAGGCTGTCCCGCTCCAGATCGGCGGTCGTCAGGTTGACGCTGACGAACAGATCGGCAGCGGCGGGGCAGGTGATGCGCCAGGCCTCCAGCTGATTGACCGAAGCGCGCGCCATGAACAGGCTGATCTGGGACATCAGGCCGGTTTCGTTCACCAGCGGCAGGAAGTCGTCGGGCGGCATCAGACCGCGCCTGGGATGACGCCATCTGACCAGAGCCTCAAAGCCCGCAATCCGCTGGTCGGCAAGGCTCACGATCGGCTGAAAAAAGGGTTCGATCTCGCCGCGTGAGACAGCGCCGCGCAGGTCGTTTTCGAGTGTCAGGTGGGCAAGGCTCTCGGCGTCGGAGTTCATGGCCTGAGCCGGCTCGGTCGCCGCACTGGCGGCGCGTCTGGTCCGGTTGGCGTCCTTGATCAGGCCAAGCGCCATCTCGGCGCGGCGCAGCAGGTCCTCGGCGCTCACCGCGTCTTGCGCCAGAGCGCGACCTTCGGCGGCGGCGATCACGGGATGGATGTTGATGCCGTCAATCGTCAGGGGGGACTCCAGAACCGACCGGAGGTGCTCGCTGGCGTCCGTGTCATCTGTCCCGACCAGGACGGCGAAGGCGTTGTCGCCGATCCGAGCGGGCAGGGCGGCGGCGGGATAGGCATGGGTGAGCCGGGCGCCCATCGCCGACAGGACGCGGTCTGCGCGCACAAGTCCCAGCGCCTCATTGAGCCTGCGCATGCGCGCCAGATCAGCGACCACAAGACGCATCGGCATCCCATCAGTCTGGGCCCGCCTGATGCTGGACGCCAGGGCGGAGAGAAAGGCGCTGCGGGGCAAAAGTCCGGTCAGGGCGTCTATGTCGCCGCTGGCGCGGGTGGGGAGGGACACCACGCCAGCCGCGCGCGCCCCATCCGGCGACACAGAGCCGCGCCACAGGCTGACCACGCCGTCATCGCCCGTCCATTCGAAATTGAAGGACTGTCCCGGCGTTGCGGGGAAGGTCAGTCCGGACAGGGCCGCGGTCTTCAGATCCGGATCCGGTTCCTCGCCATAGAGGTGGAGCTGATCTGTCGCCGTCACATATTCAAATACGACAAGGCCTGCGCAGGACAGTCCGTCGAGCGCGGCGGCGTCAGTCATTCGACCTTTCACTTTGATGATCGGCATTCGGACCTGTTAGTTGGGGCGCAAGGACGCCCGGCTGGGAATATCCCCGCGCACCAACCCGAATAGCAGGTGATCTCGCCACACACCGTTAATTTTGAGATAGGCCCGTGCTTGTCCTTCTTCGGTGAAGCCGGCTTTGATCAACAGGTTCCTTGACGCGTCGTTTTCCGGACAGCACGCGGCTTCCAGCCTGTGCAGGGCCAGGGTGTCGAAGCCGAACTGAATCACCGTGCGCACCGCGTCGAGCGTATGGCCGTGGCGCGTATAGGCCTCTCCCGCCCAATAGCCGATGGCGCCGCTCTGGCTCACCCCGCGACGGACGTCACGAAGATTGACCCCGCCCACCAGGGCGCCGTCCGTGTTGCGGAATACGAAAAAGGCGTAGCCAAGACCAAGGTCCAGATCGTGAGCATAGATGGACAGACGCCGTCGAAACGCGCCGCGGGTCAGATCGTCATTCGGCCAGACCGGCTCCCACGGCTGCAGGAAATTATAGCTGGCGCGGCGCAACGACGACCAGGCCGTAAAGTCTGACATGCGAGGCGTGCGTAAGGTTACGTTCTCACCGCGCAAGGTGAGCGCATGTTCCTGCACAAGCCAGTCAAGCATCGCCATAGGTGTAGACTAGCTCAACTCGGCGCGCGCGTCATCCCGTACCGTTTCTCGCCCGATTGAGACCTTGGCGCGCCAATGCGTCAGCACGTTCATTCAGCGGGTGACCCGCGTGACCCTTGACCCATTTCCAGCTGACATCATGCCCAAGCCGGGCCAGATCCAGCCGCTTCCACAGATCTTCATTCTTGACCGGCGCCTTTGCGGCCGTGCGCCAACCGCGCGCCTTCCAGCCCGCCAGCCATTCGGTGATCCCCTGGCGCAGATATTGACTGTCGGTATGAAGTTCGACACTGCACGGCTTGTTCAGGGCTTCCAGCGCCTGGATCGCGGCCATCAGTTCCATGCGGTTGTTGGTCGTGTCGGGTTCTCCGCCGCAGATTTCGCGCTCATGCTTGCCCGACATCAGAATGGCGCCCCAGCCGCCGGGACCGGGATTGCCGCTGCAAGCGCCGTCCGTATAGATCACGACCCTGGGAGTCATGCGTCCACACCATTGGCGTCCAGACCATAGGCGCCGGGATCGCCCGCAGCCGTGCGGTGGAAGGCGAGCTTGCGGACATATTCGCGCGGGTCATGCGGCTTGACGAGCGCGCCTTCGGGCGTGGAGCCCCAGTCGATCAGCCGGGTCAGGAAGAAGCGCATCGCCGCCCCGCGCGCCAGAAGGGGGACAGCGTTGCGTTCAGCAGGGCTCAAGGCGCGGCGGCTCTGATAGCCCTCGACCATGGCGCTGGCGCGTTGAAGGTCCAGCACGCCGTCCTGACCGTGGCACCACGCGTTCAGGCATATGGCCAGATCATAGGCGAAGGCGTCGTTGCAGGCGAAATAGAAATCGATGGCGGCGACGAAGGCGTGTTCGATGAAGAACACATTGTCGGGGAACAGATCGGCATGAATGACGCCCTGGGGCAGGCCCTGTGGCCAACCGGCGTTGATCGCCGCCAGATCAGACTGAATCAGGGCCGCCAGCCCCGGCTCCAGCGCCTCGGCTTCGGCGGCGTGCAAGGCGTAGAGTGCGGACCAGCTGGCCTGGCCCAGGCTGTTGGGCCGGGTCATGCTGAAACCGCTGGCGGCTATGTGGAGCTGGGCCAGGCCGGCGCCCGCTTCGCGGCAATGAGCGACGGTCGGCTGGCGCACTGAAAAGCCGGGCAGGAAGCTGACAAGGGCGGCGGGCTTGCCCCGGATCGCCTTCAGCGTGGCGCCGGAGCGGTCGGCCTGCGGGATGGGGCAGGGAAAGCCGTTTGCGGCCAAATGCCGCATCAGCTCAATGAAAAATGGCAGCTCCTGTGCATTCACCCGCCGCTCATAGATGGTCAGGATGTAGCGGCCCCGGTCGGTGTCGACCAGAAAGTTGGAGTTCTCCACCCCTTCCGCGATGCCCTTGCAGGCGCGAAGTCGGCCCAGATCGAAGTCGGCCAGAAAGGCGGACAGTTCCGCATCGGTGATGTCAGTATAAACAGCCATGCCGCTTGATGGGCGCCGTCGGCGGAGCGGTCAAGTGGGCGCCGCGCCTTAAGCCCCTTCGGTCAACAGTCTGGGCAATTTGAAGGTCACGGTTTCACGAACCGCGCCGGTTTCCTCGACCGTGACCTCATAGTTCTGGGCAAAGGCGTCCAGCACGCCGTCCACCAGATCTTCCGGCGCTGAGGCGCCCGCCGTCAGTCCGACAACCTGAACATCCGTCATCCAGTCGGCATGGATATCGTCGGCTGAATCAATCAGACGAGCGTCCTTTGCGCCGCTTCTCAGGGCGACCTCCACCAGCCTTTGCGAGTTCGAGGAGCGCTTGGAGCCCACCACCAGCACCAGATCACAACCCTTGGCCAGATGCTTGACCGCGTCCTGACGGTTTGTGGTGGCGTAACAGATGTCTTCCCGGTGAGGCCCCACAATGGCGGGAAATCGCGACTTTAGCGCGGTCACGATCTCCAAGGTGTCATCGACGGACAGGGTGGTCTGGGTGACGAAGGCCAGGTTGGCCGGATCGCGCGGCGAAAAGGCGTGAACGTCCTGCACGGTTTCGATCAGGGCGACCGCCCCATCGGGAAGCTGGCCCAGCGTGCCGATGACTTCGGGGTGGCCGGCATGGCCGATCAGAACGATCTCGCGGCCTGCGTCAAAGTGGCGCTCTGCATCGAGATGGACCTTGGAGACCAAGGGGCAGGTGGCGTCGAGAAACAGCAGGTCGCGCGCCCGGGCCGCCGCCGGCACCGATTTTGGCACGCCATGAGCGGAAAAGATCACCGGGCGGTCGTCCGGGCACTGGTCCAGTTCCGAAACAAACACCGCGCCCATGGCCCGCAGGCGCTCGACCACATACCGGTTGTGCACAATTTCGTGACGCACAAAGACGGGAGCGCCGAACTTCTCCAGCGCCTTTTCGACGATCTGGATTGCGCGATCCACCCCTGCGCAAAAGCCGCGCGGGCTTGCAAGGCGGATGGTGAGTTTGGGGGCGGAGATTTTAGGTTCGGTCATGAGGCGAACTTAAGGCGCAGATGCGGCGCGCGCCAGCATGTGTCAGCCTCGAAACAGCGGTTTCGTTGCGGCCAGCGCCGGATGGCGTTAAGGACGCATCTGAACTCGTGCGTCGCCCCCTCTGTGAAAGGCGCGCGACCCCTATGCGGATGTAGTCCATGCGTCGATTGATGATTGCGATTCTTGGCGTCGGCCTGATGGTTGGCGTGCCAATGACCAAGGCCTACGCGCAGTCGCGGTCGCAGCAGGAGGACGACGAGCGTCGTCACCAGGAAGACGAGGCCGACAAGAAGAAGAAGGCGAAGGAAAAGGAGTGGACCCTGGGGCAGGCGCCATTGCCAAAATACAATACCGGCGGTCCTTGTCCCTTCGTGCGCGTGCTCTACGACGCCGCCCGTTATGTCGAGTTGAAGGACAGGCGCGAGGCGTCGGACGCCGTGGGCTATACCGGCGAGATCGAAGGCGTGCGGTCCAGCTGCAGCTATCAGGGCGATGAGCCAATCAAGATGGCCATTCAGGTCGGGTTTGGTCTGGGTCGCGGTCCGCAGGCGCAGGAACTGACCAAGAATTACCGCTACTGGGTGGCTGTGACCCTGCGTAATCGCACCGTCATCGCCAAGGAATATTTTGACGTCAAAGCCAATTTCAAACCGGATGAGGACGCGATCTTCATCGTGGACAAGCTGGACGGCGTCGTCATTCCGCGCGCGACGGCCACGGTGAACGGCTCCAATTTCGAAGTTCTGGTCGGCTTTGACGTGACGCCGGACATGGTGCAGTTCAACCGTCTGGGCAAGCGTTTCCGCCTGCCGGGCAGTTCGGCCGCCACCGCCGCAGCAGCCGATCCGGCCGGAGCCGCCGCAGCCAAATGAGCGATCTGAAGCGTCGGCTGACAGGGGTGGTGAGCGCCGCCTTCGCCACCTGCGGTCTGCCGCCTGAACTTGGCCGCGTCACGGTCTCTGATCGGCCTGATCTGGCAGATTTTCAGTGCAACGGCGCTCTGGCCGCCGCCAAGGCCGCCAGGGCCAACCCGCGCGCCCTGGCCGAACAGGTCGTGGCGCAACTGGTGGATGATCCACATTTTTCAAGGGTGGAGATCGCCGGGCCAGGCTTCATCAATCTGACGCTCAATCTCGATGTTCTGACCGAACGTGCGCGCCAGTTGGCTCAGGACGAGCGTTGCGGCGCCGAGGTGCTGGCCCAGCCGCGCCGCGTGGTCGTCGACTATGGCGGGCCGAATGTGGCCAAGCCTATGCATGTCGGCCATCTGCGCGCCTCGATCATTGGCGAGTCCATCAAGCGCCTGTTCCGCTTCCGGGGCGATCAGGTCTGGGGCGACGCCCATTTCGGCGACTGGGGCTTCCAGATGGGGCTGCTGATCCTGGCGGTCGGCGATGAACAGCCGCAAAGCCCGTTCATGCAGGACACCGACGGTCCCTTTCCGGACGAGAGCCCGGTCAGTCTGGCCGATCTGGAGCGGCTCTATCCCATGGCCGCCAGTCGCGCCAAGACTGACCCTGACTATCGCGACCGGGCGCGCCGCGCCACGGCGGAATTGCAGAATGGCCGCAAGGGCTATCGCGCCCTGTGGAAGCATTTTGTCGATGTGAGTCGCATGGCTCTGGAGCGCGAGTTCAACGCTCTGGATATCCGGTTCGATCTGTGGAACGGCGAAAGCGACGCCGATCCCCTGATCCCCGAAATGGTGTCGGAACTCGATGCGCGCGGGCTTCTGGTCGCTGATCAGGGCGCAAGGATCATTCGGGTGGCGCGTGACGGCGACAAGCGCGAGCTGCCGCCCTTGCTGGTCGTCTCGTCCGAGGGCTCGGCCATGTATGGGACGACCGATCTGGCGACGATCCTGGACAGGCGTCGCAAGATTGATCCCGACCTTGTCCTCTATGTGGTGGATCAGCGTCAGGCCGACCATTTCGAGCAGGTGTTCCGCGCCGCCGTCATGGCCGAATATGCGCCGCAGGGCAGTCTCGAACATATCGGTTTTGGCACCATGAACGGCGCTGACGGCAAGCCGTTCAAGACCCGCGAGGGCGGGGTGCTCAAGCTGCACGACCTGATCGAAATGGCGCGCGACAAGGCCCGCGCCCGGCTGCATGAAGCTGGACTTGGGGCGGAACTTTCCCCGGCGGAGTTCGAAGAGACGGCGCACAGGGTGGCGGTGGCGGCGTTGAAATTCGCCGATCTGGGCAATTTCCGCGGCACGTCCTACGTCTTCGACCTCGACCGCTTCATGAGCTTTGAGGGCAAGACCGGCCCCTACCTGCTTTATCAGTCAGTGCGGATCAAATCACTGCTGCGCAAGGGCGCGGAGCAGGGCGTGACAGCCGCAGAGATCACCGTCGCCGAGCCTGCGGAGCGCGAACTCGCCCTGGCGCTGGACGCATTCGAGACCGCTCTGGCGGAGGCCTACGCCAAGCGTGCGCCCAATATCATCGCCGAGCACGCTTATCGTCTGGCCCAGACCTTTTCGAAGTTCTACGCAGCCTGTCCGATACTGGTGGCCGAACCTGTCAGTCTGCGTCCCTCGCGTCTGGCCTTTGCGACGGCGACCCTGGCCCAGATGGAGACGACCCTGCGCCTGCTGGGCATAGAGACGCCGGACCGGATGTAGGGTTGCCCTTCGTGGCCTATCTCCACCTCAGCGCCAGGGGGCCGATGAGCCAGCCGATCAGGCCGCAGATCGCGATGCCCAGCGTATACCAGCTGGCGACGAAGGCCGCCGTGCTCTCGGGGCAGTGGAAGGCGTAGACCGTTGCGGCCAGGCCGCCGGCGACGAGGCCGCAGGCCAATCCGGTTTCACGAAGCCGGGTTGGAGAAAGGCTTCTGGCGGCCAGGAGCGCGGCGATCTGAATGGGCGCGGCCAGCACAATGAGTCTCAGGCTGCAGGCGCCATAACTGGTCCCCAGCCACATCCCAAGTCGCAGGCCTGACGGCGCCAGCCACAGGCCTATGGCGCCCGTTCCCCCCATCAGGATCAGGGCGAAAAAGACGGTTAACCGCGCCAGGGGCGGCGTCTTGCCATCGCCGCGCACCAGGCGCTCCATCGCCATGGCCCCCGCCACGGCGAAGCTGAAGGCATAGAGGGCCTTCACCCAGAGGAAGGCGCCACGCATGGCCATGACCAGGTCAGGGCGAGGACCCAGCCACAGCATCATGATGAGTGCAGACGCCGCAGTCCCCAGCAGAGTGAAACTCAACAGGCGACGAGGCGTCAGGCCTGGCTGCACCGGACGCGCATCATTGGCCAGGGCGGCGATCAGATCATCCGTCTTCATGTTCGCCTCCCGATCTGGCGCCGCGCACAATCATGCCCAGCACCTTCAGGCTGCGGTGTAGTCCCACCTTGACGCTCGCAACCGTCATGCCACGCTTGGCGGCGGTTTCAGCTACGGTCATCCCGTCGATCTTCACGTCGCGGACGACGCCGCTGGCGCGTTCGGGCAGTTTTGACAGAAGGACGTCCAGATCCCACCGCGCCATGGCGCCTTCCGACTGGTCTGGCGCGACGAATTCATCATCATCCTCAATCCCTTGCGTGGGGCGAGCGCGTTTGCGCCGCCAGGCGTCGATCAGCTTATAGTTGGCTATGGCCCGTACCCAAGGCGTCAGGGGTTGGGTGGTGTCATAGACCCCGCGTTTCAGATGGATGGCCAGCAGCGTTTCCTGCACCAGATCCTCCGCCTCTGCGGCGTCAGCGCCCATCCGCTGAAGAAAGTATCCCCGCAGCAAAGGGGCCAGCGCCGACAAGAGGCGGCCATGCGCTTGCCTGTCGCCCGTCAGTCCGGCCGTCATCAAGGCCTTCAGTTCTGGCTCGCTTAGCGTCAATCAGCCCTCCTTCAAGGGATACGAATGGGGAACGAATTTGGTTACAGTCGTCAGGCTAGAGCCGTTGGCCCGGTGACTGAATAGGCCAAATGCGCACACGCTGGCGTAGTCATGTAACCAATTTGCTCGCTCTTTCGTATTCATGAGTGACCGCGACGCAAGCCGCCGCATCGACAGGATCAGGATCGAGCCAGATGGTGTTCCATCGTCAGCATCATTCTCCAACCGCCCCCCGCGCTGGAAGGATGCTGGGCCAGGTTTTGGCGCTGCCCATGCGGAACGGTTTGCGCCGTTGGTCGCATCAAATCAGCAAAGGGCTAAAAATGACTAAATATATCAATATGTTGACTATGGCTGCCATGGGTATGGCGCTGACCGCCGGTTCGGTGAGCGCTCAGACTGCGATGGGCATGCAGTCAGATTCCATGAAGTCGGGCGCCATGGCGTCGGACAAGATGGCCGCTGACGCCATGACCCCGGCCATGAAGTCGGACATGATGAAGTGCGACTCCATGATGAAGTCCGGCATGATGAAGTCAGGGATGTCGAAGGGCGCCATGATGAAGTGCGACAACATGATGAAGTCCGGCATGATGAAGTCGGGCATGACGAACGACGACATGATGAAGTGCGACACCATGATGAAGTCTGGCATGATGAAGTCCGGCATGACGAAGGACGACATGATGAAGTGCGACATGATGATGAAGTCCGGCATGATGAAGTCAGATATGATGAAGTCAGACACGATGAAGTCCGGCTCCATGTCTTCTGACAGCATGATGGCCGCCAAGCCGCACTAAGGGTTTGGACTGAACCGCCTCATCGGCGCCCGGTTCAGTCGAGCCGGGCGCCGTTTGTGTATTTGCGGTTCCGGACTTGCAGTCTGCCGCGACAAGGCCACATCCTCGATCATGCCTGTTTCGCGCGCCTTTCAACCCCGTTCCGCTTTCGCCCAGATGGGGCCGGACTTCGCTGATCCGGTCGAGGCGGCGGACTTTCCTCAGACCATTTTGCGGTTTCGCCATCAAAGGGTGGCGACGCGTTTGGGGCTGGACAGCCTGACTGATGAGGAATGGCTAAGCCATTTTGGACGGTTTCAGACCTTGCCCGGCGCTCAGCCTCGCGCTCTGGCGCTGCGCTATCACGGCCATCAGTTCCGCAGCTACAATCCTGATCTTGGCGACGGGCGGGGCTTTCTGTTCGCCCAGATGGAGGAGCATTCGGGGCGTGGCGCGCGATTGGCGGACCTGTCGACCAAGGGCTCCGGACGGACGCCCTATAGCCGCTCCGGCGATGGCAGACTGACCCTGAAGGGCGGCGTCCGCGAGGTTCTCGCCACCGCCATGCTGGAGGCGCTGGGCGTTCCGACCTCCGACAGCTTGTCGCTGATCGAGACCGGCGAACCATTGCATCGCAATGATGAACCCTCGCCGACGCGCGGCGCAGTTCTGGTGCGTCGCACCCATGCGTCGATCCGGTTCGGCACATTTCAGCGCCACGCCTTTCATGATCGGCCTGACCTTGTCGCACGACTGGTTGATCATGTGGTCGCGACCTATCACCCGCATCTGGAGTCCAGCCCTGTGCCGGCGGCGGCCTTGCTGCGCGAAGTGGTGCGACGCACGGCCGATCTGGCGGCGGCATGGATGGCGGCGGGTTTCGTCCATGGCGTGCTCAACACCGACAATATGAACATCAATGGCGAGAGCTTCGACTACGGCCCTTATCGATTTCTCCCGCGCAATGATCCCAATTTCACCGCCGCCTATTTCGACCAGAACGGCCTCTACGCCTTTGGCCGCCAGCCGGAAGCGGTCTACTGGAATTTGCGCCAGCTTGCCGGCTGCCTTTTGCTGGTGGCGGACGAGGCGGCGCTGGGCGACGCGCTGGGTCATTTCGCGACGGATTATCGGGAGGCTCTGAGCCGTCGGATGCTGGCGCGGCTGGGGGTGAGGTCCGTCGGACCGGCAGAGGATGTCGAACTGGTCAACGCCGCCTTCAAGGCTTTAGCAGCGGGTGGGGTGGATCTGCGCTGGGAGCCGTTCTTTTTTGACTGGTTCGGCGGGGCGGCCTCCGTCCAGCGGGCCCTGTCGGGACCCAGGGCGGCGCTATATCAGACCGAACCGTTCACTGCCTTTCGCGCCCTTCTGGAGTCGCGGCGGACGGATCGGCCGGAGCGCCTGTCCCATCCTCTGTTCCAGAGAGTTGAGCCGGTTGAATTGCTCTATGACCAGATCGAAGCGCTCTGGGCGCGGATCGCCGTTGATGACGACTGGAGGGGGATGGACGCCAAGTTGGCCGAGATAGAACAGGCGCGGCTGGGGTATGGGCTGTCCTGAAGGGTGGGGCGCCCAGTCCAGCGGCCTAGTCCAGTTCGGGCGGCGGATCGGCGTTCAGGGCTTCGCGCAAGGCCTTCAGTTCGTCGGCGATCCGAAACACCGCCACATAGAACTCGGACATGCCGCGCCAGAGGAGCAGCAGGGCGGCGACCAGAAGCGCGCCGATGACAAAGGCAGGGATGGCCAAAAGAACCTCCCAGCCCTCGCCGCGCAGGGCCACGCCGACAGCAATACCGGTCAATCCAAAGCCCAACATGGCGATCAGACCAAGACCCGACCAATAGATCAGCAGGGTGACTTCGCGCCCAAGGGAACGCTCAAAGGTCAGGAAGTCCAGTAGCCTGCGCGGCTTGGCGTGATCCTGTTGAACGGGGTTCGGCGACATGAAGTGTCCGTATCCAGTCTGTTTGATCTGATTGGGCTACCAGTCCGGCGCGTCGGGCGCAATGGCGCGACGTTTTGTGAAGCGGCTTTTAGCTTTCCAAGCCTGCGGTGTCGTATATGAGCGGAATCGTCCCTAAATGGGGGCGTACTCCATCAAGGATGACGTTTCGACTATGTCTCAATCCCGTTCTGTCCGCGTCGCCATTATCGGCTCGGGCCCCGCAGGCTACACCGCCGCCATCTATGCAGCCCGCGCGCTGCTTCAGCCTGTGCTGATTTCAGGCATGCAGACGGGCGGACAGCTGACCATCACCACCGATGTCGAGAACTATCCAGGCTTTGCGGACGTGATTCAGGGGCCTTGGCTCATGGACCAGATGCGTGACCAGGCGGCCCATGTCGGAACGGAGTTCATCGATGATGTGGTGGTCCAGGCCGATCTGCAGACGCGCCCCTTCCGGCTGACCCTGGATTCGGGCGAGGTGATCGAGGCCGAGACCGTGATCATCGCCACGGGCGCTCAGGCGCGCTGGTTGGGCCTTCCCACGGAAAAGACATTCCAGGGCTTTGGCGTGTCGGCCTGCGCCACCTGCGACGGCTTCTTTTATCGCGGCAAGCCGGTGGTGGTGGTCGGCGGCGGCAATACCGCGGTTGAAGAGGCCCTGTTCCTGACCACATTCGCCTCCAAGGTCACGGTGGTTCACCGCCGCAACGCGTTCCGCGCCGAGCGCATTCTGCAGGAACGCCTGTTCGCCCATCCCAAGATCGAGGTGATCTGGGATCATGAGGTGGATGAGGTGCTGGGCCAGACCGACCCTCTGGGCGTCACCGGGGTGCGCATCCGCCATGTCGACACCGGTGTGGCGACCGACGTCGCCGCTGACGGGGTTTTCATCGCCATTGGCCACGCCCCCGCGTCGGAACTGTTCCGCGGTCAGCTGGATATGACCGGATCGGGTTATATTCACGTGAAGCCGGGCACGGCCTCGACCGACATCGAAGGCGTCTATGCGGCGGGCGACGTGACCGATGACGTGTACCGCCAGGCGGTGACGGCGGCGGGCATGGGCTGCATGGCGGCGCTGGAGGCTGCGCGTCATCTGGCGCAGAAGGATCACCACGCCGCCCAGGCGAAATAGGGCGGGCTCAGGCGCAGCGGTGGTCTTCCATCGCTGCAAGGGTTACACAACGCCTATGAGTTCCGATCCCCCCAAACCGCCCGAGCCCCCCCGCCGCAAAATGGTGCGCGCCCCGACCCGAGGCGAAGAGGGCGGGCGAAACATGGGCGCGCGCCTCAAGACCGCTGACGCCCGCTCCATGTCCAGCCAGCAATGGCTGAACCGTCAGATCAACGATCCCTTCGTCAAGGCGGCCAAGGCCAAGGGCTATCGCTCCCGCGCGGCCTTCAAGCTGGAGGAGATCGACGACCGCTTCCACATTATCAAGAAGGGCGCCCGGATCGTCGATCTGGGCTGCGCGCCGGGGGGCTGGGTGCAGATCGCGCTGGCGCGTGGGGCGGGTCGTGTCGTCGGCATCGACCTGTTGCCTGTCGACCCCATACCGCCTGCCATCCTGATCGAGGGCGACTTCACCACGCCGGGCATGGATGGGCGTCTCATCGAGGAACTCGGCGGGTCGCCGTCTGTCGTCCTGTCTGACATGGCCCCGAACACGATCGGCCATCCGCAGACGGACCATCTGCGCATCGTCATGCTGGTCGAGCAGGCGATGCATTTCGCCATCGAGGTGCTGCCTGTCGGCGGCGCCTTCATCACCAAGGCGTTTCAGGGCGGAGAGACTGCGCCCATGCTGAAATTGCTTCGCGCCCATTTCGAGCAGGTGAAGCATTTCAAGCCCAAGTCGAGCCGGGCTGAAAGTTCGGAGCTTTATCTGGTGGCTCTGGGCAAGCGTCCCGTCGCAGAATAGACGGGACGCCGTATCTCAGGCGTGGCCGACGGTTTCGAACATGCAGGCGGCCATGGCGTCTTCCGGCGACTTGGAGCCTTTCAGGAGGAAGTCGAAGGCCGGATAGAAGCGGTCGGCGGCTTCCACCGCCGCGTCGATCATGGACGCGGCCTGGGCCAGAGTCGGCCGTTCGCCCGGCGGCAGGGCCATGGCGTGGCGGAACACGATCTCGCCGTCATCCGCCCATAGCTCGAAATGACCGAGCCAGACGCGCTGATTGATCATCGACAACAGCTCATGCGCCTGGGGACGCAGCGGCTTTTCCGCCTTCAGATCAAGCGACAGGCACAACTGCAGGCAGTCCGCCTCCGGGCGCCAGGCGAACCACAGCTCATAATCTTTCCAGTCGCCGGTCAGGGCGAAGGCCAGATCGCCGTCTTCGGTGCGGTCGAATTCCAGATTTTCGGCAGTGAGAACGTGCTCGACCACGTCAAGCGGGTCAAAGCCGAAGTCACTGTCTTCTGTTGGCCGCGTGTCCATTATGCGATCCTCGTAGAACCGCCGCCCCGCCGCGAAAGTGCGAACAAGGACGGAATCAGTCCGTGGAATTTAGCCTACTCGTTTAAGTCCCGCCCGCTCAACCGGCGTCATCTGCTGGGCGAGCACTATCCCCAGCCGCCGTAAATTTATCGATCTGACTGCGAAGCTCTGCGATCTGAGCCGACAGGCTGTCGCGCATGGCTTCAAATTCGTCGCGACGCACCAGATCCAGTTCCGCAGCGACCCGATCCGCCTGGGCGCGAAATGCAGCGCGGGCTTCTTCACCCGCTGCCTGAGCCACGCCCAGGGCGCCCTCCATAGCCTTGCCAAGTTCGTCGAGAAAGGGGTTGCGGGTCTGCATGATGAATCCAGGGTGAAGAATCGGTGACTTCAGAGACCATGTGGCCCCCAATTGGCTTTTCTAAAGGTTAACTCCGCAGTCACCAATTCTTGACACGCGTTGCGCGACCATATGCCCGCCAGGGGAGGGGGCTTGCATTTGAAGACCAATTGTTGGAATAAACTTGCCGAACAGAGCCAAGGTTCAGCACCCTTCAGGCATTTTTGTCGGCGTTTAATGGAAATTAAGGGGGAATAATTGTCCGAACTTCTCGATGCGGTAGACGCCAGGATCCTCGACCTTGTGCAGCATGATGCAGGGCTGTCCGTGGCGGAAATCGCCGAGCGGGTCGGCCTGTCCTCTTCGCCTTGCTGGAGACGAATCAAGCGGCTGGAAGATATCGGCGTCATTCAGCGTCGCGTGACCCTTCTGGACCGGGAAAAGCTGGGGCTGGGCTTCGAGGTCTACGCCACCGTGAAGTTGTCGCTGCCCACGCGTGAGAACCTTGAGACCTTCGAGCGCGAAGTCGCGCGCTGGCCGGAGGTGACCCACTGCGCCACTGTGACCGGCGGGGAGGACTATGTCCTGCGCATCGTCACCCGCGACATGCACGCCTTTGACGACTTCCTGCGCGATCACATCCTGTCTCTGGGGCTTGTGTCCAATGTGGTCAGCCGGATCGTGATGCGATCGGTGAAAAGCTCGACCGCAGTGCCTTTGGGCCTTGTCACGCCTGACTGAGGCGTCTTGTGGCTGGCCTGAGCAGGGGATAGCCTTCAGCGATTAAGGCGTGGCGCGGAGATGGGCTGTGATCGAACTTGTGATCGAAGGGCGCCGTCGTGACCTTGGCGGCTTCGAGGTTGGACGGGTTCTGCCCTTTCCCACCCATCGCATGGTCGGGCCGTTCGTTTTTTTCGATCATATGGGACCGGCGACCTTCGCCCCCGGCCACGGCCTGGACGTGCGACCTCATCCGCACATCGGCCTTTCCACGGTCACCTATCTGTTGAAGGGGGAGATGACCCACCGCGACAGTCTGGGCGTGAAGCAGGTCATCCGCCCGGGCGAGGTCAACTGGATGACCGCCGGGCGCGGCATCGTCCATTCGGAACGCACCGACCCGTCGCTGCGCGCCACGGGCGCAGTCATGCATGGCCTTCAGGCCTGGGTCGCCTTGCCGGAGGAATCCGAAGAGATTGATCCCGGCTTTTTCCATCATGAAGGCGCTGATCTTCCCAGCTATGAAACGGGCGGTCTGTTCGCCCGGCTGATTGCGGGCGAGGCCTATGGCGCCAAGGCCAGCGTCGAGACCCACTCGCCCATGTTCTACATCCACTGGAACTTGAAGGCGGGGACCCGGGCCGGCCTGCCCACCGGCTATGCCGAACGCGCCATCTATGTGGTCGAAGGACAGATCGAGGCGGACGGCCAGACCTTGATTGCGGGCCAGATGGCGATCTTCCAGCCAGAGGGACAACCGGTCGTCACGGCGATGAGCGACGCCGTGGTGATGGCGCTGGGCGGCGAACCCGTCGGCAAGCGATATCTGTGGTGGAATCTCGTCTCCAGCCGCCCGGAGCGTATAGCGCAGGCCAAGGCCGACTGGGAGGCCGGGCGCTTCATCCTGCCGCCTGACGACAAGGCGGAATGGATACCCGCGCCCAATGATCCCTTGCCCAAAGCACTATGAGGGAATCGCTGAAGGCGACGGGTTTGAGGTTTGCGGCGCCTGTCGCAGCGGCCTTGTTCAGCGTCGCCGCATTTTCGGGCCATGGCCAGACGGTCGGCCAGTCCCATCCGCCGCAGCCGGTGGCGGCTGGCGTGACGGCCGTCTCAAGCAACGAGATGGTCCAGTTGACGAGCGAGGCCGTCCGTCAGGCCGGCGCTGGCGCAAGCGATGACGCCATTCGGATGCTGCAGGAGGTGGAGGCCCATGACGGCTTTGGCGCCATGCCGGGAACCTTTCGCCGCATCGTCTATTTCGCCCTGGCTTCGGCGCAACGGCGTGCCTCCCCCGCCAACGGCCTGCAGGAAGTGATCAAGGCCTGCGACCTGCCGGAATCAACGGCGGCGGACTGGTTGCTACGCCTGGGCCTCAGCCAGCAACTGAAGGACGAGGACGGGATCGCGACCAGTCTTCGCACCCTGGCCGAACGCTGGCCCAACGCGCTTGACGTCTATTCTGGCGGCAATATCCGCAATCTGATCGCTGGAATGAAGACCAGGAACCTTGCTTCGGTAAAAATATATCAACTGGAGCGCGCGCTCTACGCGTCCGGCTGGACACCGAAGAGCGGCGCCAGCGGACTCGAGCCGGTCTGGGGCGACTTCGCCGCTCGGTCTGTGGCTAATCATCAGGACGTGGAGGCGCTGAACGCCGCCCGCCGTGTAAAGGGCTACACAAATCTCATCAGCATGAGGGCGGACAAGCGGTTCGACCCTCTGGTCAAGGAATCGCCCTCCAGCTTTGACGTCATGGCGGCGCTGGATTTTGAGATCACGCGCCTGAAGGAGCTGGTCGCCACAGACCCGACTGAGATCGAACCCTCCAACCGGCTGGCCAATGCGCTGGCCGGGCAGGGAAAATATGAAGCCGCTCTGGCTGTGATCGACCCCGTTCTGGCGCGGTTCCGATCGGAGGACGCGGAGGCAGCGACCTTTGCGGATCCTGAGGACATCTCCGCGACCATGGCTATTCGCGCCGCCATTCTGTTCAGCCTGAAACGGTTTGACGAGGCTCTGGCTCAGGATCAGCGAACGATCAGGCATCCCTATTATGGCGCACAGAATGTGGCCGGGCTGATGGACTATGCGGTTCGCTTGACGCGACTCGGGCGGGGCGCGGAAGCGCGGGACGCGCTGTCTGAACTGCGTCATGCCGATTTCAATGCCCTTGGCGCCATGCGGCTGGAGCGAATCCGCTATTGCCGCTCGCTTGAACTCGACGATCGCCCGGCGGCGGACAAGGCTTTGGCCTATCTGGACGCGCACCATCCTGATTCTGAGTCGGAATATGGCGAGGCGCTGCTGTGCAAGGGGGACATGGATGGCGCCGCCGCCAGTCTTATTGCTCAGCTTGCGGATGAGCACAGCCGGGCGGCCTGCCTGCTCGGCGTTCAGATCTTTCGCCTTGATCGCCCTCTGACGCCCTTTGACGTCAAGGATTATGAGCGGCGCAGCCGTCTGGCGGCTCGCGCCGACGTACAGGCCGCGATTGCAAGGCTGGGTCGGATCAATACCTATCAACTGGACCGCTAGGCGCGCCTGCACGTCGGCTCACGCAATCCGGAAAAAGTTGTCCCCGTGTTTCGCCAGAATATTCCCCTTCCGCCGGGACAGGGCGGCGGCGGAAACATCTGCAATGAGACTGAAGTCTAACCTTTCGCTCAACTCCATGATTTCGCGGGGGAAACGCTCGTTTCGGCAATAAGCCCTCCAGCCTTGACGCAGTGCACAAGCCCTTATAGGTTCCGCCCCGATCCAACCGGCCCTGAGGGATGCGTCCCTTTCGGGCTTAACCAGGCCAGCCCATGGCGGAGCCAGACGAGACGACGACAGAGGCGCTGAAGCGTCTCGACGACCGACTCGGGGCCCTCAAGGTCAGCCAGACGCGTGAGCGCCTGCAATTTGACGCAGGGGGTTCAGGCGCCGGTTACCGGTTGATCGCGGAATTGATAGGGGGCGTTTTGATGGGGCTGGGCTTTGGCTGGCTCATTGATCGCTTCCTTCACACAACGCCCTTTGGCCTGATCGGCGGATTGCTGATCGGGGCGGGGGCTTCGGTTTTTCTCGTGGTGCGAACAGCCAGCGCCATGAGCAAGGCCGCTCAATCGCCGCCGGACTGAGGTCGCAGGCGGCTCAACGGGGTTCAACGTCGCCGCGCCGGTCTCACTGGCGGGGCGGATGTGCAAGAAGGGGGCTTCCGCGCCGATGGCCGAGCCGATGCGCCAGTTCGAGGTCCACAAGATCGTCCCGCTGAATGTGGGCGGTCTGGACCTGTCGATCACCAATTCCACCGTGGCCATGGCGGCGGCGGCTGTGATCCTGACCGGCTTTTTTGCGCTGGCCTTCGCGCGCCCGACCGTGGTGCCCGGGCGCGTTCAGACGGTGGGGGAACTGCTGTACGGGCTGATCGATGATCTGGCCCATTCCATCATCGGTCATTCGTCCCCGGCCTTTTTTCCCTTGGTGTTCTGCCTTTTCGGCTTCATCGCGACGATGAACCTGATGGGAATGTTCCTGGTCTTTACCCCCACCTCGCAGTTGGCGGTTACTGCCACTCTCGCCCTTTTGACGATCGCCATTGTGGTCGTCGTCGGCGTCTGGAAGAACGGCCTTGGCATCTACAAGCTGTTCGTGCCGTCAGGGGTTCCGTGGTACCTGCTGTTCCTGATGGTGCCGATCGAGATCATCTCCTTCCTCGTGCGCCCGATGACGCTCGCCCTTCGACTGTTCGGCAATATGCTGGGCGGTCACGTGGTGCTGAACATCTTCGGCAGCTTCGTGCTGGCGCTCGGCCTTCTGGGCCTGACGGGCGGCCTGGCGACGCTGGGTTTCCTGGGGTCGGCTCTGGCTCTGTCGAGCGTGGTGGCGTTGATCGCGCTCGAATTTATTGTGGCTTTCCTGCAGGCCTTCGTCTTCGCGGCGTTGACCTGTGTCTACCTGAACGACGTCGTCAACCTGCATAGTCACTAGGACGACAGCACTAGACGACACCGATACCTCACCCTTAAAGACCTCCAGCCTTCTGCTAAAAGGAATATCGAAATGGACGTGACTGCCGCTAAGTACATCGGCGCGGGCTTGGCCATGCTGGGCATGATCGGCGCCGGCATTGGCCTCGGCATCCTGTTCGGCAACTATCTGTCGGGCGCCCTGCGTAATCCGTCGGCCGCCGCCGGCGAGCGTCCCATGCTGTTCCTCGGCATGGCGCTGACCGAAGCTCTGGGCATCTTCGCCCTCGTGATCGCCTTCATCATCCT
>CAIOJR010000142.1 GCA_903858685.1 uncultured Caulobacterales bacterium | reverse complement strand
GGCGGGCATGAAGGCCGGCGCTGTCATCGTGGATTTGTCGGCTGAGGGGGGCGGCAACTGCGAAGTCACGGCGCCCGGGGAGACGATTGAGGTGGGCGGCGTCACCATCGTGGCGCCCCTGAATGCGCCCTCAATGTTGGGCCGGGACGCCAGCGAGCTTTACGCGAAGAACCAGCACGCGCTGCTGGCCCTGATGATGAAGGACAACATCATCACCATCGACTGGACCGACGAGGTCATCGCCAAAACGGCGCTGACCCACGACGGCCAGCTCTGCGAGCCTGCGCCTAACCCTGCAGTCGGGGCGAAATCTCCGGCCGACAAGACAGCAACCACAATGGCTGCGAAGTGATCGGATCCCAACCATGAGCTTCGACATTGTCATGACCGGGTTTGTCGCCCTCTACATCTTCATGCTGGCGGGCTTCGCAGGCTGGGTCATCATCGGCAATGTGCCGGCGATCCTGCACACGCCGCTCATGTCCGGCTCCAATTTCGTGCACGGCATCGTCGTGGTCGGCGGCCTTTTTGCGCTGTTCAACGCGGTGACGCCGCTGGAACAGGGCGCCGGCTTTTTCGCGGTGCTTCTGGGCGCCGGCAACGCCGCCGGCGGCTACGCCGTCACCGACCGGATGCTGGCCATGTTCAAGACCAGCGGCGTCAAGCCCAAGCTCGGGCACAGTCGCGGTCACGGCCGCGTCCATCATCTGAAAAAAAGTTGAGAGCCGCCATGGTCATGCTGATCCCCCAGATCGTCATCGGCGCGGCCGATCTTTGCGCAGCGTTCATGTTCATGTTGGGTCTAAAACGCATGTCTTCGCCGGCGACAGCGCCGTCCGGCATCCGCATGGCGGGCGTCGGCATGATCGCCGCGGTGCTGGCGAGTTTCTGTTACCTTTTCACCATAAGCGACGCGGCGCGACCTCATATGCTGGTCAATGTCGGGCTGGCGGTGACGGCCCTGCTGATTGGCGGCGTCGGCGCCTGGTTTGTCGGGCGCAAGGTCGCCATGACCGCCATGCCGCAGATGGTGGCGATCTATAACGGCATGGGCGGCGGCGCCGCTGGCTCCATCGCCGCGGTGGAATTGTTCGGCGGTCACACGCAAGGCGTAATGCAGATCATTGTCACTCTTCTGGGCGGCTTGATCGGTGCGATCTCGCTGTCCGGTTCGGTCATCGCCTGGGCCAAGCTCGACGGCCTCATAAACAAGCCGTTGCGCGTCACGGGTCAACAGATCGTCAATGGCCTCGTCTTCGCAGCCACCGTCGCCGTCGCCGGCGTCATTGTCGCGTCTTCACTGGGCGCCCAAGCCCTGTGGCTCACCACCCCAGACTGGCTTTGGGTTTTCTTCGCCTGCGCGCTTTTGTTCGGCGTCCTGATGACCTTGCCAATCGGGGGCGCCGACATGCCAGTCGTGATCTCGATTTACAACGCCTTCACGGGCTTGGCGGTCGGCTTAGAAGGCTTCGTCCTGCAAAACCCCGCCCTTATGATCGCGGGCATGGTGGTCGGCGCCGCTGGCCTTTTGCTCACGGTGATCATGGCGAAAGCCATGAACCGTTCCATCGCCAACGTGCTTTTCACCAATTTCGGGACGGCGGCCAAGGCCAAGCCCGGCGCGGTCAAGGGC
>CAIOJR010000141.1 GCA_903858685.1 uncultured Caulobacterales bacterium | reverse complement strand
GATCCTACTCCTGCGGTTGTTCTCGCGCCGGCTTTCAGGCTCTCGATCATCGCAACTTGCCGGTCGATGGCCTTGGCCAGCGGGCCCTTGACGAGCGATGTTGCGCGATCCTCCCAGTTTCCGGCTATGCCCGCCTCGGTCGTTCGCCGCACGAGTGAGGCGACCAGCCCCGGTGTGGCGCCGAATTGGGCGGCCTGAAACTGCTGAAGTTGAGTGGTCGTGCGCTCGAGGATGAAGTTTGGTGGCGCTGCGCCGTAGCCGGCCTGTTCGCGGCAAAGCGACGTTTCGCCGTCCACGACCTTTCCGAAGTCCGCCAGCCGGTCCAGATAGGCTTCGGCGTCATCCCGGGTTTGCACCGTATGCAGGGCGTCCAGAAAATCTGGCACGTCCTTATAGGCGCCGGTCATCTGAGTCACCGCAAACGGAACCGGATAGGACCCGTTGCCGGTGACGTAAGGGAATGGTCGAAAGCTCGCCAGGGTGTCCGATACCCTTAAGGCTGAATCCAAAAATCGCGCAAAGCGACCCGACGCCGCGTTGCGGGCGCTTTGAAATGCCGGGCGGGCGTCGATAAAGGCGTCATAGATTTGCACGCGATGCGACGGATCACGCAGGTCAAGCCTGTGTTTTAGCGACGAACGGTCGCCGGTATCCAGCCCTGCGGCCGTGGCCGACTCCGGCGATAAGGACAGAACCGTTTCCAAAATGGCCGGAAATGGATCGGCGGGCGCAGCGCCTGCGGGGGCGTGAACAGCCGCAGCGGCGACACCGCTCGCGAGAAAGACTCTACGATCCATGCGGGCCCCTTGGCGGATTTGGCGATCAATATCGCGCGTCGCATCTTCTTTGCGGCGCGGCGCTTGGCTTGTCTAGAACAGACCCGCCACGAGATTGATGCCCAGCGCCAGAACCGCCGTATTGAACAGGAAGGCGATCACGCCGTGGACCGTGCCGATGCGCCTCAGCGACTTGGACAGCCAGCCGATATCGGCGGTCTGCGAGGCGACGCCGATGACGACGGAAAAGTGCAGGAAGTCCCAGAAGTCCGGCGGGTCGCCCGCGGGAAAGGCAAGGCCCCCCAGATAGGTTCCGGCCGGCGCTCCGGGCTTTTGCTTATAGAATTCAGCGGCATAGTGCAGAGCGAAGATGAGCTGGACCAGCGTCCAGGACAGGGCGACCGTCGTGAAGGCGCCGCTGACACGAAGCCCTTTTTCAAGGCCGTGCGCCGCCTTCGCCGCTGAAAGTTCGACGGCGACCGCGCCGATGCTGGCGACAGCGGCCAGCAGCACCAGCGCGAGGATCATGCCTTGGCCTTCGTCCTGGGACGCGCAGTGCTTCTGCAGGCTTTCGACGGTTTGACCGCGCATGTGGAGCAACATGGCCGTGATGAAGAACAGGCAGCCAAGGTCCCAGGCGGAAATGGCGACGGTGCTTGGCGCAATCGTTCGTGAAAACGCGGGCAGCGCGACCGCGGAAACAAGGCCCACCCCGATCGCTTCGAGCAGGCGCGGACGCGATTTCAGGGTGCGCAGGAACGTCAAGGGCGTCAATGGACCGACTCAGCTCTGGAGACCGGCGCAAGCCTAGCCTGTCGCGCCGCTTGAACAATACGCCGCGCCCTGTGGAGCCGCAGATCAGGAGAATTGTCGCTCATCAGACGCAGGAATGCAGTAGTTTCAGGCGGACATGTATCGGCGAGTCAGCGACCAGAGCCGTCGCCTATCAGGAGACAGATCGCGTGGATGAGGATTTTCGTCAGGCCGCGCTCGACTATCACCGCTTTCCGCAACCGGGGAAGCTGTCGGTCGAGCCGACCAAGCGCATGGCGACGCAGCGGGATCTGTCGCTCGCCTATTCCCCCGGCGTCGCGGCCGCCTGTGAGGCCATCGTCGCAGATCCGGACAGCGCGCGCGACTATACCAGCCGGGGCAATCTGGTCGCGGTCATTACGAACGGCACCGCTGTTCTCGGCCTGGGCGCCATCGGGCCCCTGGCCGGCAAGCCGGTGATGGAGGGCAAGGCCGCGTTGTTCAAGAAGTTCGCGGGCATTGACGTCTTCGATATCGAGGTCGACGCGACCGACCCCGCCCGGTTCATCGAGGTGGTCGCGGCTCTGGAGCCCACCTTCGGCGGCATAAATCTCGAGGACATCAAGGCACCGGAGTGCTTCGTGATCGAGCAGGCTCTGCGCGCGCGCATGGGCATTCCGGTCTTTCACGACGATCAGCACGGCACCGCCATCGTCTGCGCCGCCGCCGTGCGCAACGCCCTGATGCTGCAGGGCAAGCGGCTGGAGGAGGTGAAGCTGGTCACTTCGGGCGCCGGGGCCGCGGCTCTGGCGTGCGTGGACCTGCTGGTCTCCATGGGGCTTCCCGTGAAGAACGTCACGCTGACGGACATCAAGGGCGTTGTCTATGTCGGTCGCGAGGCGGACATGCCGCCCAACATGGCGCGCTACGCCCAGCGGACCAATGCGCGCAAGCTGAACGAGGTGCTGAAGGGCGCCGACATCTTCCTCGGCCTTTCCGCCCCCGGCGTGCTGAAGGCGGAGTGGCTGTCCCTGCTCGCGCCGAACCCCGTGATCCTCGCCATGGCCAATCCGGATCCGGAGATCCTGCCCGAACTGGTCGCGCAGCATCGCCCCGACGCGATCATGGCCACCGGGCGCAGCGACTATCCCAACCAGGTCAACAACGTCCTGTGTTTTCCCTTCATCTTCCGCGGCGCCCTCGATGTCGGCGCGACGGAGATCAACGAGCCAATGAAGGTCGCGGCGGTCGAGGCCATCGCCGCACTGGCGCGGGCGGAGGCCAGCGAGGTGGTGGCCAATGCTTACGGAGGTCGCGCGCCGCAGTTCGGCAAGACCTGCATCATGCCGGCGCCATTCGATCCCCGCCTGATCCTGACGGTCGCCCCCGCCGTCGCGCAGGCGGCGATGGCCAGCGGGGTAGCCAAGCGTCCTATCACCGACTTCGACGCCTATCGCGCGCAGCTGGAGCGATTCGTCTATCGCTCGGGCCAGCTGATGCGCCCGATCTTCGAGCGGGCCCGGGCCGTCTCCCGCCGAGTGGTCTATGCGGAAGGCGAGGACGAGCGCGTCCTGCGCGCTGTGCAGACGGTGCTGGATGAGGGGTTGGCGCGTCCCGTCCTCGTCGGACGCAAGGAAGCGATCGAGCGGAAGGCGTCCCAGATGGGGCTGCGGCTGGAGATCGGCCGCACCGTCGACCTGTTTGATCCCTTTTCAGAAACCGCCGAAGTCGCAAAGCTGATTGCGGACTACCAGCGGCTGGTCGCCCGTCGCGGGGTGACGCCTCAATCCGCAGACCGGCTGTTCCGCACAAACCCGGCGATCGCCGCCTCGATGCTGCTGCGGGAGGGCCAGGTGGACGGCGCTCTGGTGGGCGGGGACGGCGACTGGTGGAAGCACTTCACGGACGTGCTGCCGATCATTCCCACCCGGGCGGATGTCAGCCGGGTCTACGCCATGTCGGTGCTGATCCTGTCCCGCGGCGCGCTGTTCTTCGCGGACACCCACGTGAACTACGATCCGACCGCCTCCGAACTCGCCGAACTGACCGGTCTGGCGGCGGAGGAGGTCCGGCGATTCGGCATGGCGCCCAAGGCCGCGCTGTTGTCCCACTCCAATTTCGGGGCGAGCCATTCGCCCTCGGCCCGCAAGATGCGCGAGGCGCTGGCGAAGATCCGCGAGCGCTTCCCGGACCTTGAAGTCGATGGCGAGATGCATGGGGACTCGGCGCTGACCGAGGCTTTGCGCGAGCGACTGGTGCCGGATGGGCGGCTGACGGGGACGGCGAACCTCCTGATCCACCCGACGCTGGATGCGGCCAATATCGCCTTCTCGCTGGTCGCCGCCTCGTCAGAGGGGCTGATGGTCGGGCCTATCCTCCTGGGGATGTCGAAGCCCGTGCACGTCTTGACGCCCGCTGTCACCGCGCGGGGCGTGACCAATCTGACAGCCATTGCAGCGGCGCAGAGCGCGTTGGATCAAGGCGCGCCATCGCCGTCGCCCATGAGCGCCGACGTCCTGCGCACCTTTGGCCCGGCCCAGGCGCGCAAGCGCATGAAGATCTGGCCCTTCAGCTAGCGGCGCGTCTGCACGCCGACTTGGGGCGCGGTCGGCGCGTGGCTCGTCAGCATGGGCGCGAGGGATAGCAGAAGCAGCGCCGCCATGCTCAGGTTGAAGGCGCGCAAGGCGACAGGACGGTCCAGCCAGCGCCGCACGCCCACGCCGAACGCCGCCCAGATCGATACTGCGGGCGCGTTGACGATCATGAAGATGAACGCGACGAGGGCGACATTGGCCGCCAGATGGTCCGTCGACGCATAGGCTGCGACCGCGCCGACCGCCATCGCCCAGGCCTTGGGGTTCACCCATTGAAACGCGGCGGCCTGCAGAAAGGTCATGGGCTTCGCGCCGGTCTTGCCTTGCCCGATGCTGGATGAGACCGCGATGCGGTAGGCCAGATACACAAGATAGGCGGCGCCGGCCCAGCGGATGACGGCATAGAGCCACGGCGCGACGGCGAACAGGCCTGTCAGCCCCAGCCCCAGCAGAAGCACCATCAGACCAAAGCCCAGCGACACGCCCGCCATGTGCGGCAAGGTCCGCTTCAGGCCGAAATTCGCACCCGACGCCATCAGCATCAGATTGTTCGGGCCGGGGGTGATCGAAGACACCAGCGCGAACCCGGCCAAGCCCCACATCAGCGTCGGTGTCATCTGTCACTTTCCAGGACGGCGAACGGCGTTCCGCTCACTCACAGGTTTGACTTCCAGGGCGAGCGGCCTAGCGTCAATGGAAATTGTGACGGACGTCTCAAACGGTTGTTTGTGACGTCGCGATCCAGCAACAAGCGGGGCAGGGGGCATGGCGACACTGATAATGGACGGGCTGGAGATCGCCTTTGACGATGCGGGCGCGCCCGAGCTTCGGACGGTGATCCTTGTTCACGGGTTCAGCTCCAATCGGCACGAGGGTTGGAAACGCACAGGCTGGTACGCGGCGCTTGACCAGCGGCGGGAGCGGCGCATCGCCCTCGATCTGAGGGGGCACGGTGAAAGCGCGCGCCCGCACGATCCTTCGCTCTACGGGCATCGCATCCTGTCTGACGATATCGTCAGGCTGATGGACGCGCGGGGTGTTCAGCGCGCCAGCCTGATCGGGTATTCGCTGGGCGCGCGGCTGGCGCTCGGCGCCGCCATCGACCATCCGGACCGGTTCGATCATCTGGTGCTGGGGGGCATTGGCGCCCGGCTCTTTGACCCGCCCCGGGGCGG
>CAIOJR010000140.1 GCA_903858685.1 uncultured Caulobacterales bacterium | reverse complement strand
TGGCTGCCCATTGCTTATCACTCAGCCAAAACTCTGAAGACATGATCCGACCTCCGTTCGAGGAATCGAATCATGTTTCGCCAATATAAATCAATAGGCTGGTTGGGTTTGGAGCCTAGGGTCCGAAGGGCTGAACGGGCGCCGCCTCATCCATTTCCATAGCCAATCCCCGCCCTCAGGGCTTTGAGAAAGACGCTCGGCAAGCCGTCGCCCGCACCTTCAAGCGGAGTCCAGATCAGGCCGGGCCCCGTCCCGGAAACCTCCGCGCGCCACACCTCCAGCGTCAAGGAAAAATGCGTGAAGACGTGCTCAACCGCGCCCGCAACCCGCCAGTCTGCGTCGAGGGGCGCCAGTCGGGCCGCGTCTTCCCTGGAAAAGGGCGCCTCCCGCCAGTCCGTTCCCGGCAAGGCGAGCATCCCGCCCAGAAGCCCCTTGTCAGGTCGGCGGACGAGAGCCGCCTCCCCTTCCCGGATCGCCAGATAGGCCACGCCGTGACGATGCGGCCGCACCGCCTTGGCGCGTTTGTAAGGATAGGCTTGCGGCGCGCCGCCCGCACGAGCCGCACAGTCGCCGGACAGGGGACAGGCGTCGCATAGCGGATTGCGGGGCTTGCACACCGTTGCGCCCAGATCCATCAGGGCCTGAGCCCAGTCGCCATGTCGAGAGAGTTCAGCGCTGACAAAGCCCGCCGCCAGCGCCTTCAACTCGGGCTTGGCGTCCGGCAGGGGCGTCTGGACGGCGAACAGGCGCGACATGACCCGCTCCACATTGCCGTCGACCACATTTGCGGGCGCGTCAAACGCAATCGCAGCGACCGCCGCCGCTGTATAGGGCCCGACTCCTGGAAGGGCCAAAAGGCCAGCCTCAGTGACCGGAAAAGCGCCGCCATGATCCGCCGCCACCGCCCGCGCACATTTCAACAGGTTGCGCGCCCGCGCGTAATAGCCCAGCCCCGCCCAGGCGGCCATGACCGCCTCGTCCGGCGCTGCGGCCAGATCCGTCACGCGCGGCCAGCGCCTGGTGAAATCGAGAAAATAGGGCGTTGCGTGCGGCACGGTCGTCTGTTGCAGCATGACCTCTGACAGCCAGACAAGATAGGGATCGGAGCGGCGTCTCGCCCCCGGCGCCGCGCGCCAGGCCAGATGGCGAGCATTGGCGTCGTACCAGTCCAGCAATTTCGCCCTGACCTTGCCCCTGTCCACGCAGCCTCCATCGTGCATCTTCATGAATTGAGCTATATAGGGGCCTATGGCTCGCCACACCCTGCCCGATGCGAAAGAAGCCGCCGAGATCCTGGCCTGGCGACGCACAAAGCCTGTGCGCCGTCCGCCGCCGACGGCTGGCCGCTCTCTGGTCAAGACGCTCAAGCCGTTCGAAGACAGGTTCGGCCAGGGCGCTCAGGGCCTGATCACCCGCTGGAAGGAAATCGTCGGGGAGACGCTGGCCCGGCATACCGAACCCGTCAAGGTCACCAAGCCCAGAGGGGGCGGCCCCGGCGCTCTGGAAATCAGAGTGGACGGCCCCGCCGCCGCCCTGATCCAGCATCAGGCGCCAGAGATACTCGAGCGCGTGAATCTTTTCCTCGGCTCTGGCGCAGTCAACAAGCTGCGGATCATTCAGGGGCCGGTCAAGACGGCGGCGCCGGTCAAATCCCGCCGTCGCGCGCCCCCTTTGGACGCCGCCAGAGAGGCTGAACTCTCCCGGAGTCTTGCCGAGGCGGAGGATGGACCTCTGAAAGCCTCGCTCCTGCGCCTGGGACGCGCCGTGATGCGCCAGACCAGTGCAAAGGACGTCAAGCGCTGACATATTGGCGCCATCCCCGCACCGCAAAGACCTGTTTCCACAGGATGGGCGCGGACTAAGCCTCGCCCTGCCCGGCGGAATCACGCATTAATACTAAATTAACCCTTCAGGGACCGACAGAAGATGAAGACCCTTGTCCGCACGCTCGCCATCGCCGCCGCCTCCATCAGCCTTCTGGCCGCTTGTGGCGACAAGGGCGCCAAGACCGGCGCCGAGGGCGACATGGATCTTGGCAATCCCAACGCCAAGGTCACCCTGGTGGAATATGCGTCTGTCACCTGCTCGCACTGCGCCCGCTTCGACAAGGACGTCTTTCCCGCCCTGCGCGCCAAGTACATTGACAATGGCAAGATCCATTATGTCTTCCGCGAGTTCCTGACCACGCCAGCGCCGGTCGCCGCCGCTGGCTTCGTGCTGGCGCGCTGTGCGGGCAAGGACAAGTATTTCCAGGTGATCGAGGCGATGTTCCGGGCGCAGGATGAAATGTTCCAGACCGGCGACTTCCGCACCCCCTATCTGCGCATCGCCAAGTCGATGGGCATGACGGAGGACCAGTTCAACACCTGCCTCAATGACAGCGCCGCCCTCGATGCGGTCAGCAAGCGCGTCCAGCGTGCGGTCGACGTCGACAAGATCGACGGCACGCCGACCTTCTTCGTCAATGGCAAGCAGGTCGCAACGGGCGAAACCTCCCTGGACAAGCTGGACGCCGCCATCGCCGCTGCTCAGGCGGGCAAGTAATCCGTCCGAAGGGGGCCGGCGGCGCCGATGCACTTCCAGAGGCTGCGCATATCGGGCTTCAAGTCCTTTGTCGAAGCGACGGAGTTTCGGATTGAACCGGGACTGACCGGCGTCGTCGGCCCGAACGGCTGCGGCAAGTCCAACCTTTTGGAGGCCCTGCGCTGGGTCATGGGCGCCACCTCGGCCAAGGCCATGCGGGCTGAAGGCATGGACGATGTCATTTTCGCGGGGGCCTCGACGCGCCCGGCGCGCAACCACGCCGAAGTGCTGCTTCAGATTGACAATACGGAGCGCAAGGCCCCGGCCCAGTTCAATCACCACCCCATGCTGGAGGTGGTGCGACGCATCGACCGAGGGGCCGGCTCCACCTATCGGGTCAATGGGGTGGAGACCCGCGCGCGCGATGTGCAACTGCTGTTCGCCGACGCGTCCACCGGCGCCAACTCCCCGTCTCTGGTGCGTCAGGGACAGATATCCGAGCTGATCGGGGCCAAGCCTTCCAACCGCCGCCGCATTCTGGAGGAGGCGGCGGGCGTATCGGGCCTGCACACCCGCCGTCACGAGGCGGAGCTTCGCCTGCGCGCCGCCGAGGCCAATCTGGACCGGCTGGACGACGTGACCCGGGAACTGGAAAGCACGCTGAACCGCCTGAAGCGCGAAGCCCGGCAGGCGGAGCGCTATAAGCGCCTGTCTGCGGAGATCCGTGCGCTGCAAGGCGCCGCCATGATCTCGCGTTGGGAGGAGGCGCGGGCCGGGCTGGAACTGGCTCGCCACGCGCTCACCGCAGCCGAGGCGACGCTGGCCGCCGCCACGGCTCAGGCCACGGGGGCCACCGCCGCCGCCCTCAACGCGACTGAGGCGCTCAAGCCCTTGCGGGAAGAGGAACAGATCGCCGCTGTCGTCCTGCAACGCCTGACGATCGAACGCGACCGTGTTGAACGCGAAGAGGCCCAGGCGCAGGCCGACGTGACGCGACTAAAGGGCGAAATCGCCCGTATCAGCAATGACCAGGCGCGCGAGAGCCAGATTGTCGACGACGCCGCGGCGACCCTGGATCGGCTGCAGCGCGAACTGGAGGACGTAGAGCGCCTGCTGGCCAATGCGCCCGAACGCCTGCCCGAGCTTGAAACTGCGCTGAAGGCGGCTGACGCCGCGCGCGCCGCCGCAGATGCTCAGGTGGAAAAACTCGCCTCTGAAGCCGCAGCGGAACAGGCCCGCCGCCGCGCCGCGCTTTTACGGATCGAAGAGGCCGAGCGCGCCGTTCGTGCTGGTCAGGGCCGGGTCGATGAAGCCAGAAGCCGGCTGGGCCGCAATGAAAGGGCGCTGGATCAGGCCCGGCTTGACCGCGCCGCCCTGAGCGCCGCCGCAGACCCCGACGCCTCAGCCGCCGCAGTGCGTCTGAAGACCGCGATCGACGCCTTGAACGCGGCGCGCAGCGCCATTGAAGCCGCTGAAGCCGCCCGCGCCGACGCACAGATGGCCGAAAGCGACGCCCGCGACGAAGCCCGTCAGGCGGACGACCGGCTACGTCGCCTCAAGACCGAGGCTCAGGCTCTGGCCGCCCTCACCCGCCCCGCCGCCAAATCCGGCTACCCGGCGGCGCTGGAATCGGTAAAGCCGGACCGAGGTTTTGAAGCCGCGCTTGCCGCGGCTCTCGGCGAGGATCTGGACGCCGCGCTTGACCCGCGCGCACCGTCCTTCTGGTCTGGCGCGCAGACCAAGGGCTGCGAATGGCCGCAGGGCGCTTCACCGCTTGCGCCCCTGGTCAACGCCCCGCCCGAGCTTGCCGCGCGCCTGGCCATGACCGCCTTGGTGGATCGCCTGGAGGGTGCAGACCTTCAGGCCAGCCTGCCGGTCGGCGCGCGTCTCGTCTCGCGCGAGGGCGACCTGTGGCGCTGGGACGGCTTTGTCGCGCGCGCCGAGGCCGAGAAGCCAGCCGCAAAACGCCTCGCCCAAAAGGCGCGACTGGAAGAGGTCGAGGCCGAAATCGTTCAACTCACACCCTCGACCGAGGCCGCGGCTGTGGCCCATCGCGCCGCCGCCGACCGGGTGCGTGACTCAGAAGCCGCCGTGCGCCACGCTCGCACCCTGCCCGCCCAGTATGAGCGCGCCGTATCCGTCGCGCGCGAAGAGGTGGAGCGCCACGCTCGCGAGGCCGCCCGACGCGAAGCGCGCGCCCAGTCGCTCGACGAAACCATCACCCGCTTCGCCGCAGAGACCGAGGCCGCCCGCGAGGCCCTGACATCCAGCGAAGTCGAACTGGCCCAGCTGGCGCAATCTGTTGAGGCGGCCCGGACCGAAGCGCCCAAGGAAATCGGATCGACCCACGACGCCGCCCTCGCCGACGCCCGCGCCAGCGCCGCCAGCGCCCGCCAGGCCGAAGCCGAAGCGCGCGGCGCCGTCGATGGCGAACGCCGCGCTCGCGATGGTCGACAAAGGCGCAAGGACGGGCTGGCCCGCGACCTGGCGGACTGGAGCCGCCGCACCGAGGCCGCACGTCAACGCGTCTTGGACCTGGAACGCGACCGCGCGCGCGCTGAGACTGAACTGGAGCGCGCGGCCGAACTGCCGACTGAAATCAGCGCTCGTCGCATCCGCCTGCTCGATGAGTTCAATGTGGCGGAGGCCCGCCGTCGCAAGGCCGCAGACGCCCTGACAGCGGCTGAATCCGCCGCCGCCGCTGCGGACCGTGAAGACCGGGCCGCAGAACAGCGCGCATCCGAGGCCCGAGAGGCCCGCGCCGCCGCCTCTGCTCGACAGGAAGCGGCGCATGAAAAGCTGGCCTCCGTGGCTGAACAGGTGCGCGAGACGACCAAGCTCGAACCCGCCCAGCTCGCTGCGCGAATGACCGAGGAAGCTGTGGCGGTGCCCGCAGATCCTGCTGGCGCGGAGCAATTGCTGCGCAACCTGGAACGGGACCGCGACAGTCTGGGCGCTGTCAATCTGCGCGCCGAGGAAGAGGCCGCCGAACACGCCCTGCGTCTGGACGCGATGCGTTCCGAGCGCGCCGACCTGACCGGCGCCATTTCGCGCCTGCGCGGCGGAATCGAGGAGCTGAACGGCGAGGGCCGCGAACGCCTGCTGGCGGCGTTTGAACTGATCAATGAGAGCTTCAAGACCCTGTTCCAGACCCTGTTCAATGGCGGCCAGGCGGAACTGAGGCTGGTGGAGTCCGACGATCCGCTGGAGGCGGGTCTGGAGATCTTCGCCTGCCCGCCCGGAAAGCGGCTGGCGGCCATGACTCTGATGTCAGGCGGCGAACAGGCGCTGACCGCGACCGCCCTGATCTTCGCCGTCTTCCTCGCCAACCCCTCCCCCATCTGCGTGCTGGACGAGGTGGACGCGCCGCTGGATGACGCCAATGTCGATCGCTTCTGCCGCCTGCTGGACGAGATGCGCCGCCGCACCGGCACCCGCTTCATCGCCATCACCCATAATCCCGTCACCATGAGCCGCATGGACCGACTGTTCGGCGTCACCATGGCCGAACGCGGCGTCAGCCAGCTCGTCAGCGTCGATCTGGTTCAGGCGGAACTGCTGGCGGCGCAGTAGGGGCGCGTCCTACTCAGCCTCGGTCGGGTCCTGCCAGTTGGCGACGTCCTTGAGATAGCGTTTGCGCTCTCGACGCAGCCACCAGCCGGCGATGAGGCCCATGATCTCCAGCCCTGCGGAGACGGGCAGCGGCGTCTCGAACACGTAACACAGCGCCCCCGGAGCCATGAAGGCGAGGCTAAGACCCCAGGCGACCAGCCTTCTCCCCTGCTGGCGACGGCGCCAGTCGGAAAACGCGTCCGCCGAAGCGGCGCGGCCAGCGCGAATCTCAGCGCGCAGAGCTTCCGCTTCCGGCCTGAGCACATCAGGGGCTGGCGAGGACGGGCGCGGCGCGGCGACGAAACGCGTCGGAACCGCGGGGGCCGGCGCCGGCGCCCGGCGGCCAAATGTCGTCTGTGCGGTCATGCAGCGCTCCAAGGGCGGTAGGAACAGCCTGCGACAGGCGACGTTATTTTCGCGTAAAGGCCGATAAGGGCTTCAGACCAACTCCACAGCCATGGCCGTCGCCTCGCCGCCGCCGATGCACAGGCTGGCGACGCCGCGCTTCAGGCCGCGGTTCTGGAGGGCCGCGATCAGGGTGGTGATAATGCGCGCGCCGGATGCGCCGATGGGATGGCCCAGAGCCGTCGCGCCGCCGTTCACATTGACCCTGGCGTGGTCGAGGCCCAGTTCCTGAATGGCGATCATGGCGACCACGGCGAAGGCCTCGTTGATCTCCCACAGGTCAACATCGTCCACCGTCCAGCCAGCGCGTTTCAACGCCTTGTGCATGGCGGGAACAGGCGCCGTGGTGAAGAGGCCGGGCTCATGGGCGTGGGCGGCATGGCTGACCACCCGGGCGATGGGCGTCAGGCCCAGCTTCTTCGCCACTGAGGCGCGCGTCATGACCAGAGCCGCAGCGCCGTCGGAGATGGACGAGGCGTTGGCCGCAGTAATCGTCCCGTCCTTGGCGAAGGCGGGCTTCAATGCGGGAATGCGCGAGGGATCGGCCTTGGGCGGCTGTTCATCCAGCCACACGGTTTCAACACCCTTGCGCCCCGTGATCTGAACCGGCGTGATCTCGCGATCAAAGGCGCCGGTCTTCTGGGCCGCCAGCGCGCGTTCCAGCGAGGTGATGGCGTAGGCGTCCTGGGCCTCGCGCGTGAACTGATAGGCGCGAGCGGAATCCTCTGCGAAGGCGCCCATCAGCTTGCCGGGCGTATAGGCGTCTTCCAGTCCGTCCAGATACATGCTGTCGGATATGACATCATGGCCGATCCGGGCGCCGCCGCGATGCTTGGCCATGACATAGGGCGCATTGGTCATGCTTTCCATGCCGCCCGCCACGATCACGTCCACCGTCTCGGCGGCCAGAGCATCGTGCGCCATGATGGCGGCCTGCATGCCAGAGCCGCACATCTTGTTCACGGTCGAGGCTGCGACGCCCAGAGACAAGCCCGCGCCCAGCGCCGCCTGACGCGCGGGCGCCTGACCCAGGCCTGCGGGCAGGACACAGCCCATGATGATCTGCTCCACAGCGTCAGGCGAGGCGCCCGACCGCTCCACCGCCGCCTGGACCGCGGCTGCGCCCAGAGCCGTGGACCGGGCGCCCGACAGAACGCCCTGAAAGCCGCCCATCGGCGTGCGCGCATAGGAAACGATGACAACGGGATCGCGATCGGTCATGGACATGGCGGGTTCCTCGAAGACTTCAGTGTCAGAACGCGCGGCGGGTCGTGGCGATGAACCCCCCGCCGAGCACGCGAGTCGGTTGGTCCGGGTCATAGAGCACACAGGCCTGACCAGGGCTGACGCCCTCTTCCGGCTGGTCGAATGCGACCATGGGCGCACCGTCCAGCATCATCAGCCGGGCCAGAGCCGGATCGCGAGTAGAGCGCACGCGGGCCAGAACGGCGCGACCGGCGCGCGCCGCATCCATCAGTTCAGGTTCATCACCTAACCAATTGATTTCTTTCATGGTCAGGCTCTGCGTTAAGAGCGCTTCACGCGGACCGACAATCACCTGCCGCGCCTCGGCATTGATGGAGACGACAAACAGGGGCTCGCCCACCGCCACGTTCAGTCCGCGCCTTTGACCGACTGTAAAGCGTGTCACGCCCTCGTGCCGACCCAGCACCCGGCCGTCCAGATGCACAATATCGCCCGCCCCGACCACATTTGGCCGCAGCTTGTCGATCAGGGTGGAGTACTTGCCCTCCGGCACAAAACAGATGTCCTGACTGTCAGGCTTTTGCGCCACTGACAGGCCGATGCCGGCCGCAGCTTCACGCACAGCGCTCTTGGGCAGATCACCCAGAGGGAAACGCAGATATTGAAGTTGTTCCCGCGTCGTGGCGAACAGGAAATAGCTCTGATCGCGGGCGGGGTCATGGGCGCGGTGCAGTTCGGGGCCGTTCGGTCCCTCCACCCGACGCACATAGTGTCCTGTCGCCATGGCCTGTGCGCCCAGATCCCGGGCCACATCCACCAGATCGCGGAACTTGACCGTCTGATTGCAGCGCACGCAGGGAATGGGCGTTTCGCCGCGCAGATAGGCGTCGGCGAACTCCTCGATCACCTCCTGCCGGAAGCGGCTTTCATAGTCGAGCACATAATGGGGCACGCCCATCTTCTCGGCCGCGGCGCGCGCGTCGCGGATATCCTGCCCGGCGCAGCAGGCGCCAGCCTTCTGCACCGCTGCGCCATGGTCGTAGAGTTGCAATGTGACGCCCACCACATCATAGCCCGCCTGTTTCAACAGGGCCGCAGTGACGGTTGAATCCACCCCGCCAGACATGGCCGCAACCACCCGCGCGCCGGGCGCCAGGCCCGTCGCGCGCGCAGCAACGTCGCGCGCATGATCAGAGGAAAGGGTGTGGGCCTGACTCATGACCCTCATTTAAGGCGTGCAGGGCCAAATGGCGAGAGGGAGGCTGTGGAAGGGGCCAGAAGCGCCTTCTTTTCAACCCTTGTTAAACGCGCCCCAGATCCGTTCGGCCAGGGGCTGCGAAACGCCGTCGACCTTCATCAGGTCGGCGATGCTGGCCTTGCCCACGCCCTTGGCTGAGCCGAACTGGTGCAGCAGAGCGCGCTTTCTGGCAGGGCCGACGCCGTCGATCTCATCCAGAGGGTTCCTGGTGAACTCGGTCGCGCGCTTGGCCCGGTGTGTGCCGATGGCGAAACGGTGGGCCTCGTCGCGCAGACGCTGGAGATAGTAGAGCACGGGCGACTTGTGCTCGAGCATGAAGGGCGCGCGGCCGGGCATGAAAAACCGCTCCATCCCCGCATCGCGATCCGGCCCCTTGGCCACGCCGACAATGGGCAGGTCCTCCACCCCCAGTTCGGCGGCGACCTCAAGGGCGGCGTCCAGTTGCCCCTGCCCGCCATCGACAAGGATCAGATCCGGTCGACCCACGCCGTCGCCCGCATCCTCCGACTTGACCAGGCGCGCAAAGCGGCGCCGCAGGACCTCGCGCATCATGCCATAGTCGTCGCCGGGGGTCAGCTCGGTGCTCTTGATGTTGAACTTGCGATACTGGGACTTCATGAAGCCGTCCGGCCCCGCCACGATCATGCCGCCGACCGCATTGGTCCCCATGATGTGGCTGTTGTCATAGACCTCGATCCGTTCCGGCGGGTTTTCCAGACCGAAGGTTTCAGCCACACCCGCCAGCAATTTGGTCTGGGCTGAGCCCTCCGCCATCTTGCGGCCCAGCGCCTCACGGGCATTGGTCAGGGCATGGTCCACCAGATCGCGCTTTTCGCCGCGCCGGGGCACGCTCAGCTCGACCTTGCGGCCGATCTTTTCGCTGAAAGCCTGTGACAGCAGGGCCATATTGGGCGGCTCGTGGCTCAACAGGATCATCCGCGGCACGGGCTTGTCGTCATAGAACTGGCCCAGAAAGCTGTCGAGAATGTCGGCGTCCTCGTCGGCCTTGTCCACGCGCGGGAAATAGGCGCGGTTACCCCAGTTCTGACCCGCGCGAAAGAAGAAGACCTGCACGCAGGCCTGTCCGCCTTGCGAATGCAGGGCGAAGACATCCGCCTCGTCAATGGTCTCCGGATTGACCACCTGTTCCGCCGTGATCGCAGCCAGGGCGCGGATGCGGTCGCGCAGACGCGCGGCGGTCTCGAACTCCAGCGCGTCCGACGCGGTCTGCATGTCGCGCGACAGGCGGTCCAGCACGGTGCGGCTCTTGCCGCGCAGGAACAGGTGCGCCTCCTCCACCAGTTCGCCATAGGCGGGCAGGCTGATCAGATCGACGCACGGGGCGCTGCAGCGCCGGATCTGGTAGAGCATGCAGGGCCGCGTGCGCCCCTCATAGACATTGTCCGAGCATGACCTCAGCAGGAACGCCTTTTGCAGGGTGTTGAGCGTGCGATTGACCGCCCAGGCCGAGGCGAAGGGGCCGAAATATTCGCCCTTGATCGTATGGGCGCCCCGGTGCTTCCGGATCTGGGGTGCACCGTGATCGCGCCGGATCAGGATCTCCGGAAAGCTTTTATCATCGCGCAGCAGCACATTAAAACGTGGCTTTAAAGACTTGATCAGATTGATTTCAAGCAGCAGCGCTTCAGTCTCGGTCCCTGTCGTGACAAAGACCATGGAGCGCGTCAGATGCACCATGTGGGCGATACGCTGTGTATGAAAACGGCCCTGAGCATACTGTGTGACGCGTTTTCTCAGCGAGCGGGCCTTGCCCACATAGAGCACCTCCGCGTCCTCGCCCAGCATCCGATAGACGCCGGGGCTGTCGGGCAGGCGCTTCACCTCGTCGGCGATCAACTCCATGCCGACCAGGGGCGCGGGCGCCAGCGGGGCCTGATCCTCTTCCATCGCCTCTAACTAAGGGCATCATGGGCGTTGCGCCAGTGGTCCGGCGCCTGTTCCTGTGAGCCGCGTGATCCGATAGGAACAGAGCAGCTGACGCATCTTCCACAAGGCGATCCCATGACCCCCATCCTCTTTCTCGGCGCAGGCCGCATGGGCGCCGCCATTGCGGGCGGACTGGTCCGAGGCGGACACATAGCGGCGACAGATCTCATGCTCATCGACCCCCATGCCGGCGAGGAGGCGCTGGCGCTCGCCGCCCAGGGCGCGGCTCTGAACCCGGACCGGGCAATATGGTCAAGCGCAACGACGGTCGTGCTGGCGGTGAAGCCGCAGATGTGGCGCGCGGCGGCGCAGGACTATGCGCCGGCCCTGGCGCCAGACGCGCTCATCGTCTCCATCGCTGCAGGCGTCGGCGCACTCGACCTGAGCGAGGCTTTCAGCCCCCGCCCCGTCGCACGCGTGATGCCGACCACGGCGGTGGCGGTGGGCAAGGGCGTGGCCAGCATCTGGGCCGCGACCGAAGCCGCCCGCTCGGGCGCGCGGGCTCTGTTTGCGCCTCTGGCGAAGGTAGTGGATCTAACCGATGAAGCCCTGATGGACGCGGCAACGGCGGTGTCCGGCTCCGGTCCGGCCTATCTCTACGCCCTGGTCGAGGCCATGGCGAGCGCCGGCGTGACAGCAGGCCTGTCGCCAGACGCCGCCCGTACGCTGGCCCGCGCCACGGTCATCGGCGCCGCCGCGCTGATGGATCAGAGCCCGCTTGAGCCTGCCGAACTGCGCAAACAGGTGACCTCCCCCGGCGGCACGACAGAGGCGGCGTTGAGGGTGCTGACAGGCGAGGCCGGACTCGACCTCCTCATGACACGCGCGGTCGCGGCTGCGGTGGCGAGGGCGGCGGAACTGGGATGATCTATCTGTGCCGCCACGGTCAGACCGCCTTCAACCAATCCGGTCGCCTGCAGGGCTGGATGGAGTCCGACCTGACGCCGCTCGGGATTGCCCAGGCTAAGGCTATGGCCTGCCTGATCGACGACCTCACCCGACGCGACCCGGCCCCGCCCTGGCGGGTTGTCGCCAGCCCGCTGCGGCGGGCCCGCGACACGGCCCGCATCATCGCGGATCGACTCGGCGTGGAGGTCGCATTCGACGACCGGCTTAAGGAGATCAATGTCGGCAACTGGAGCGGCCTCCCACGACGCGAGGTCGCAGCGGCCCATCCGGCCCTGTTCGCCAGCGGGGACTGGCCTTTCAGCGCCCCGAACGGGGAGACCTATGAAGACTTGATGGGCCGCGTCAGCGACTGGCTGAGCGATCTGCCCACACCGCCCGACAGGCGGATGGTGGTGGTCAGCCACGGCGTCACTGGACGCCTGATCCGGGGCGCCTTTGCGCAGATGTCGAAAGCCGACGCCCTGATGCTGGACGTGCCTCAGGACGCCATTTTCCGCCTGGAAAACGGGCGGGTGGAACGCCTGGACTGCGAACCTGTGGAATAATCGGCGCACGTCTTGTCGCGCTGCACCCGGCTTACTAGCTGAAGCTAAGATCAGGAGCCGCCCATGACCGTCGAGACTGTAACCTCAGCACCGAGCACTGACCTGCTGGACAAGGCGGCAGAGGCGGCCCTGTCGCTTGCGTCGGACCGGCCATGGTCGGAAATATCCCTGCGCGATATCGCCGTGGCTTCCGGCCTGACCTTCGCCGAGCTCTATGCCAAGGCGCCGGGCAAGACCGCGCTATTGCAGCGCATTGCAGACCGATTTGATCGTGCGGCTCTGGCCACGGCGGAGCTGGAACCCGCCGCCGACGTGCATGATCGGTTGTTCGAATGCGTCATGGCGCGGCTCGAGGCCATGGAGCCGCATCGCGCGGCGCTGGTCGCCATTGGCCGCGCTGAAGGGCTGACAGCCCTTGGTCCCCGCCTGCCCCGCACCAGTCGCGCACTGCTGGAGGCCGCTGGCATTGACACGGGCGGGCTGAAGGGCGCCGCCCGGATGGCCGCCTTGACGGCGGTCTGGCTGCGCATCCTGCTGGTCTGGCGCGACGATGAAGGCGCGCTGAACCGGACCATGGCCGAGATCGACAAACAACTGAAAGCCATGCGCTCCGCCCTTGAAAGGGTGAAGGCGAGCTTCTGACCCCTTGCTGCAGCGCCAGACAGGAAAACGCCCTTGAAGAGCAAGCTTCAAGGGCGTTTTAATTCAATGGCTTGCGCCACACTCTGCAACTGCAGCCTTATTGCAGGCGCGTGGCGATTTCCGCGATCGAGGCGTCAACCAGCGGGTCGGACTTCTTGCCGGACAGGCGCGCCGCCAGCAAAACTTCCGCTGCCTGAGCCGCCAGCTCCACAGCCGCAGACTTCACATCCTGAGCCGCCTGCTGTTCGGCCAGCTTGATGCGCTGGTCGGCCAGGGCCGTGCGACGCACGATCTGCTCTTCCAGCTTGGCCTTGGCTTCCGCGACCAGCCGCTGAGCTTCGGCCTCAGCCGATGCGATCATGTCCGCCGCTTGACGTTCCGTCTCCGCCCGCTGCTGACGCAGGGAGTTGAGCAGGGCCGTCGCCTCGTCACGCAGGGTCTGGGCTTCGTCCAGCGCCGCCTGAATCTTGGCGGAGCGATCATCCAGCGCCTTGGCGGCTGCGCCCGGCACCTTCAGATAGACAACAAGCACGAAGAACAGCAGCAGGCCAATGCCGACCCATGTTTCGTCTTCATGCAGAAGATGGGTGAGAAGTTCCATCTGTCAGGCCCCTCAGTTCGAAGTGGAGACGGCGTTGAGCGCTGCCTCCACGTCTTCGGCGCTTGAGGCGACACCGGTCAGCTTTTCCGCAATGGCCGCCACAGTATCAGCGGCGATGCCGCGGACGTTTTCCATGGCCGCATCGCGGCTTGCCCTGATCCGGGTTTCAGCTTCGCCGATCTTGGCGTTCAGTTCAGCTTCCAGCGCGCCTTGACGCGCCTTGGCCTCTTCTGCGGATCTGGCCTTGGCCTCCACAGCCGTGCGCTGGGCGCGGCTGCGGGCTTCAGCGATCTCGCGGGCCGCGGCGGCGGCCTGAGCCTGCGCCTCGTCGCGAAGGCGCCGGGCCTCCTCCATGTCGCCATTGATCTTCGCCGCACGCGTATCCATGGCCACCTTCACCCGGGGCAGAAGCACCCGGGAAAGAACCACATACAGGCCGACGAAGATGATCAGGGCCCACGCGATCTGGCCGGGCCAGACCGCGAAGTCAAATTGCGGCATACCGCCGGAGCCCCCAGCGGGGGCTTCCGTGGTCGCCGTATGCTCTGCGGAGGCTTCGGCCATGGCTAGGGTCTTAGACCTTCACGAACAGGATGATGAAGGCGATCACGAGGGCGAAGATGCCCAGAGCTTCGGTCAGCGCCATGCC
>CAIOJR010000139.1 GCA_903858685.1 uncultured Caulobacterales bacterium | reverse complement strand
TGCACCAGGCGGGCTGAGGCCTGACCATTGGAAACCGCCATGGCGGCCTCGGGCGGCGCAGACACCAGCCTCTGGAACAGGCCCGCGCGCAGCGCCGCCATGGCCTCCAGCGCCGCCGTATGGCTCGCCAGTCTCTCCCCATATCGACCGGCTGTGCGCACGATGGCCAGGGCGCGAATGCCGGCGCTGGGCAGAAGATAGTTGAACGCCGTCACCGCCGCCACGCCGCCCGCTCCAGCCACAGCTGCGCCAGCGATGAAGCCGCCGGACAGGCCCAGCAGCAGCACGGATCCGCCCGTGGTGACAGCCGCCGCCAGCCCCGCCGCCAGCAGCATCCATCGATGCTCCGCCCTCAGGCGCTTCAGCCATTCCCGGGTCCAGGAGGTCTTGGCGCTCATAGCCGCACCACCTTGCGCCCCAGCGCCGCCACCGCCTCCGAATGGGTCGCCAGAATGACCGTGCGCCCCTCGGCAAGCTGGCGGATCAGGGGGATGAATTCGGCTTCGGCCACGGGATCGAGGTCCGATGTGGGCTCATCCAGCAACAGGACCGCAGAGGTTTTGAGCCGGGCCCTCGCCAGAGCAATACGGCGACGCTCTCCGCCGGACAGTCCGGAGCCGCGCTCATCAAGCCATGTATCCAGTCCGCCCGGTCGGCTGGCCATCACCCCTTGCAGCCCCGCCCATTGCGCCGCCGCAAGCACCTGGGCCCGGCTGGCTGTGCGATCCGCAAGGGCAATATTGTCCGCCAGCGAGGCCGGCAGGATGACGGGCGCCTGCCCCGCCCAGGCGATGGACGCCGCCAACCCCTCCGGCAGGTCACGACCATCCAGCCGCACCTCTCCGGACGCAACGGGAGCAAGACCCAGCAAAGCCTTCAGAAGGCTGGTCTTTCCCGACCCGCTGTCGCCGACCAGCACGGTGATCTGGTCGGCCTCTGCGACAAAGGAAAACGGCCCCACCTGGGCGCCCGCGTCATAGGCGATGCAGGCATGGTGGAAGCTGAGTGCGGGGGCATGGTCCAGAACCGTCCCCTGGCTTGACGGTCTTTGGACCGGTTGCTGCTTCTGGGCCCGAACGGCCGCCGCCTCTCCCAATTGCTTGTCATGATAGGCCGCAGCAAGTCGCCTCAGGGGCAGGTAGAATTCCGGCGCCAGGGCCAGGCAAAAGAGCGCCCTTTGCAGATCCATGGCTTCAGGAACCGGAACGGGGAAAAGCCCCAGCAGGCGAAAGCCGCAATAGACGGCCACCAGAGCCACCGACAGGGCTGAAAACAGCTCCAGCGCGGCGGAGGACAAAAACGCCACCTGCAGCACGGACCGGGTCCGAACGCTGACCGACTGCGCCGCCGCTTTCACCTGATTGACCGACGCCGCCTCCGCCTGAAAGGCGAGAATGAGCGGCAGGGCCCTAACCCGGTCCATGAAGCGGGCGGACAGACGCTCAAGAGCTTCGAACTGCTGGTCGGACGCCTGTCTGGCCGACGAACCCACAAAGGCCAGGATGATGACCAGAGGAACCAGGGTCGTCACCATGATGAGCGCACAGACTGGACTGGCCAGAGCGACCACCACAACAATCAGCACGGGGCCAATAGCCGCCGCCTTCCGGAGGGGTTGAAACCGGCTGTAGAAGCCTTCCTGCGCCTCGATCTCATCCACCGCCGCCGTGACCATTTCGCCAAGGCCGACATGGGCGCCCCG
>CAIOJR010000138.1 GCA_903858685.1 uncultured Caulobacterales bacterium | reverse complement strand
TCCTGTATGACGCCCAGGCGCCGAAGGGCGCGGTGCTGCCGGGCGGCAATGGCGTGGCGTTCGACTGGTCGGTCGCCGCCGCCATACCGCGCGACCAGCCCTGGTTTCTGGCGGGCGGACTCAATCCCGGCAATGTGTTTGATGCATTGAGGACGACACATGCGCCCCTTGTGGACGTTTCCTCTGGCGTGGAGCGCGCCCCCGGGTATAAGGACGCCTCTTTGATTTCGGCCTTTCTGGACGCGGTCCGACAGGCCGGGCACATTTAGGACGCTGAAGGCGCATCTTGGTGAACGCGACAAGCCCCCCCAACAACTGGGACTCCTATCCCGACAGCAATGGCCGGTTTGGCGACTATGGCGGCCGTTACGTCGCCGAGACGCTGATGCCGCTGGTGCTCGATCTTGACCAGGCCTATGCGGCCGCCAAGGCCGACCCCGCCTTCCACGCAGAGCTTGGCGGCTATATGACCCACTATGTGGGCCGGCCCTCGCCACTCTATTTCGCCGAGCGCCTGACCCAGTATTTCGGCGGCGCCAGGATCTATTTCAAGCGCGATGAATTGAACCATACCGGCGCGCACAAGATCAACAACTGCATGGGCCAGATTCTGCTGGCCATGCGGATGGGCAAGACGCGCATTATCGCTGAGACAGGGGCCGGTCAGCACGGCGTGGCCACGGCGACAGTCTGCGCCCGCTTCGGCCTGCCCTGCGTGGTCTATATGGGCGCCACAGATGTGGAGCGGCAAAAGCCCAACGTCTTTCGCATGAACCTTCTGGGCGCGGAGGTGCGGCCGGTCACCTCCGGCGCCGGCACCCTGAAGGACGCCATGAACGAGGCCATGCGCGACTGGGTGACCAATGTCGAGGACACATATTATCTGATCGGTACGGCGGCGGGTCCTCACCCCTATCCGGCCATGGTGCGCGATTTCCAGTCTGTGATCGGGATCGAGGCGCGGGCGCAAATGCTGGAGATGGAAGGTCGCCTGCCTGACGCAGTGGTGGCCTGCATCGGCGGCGGCTCCAATGCGATTGGTCTGTTCCATCCCTTTCTGGCGGATGAAAGCGTGCGCCTGATCGGGGTTGAGGCGGCGGGTCACGGCATCCCCACCGGGGCGCATGCCGCCTCCCTCACCGGCGGCCGACCCGGCGTGCTGCACGGCAACAAGACCTATCTGTTGCAGGATGACGATGGCCAGATCATCGACGCCCACTCCATCTCGGCAGGCCTGGACTATCCGGGCATCGGGCCGGAGCACGCCTTCCTGCACGATGTGGGTCGTGCGACCTATGTCTCTTCAACAGACGAAGAGGCCCTGGACGCGTTTCGACTCTGCGCCGAGCTTGAGGGCATCATTCCCGCCCTTGAGCCCGCCCATGCGGTTGCCCGTGTGGGGGAGATCGCACGGGAGCTTGGCCCCGACGGGATCGTGCTGATGAATATGTGCGGCCGGGGGGACAAGGACATTTTCACCGTAGCCGAACACCTTGGCCGTCGCCTCTGACGGACTGTCCCCCTTAAGGACCCGCAAGACTTGACCAAAGCCCGTATCGACGCTCGCTTCACCGCTCTCAAGGCCCAGAACCGCGCGGCCTTCATCGCCTATATCATGGCTGGCGACCCCGATCTGGAGCAGAGCTTCGAGATCCTGTCGGGTCTGCCCGCGGCCGGCGCCGACCTGATCGAACTCGGATTTCCCTTTTCCGATCCCATGGCGGAAGGCGTGCCGATCCAGAAGGCGGCGTTGCGCTCTCTTGCGGCCAGGACGACGCTGCACAAGACCCTCGATCTGGTGCGGCGTTTCCGCACGGGCGATCAGGCGACTCCGATCATCCTGATGGGCTATCTCAATCCGCTCATGACCTATGGTTTCGAGGCCTTCGCCACTGACGCCGCCGAGGCGGGCGTGGACGGCTGCATCATCGTCGATTGCCCCCCGGAAGAGGCTGATCCTTTGGCGGACGCGCTGGACGCCTCAGGCGTGGCGCTGATTCGTCTGACCGCGCCGACGACGGACGACGCCCGGCTCAAGGTTGTGGCGCGTCGCACCTCGGGTTTTGTCTACTATGTTTCCGTGGCGGGTGTGACGGGCGCCAAGTCGGCCGATGTCGGCTCTGTCGCGCCGGCCGTGGTGCGGGTTCGCGCCGCGACGGGCCTGCCTGTCGCCGTGGGTTTCGGGATCAAGACGCCTGAAGGCGCCGCGGCGGTCGCCAGGGTAGCGGATGCGGCGGTCGTCGGCTCTGCCCTGGTTGAAGAAATTGCATTTGCTTTGGCTGCTCACGAAGGCGTGGCTTCCAAGGTGCTGGTAAAGGCGTCTAGGCTGGCGGATGCTGTTCACGCCGCACGACTGGCGGACAGCGCCGTATGAGGACTCTGGCCGGAACCATGACCGAAAAGCCTGGCGATAAGCATGCTGACAAGGCGGCCCGCCCCGCACGGGGCGCCGGCTGGCTGGCCAAGATTGCACCGGGCGTGCGCAATCTTGTCGCCCGACGCGCCGAGACCCCGGACAATCTCTGGATCAAATGCCCTGATACGGGTGAGATGATCTACCGCCCCGATCTGGAAGCCGCCTTGTGGGTGACGCCAGCGGGTCGGCATATGCGCATCGCACCGCCGCTGCGGTTCCGCTACACATTTGACGATGAGGCTTTTGAAAGCCTGCCGGTTCCCGCCGTTGCGCAGGACCCTTTGAAGTTCAATGACCAGAAGCCCTACCCCGAACGACTGGCCGCCGCCCGCAAGGCGACGGGCGAGCAGGACGCCGTGGCTCTGGCCTATGGCGCCATTCGCGGGGTTCCGGCCGTGGTCATGGTGCAGGACTTCGCCTTTATGGGCGGATCTTTGGGCATGGGTGCGGGGGAGTCCTTCATTGCCGGCGCCCGCGCCGCTCTGGAGCGCGAGGTTCCTTATGTCGCCTATTGCGCGGCCGGTGGCGCACGCATGCAGGAAGGCGCGCTGAGCCTGATGCAGATGGCGCGCACCACCCTGGCCATTCAGGAACTGCGTCGGGCCAAGCTGCCCTATATTGTGGTGCTCACAGACCCCACGACCGGCGGCGTCACGGCCTCCTACGCGATGCTGGGAGATGTGCACTTGGCCGAACCCGGCGCCCTGATCGGTTTTGCCGGTCCGCGTGTGATCGAGCAGACGATTCGTGAAACCCTGCCGCCCGGCTTCCAGAGGTCGGAATATCTGGTGGAAAAGGGCATGGTGGACCGGGTGGTGGAGCGTGCGGAACTGCCCTTGGTCCTCGGCTCGATCCTTGGCGCGCTGATGATGGGCCGCAAGCTTCGCGCCGCTTGATCGAAGACCGCTCGATCTGGGCGAGCCTCGTGTCAGTCCGCGCTGGCGGGGCGGCGTCGGATCAGAAAGATGGCGCGAAACAGCGAGGCCCCGATAATGGCCGGGGCAAGAAGGTTCGCCAAGAGAAACCGACCCGGATTATCGGCCCGCTTGCGGAAATATCGCACGAGGCCAACACCCTTCCAGAACTCCACCTTGACCGGATGGGTGCGGCTCGTCGACCCCAGATGGATCACGGTGGCGCCCGGATCGAACCACACCGCTCCCCCCATGCGGCGAACGCGCCAGCACAGGTCGATATCCTCCACGTGGAGGAAATAGCCCTCGTCAAATCCGTCGATCCTGTCGAAATCAACGCGGGTCATGGCGAAGCCGGCGCCGGAAATGGTGGGAACCCGTAGTCGTCCATCCGGCGTCGGGTCTGTTTCATGGTGAATTTCAAATCGACGCAGCGCGGCCATATGATGTGACAGGCGCAACAGGCTGAACAGGGTGGTCACGGGCGTCACTTCGCCCCGTCGCGCGCCACGCTGCTCGGTGCCGTCCGGATTGAGGACGCGCGCCCCCACCAGACAGGGCCACGGGCCTATGGCCACGCCTGCCGCCAGCGAGGCGAGGCAGCCGTCCTGCAGAAAGGCGTCCGGGTTGATGAACACAACAACCCGTCCATGAGAAGCGCGAGCTCCCATATTGGCGCCCCGCGCAAAGCCCACATTGTCCTGACCGCGTAATACAGTGACCCGGTCGTCGCGGGCCGCGGCGGCGTCGATCCATTGCATTTCTTCGGACGTGGAGCCGTTGTCGACGATCACGAACTCATCGGTGAGGGGATCCGCCAGCACCCGCTGGATGCTCTCCTTCAGCGCCGGCCCCGTGCGATAGACAACCATGACCAGGCTGATGTCCACCTTGCGTTTGGAACGCAGGGACAACTCTTCAGACAGTTGTGTCGACAGAGCGCGGGCGGGAGAGTTCATCAGTCAACGGGTCTTTGTTTAAGGTCCGGCGGCGTCGCCTCATCGCAGAGAAACCGGGCCGCCTCCGCGGTGGGCAAAATCGTCTGATCCGTTGAACCAAGCCTGCGCAAAGCCACCTGACCCAGTTCCGCTTCTTTTCGTCCAATGACGGCTATAACGGGAATCTTGGCCAGACTATGTTCACGTACCTTGTAATTGATCTTTTCGTTACGAAGATCAACCTCGACGCGCAAGCCCTGGGCTTCAAACTGACGCGCAACGTCTTGCGCATAGTCAGACGCATCTGATGTGATCGTGGCGATGACAACCTGCACCGGCGCCAGCCAGATGGGGAAGGCGCCGCCGTAATTCTCGATCAAAATCCCCAGGAACCGCTCGAACGAGCCCAGAATGGCCCGGTGCAGCATGACCGGACGCTGCTTTGAGCCGTCCTCCGCCACATATTCCGCACCCAGCCGCTCCGGCAGGACATAGTCCAGCTGCAAGGTGCCGCAGGTCCAGGTGCGCCCTATGGCGTCCTTGACGATGAAGTCGAGCTTGGGGGCGTAGAAGGCGCCGTCTCCTTCCGCAATCACCGGCTCCACGCCCGCCTTGCGTGAGGCGCTGAGCAGGGTCGCTTCGGCCTTGTCCCAGAAGGCGTCGCTGCCCGCGCGGATTTCCGGCCGCGTGGCGAGCGCGATGTGGTGGGCGGTCATGCCCAGATCGGCGTGGATGGTGCGCGTCAGACGCACGAAGCGCTCCGTCTCGTCCTCGATCTGGTCTTCGCGGCAGAAGATATGGGCGTCGTCCTGCGTGAAGCCGCGCACGCGCATCAGGCCATGCAGGCTGCCGGAGGGCTCATAGCGATGGCACGCGCCGAATTCGGCCATGCGTAGCGGCAGGTCGCGATAGGAGCGTTGACCGAAATTGAAGATCTGCACGTGACCGGGGCAGTTCATCGGCTTGAGCGACAGGACCTCGTCCTCCACCGTCTCGCAGACGAACATATTGGGTCGGTATTTCTCCCAGTGGCCCGATTTTTCCCAGAAGGTGCGGTCCAGCACCTGGGGCGTCTTGACCTCCACATAGCCCGCCGCATCCAGCTTGCGGCGCATATAGGCCTCGATGGTGCGCCAGAGCGTCCAGCCCCTGGGGTGCCAGAAGACCATGCCCCGACCCTCTTCCTGGATGTGGAACAGGTCCTGCGCCTTGCCGATGCGGCGGTGGTCGCGCTTTTCCGCCTCTTCGATGCGCGTCAGATAGGCGGCCAGGTCGTCCTCGGAGGCCCAGGCCGTGCCATAGATGCGCTGAAGCTGGGCGTTGCGGTGGTCGCCGCGCCAATAGGCGCCCGCCAGCTTGGTCAGTTTGAACGCCTTGCCGACATGTCTGGTCGAGGGCAGGTGGGGACCAAGGCACAGGTCCTTCCACGACCCCTGGCGATAGACGGTGATGGTCTCATCCACGGGCAGGTCAGAGATGATCTCGGCCTTGTACGCCTCGCCAATCTCCTTGAAATGGGCGATGGCGGCGTCGCGTTCCCATACTTCCCGGACCAGCTTTTCGTCCCGGTCCACAATGTCCTTCATCCGGGCTTCGATCTTGACCAGATCGTCCAGGCTGAAGGGCTCATCGCGGGCGAAGTCGTAATAGAAGCCGTCCTCGATGGCCGGGCCGATGGTCACCTGGACGCCGGGAAAAAGTTCCTGCACAGCCTGGGCCATGACGTGGCTGGCGTCATGGCGAATGGTCTCCAGCGCGTCGGGGTGGTCGCGGGTCAGGATCTCGATCTTGCCGCCCGCCTCGATGGCGCGGTCCAGATCACGAAGCTCGCCGTCCAGGCGAATCAGCACGGCCTTCTTGGCCAGAGATTTGGACAGGCTTTCGGCGACCGCGCGTCCGGTCACGCCATCTTCATAGCTGCGGGCGGCGCCGTCGGGAAATTGCAGTTCAATCATAAGCTTGTAGGTCCTTGGCCGGCTTATTCGTCGAAGGCGGCTCTTGAGGGGGCACTGGATCATAACCTGATCCGCCCCATGGATGGCAACGACACAGACGACGTGCGGCCAAAGCCGCGCCGCGCCAGGGGCCGTGAATGATCAGGGCCTGCGCCGCATAGTCCGAACAGGTCGGCAGAAAGCGGCATTGCCGTCCGATCAGCGGCGACAGCCCAAGCTTGTAGGCGCGATGCGCCAGCTTGACGCCTGTGGGATAGAGTTTCATGCCGACGCCGGGTTGAAGGTGGCGAACCTGTTATTGCACCTGCGAAGAGGCAGGATCAACCCGCGACGGCGGGGCTAGTTCGCGCGCCGAGGGCGTGTCGGGCCGCATCGCTCGCCGCTTCGAACGCCAACAGGGTCGAGGCGTGACGCGCGGGATAGTCCTGCACGGGCGCGAGTACGGCCAGATCTGCGAACCGACCGCCTGGCGCCGGACCGCCGGATTTCAACATGGCGCGCAGGGCGTCACGCGCGGAATCGATCTCAAGGGCGGTTGCGCCGATCACGGCCGCGCCCAGCACGGCGGCGCTGGCCTGGCCCAGAGCGCAGGCCCGCACATCCTGCGCAAAGGCCGCAACCCGGCCCTCTTCATCCAGCGACAGATCGACAATGACCGTGCTGCCGCACAGCTTGGCGGTTTTCTCCGACGTCGCCTGGGGCGCAACAAGGCGCCCGCCATGAGGCATGTTCGCCGCAAGGCCGAGGATCCGGGAGGAGTAGAGGTCGTCGATCACTATAGGGCCTGACGAGCTTGAACACAGAAAGCTGATATAGACTGCGCGCGGGCGCGACGCCACCTCAGCCCTCGGTCAATTCCACGCCCATCCGCCGATGCGCCTCGGTCTGCAGGGCTTGGCTCATCATGATGAAGCCCTGCTTGATCTGTTTGCGCAGCGCCTTGGGCATGAAGTCGGCGGCCAGGCCTTCGAAGCTTTCGCCGTGGGAGAAGACCGACGCCGCGCCGTCGGCGAGGGGTTCGATCTCCATATAGCGCAGGGTCTTGACCAGACCACCGACCGCCTTCAGGCGCCAGGCGAGTTGCATATGCGGCACCCAGTCCAGAATCACCGGCGTGATGACCTCGGGCGGATTGCCCGGGATCACCAGATTGACGCTGAGCTTTGCGCCAATCTTCAAGGCCCCGTCCACCGAGGTGTAGAGCGGGTTCCAGGCGGACCAGCCCTGCAGGTCGGAGAGGATCTCCCACACCGTTTCCGGAGGCGCCCTGACGCCGATGCGGTGTTCAATCTTGAACGACATGTCGCTTCAGGCGCCTCCGATATGCGGCCTACTTGCCGAACAGCTTTTGCCAGCGGCGCTTCTCGCGCAGCTTCCAGCCGCCACGGTGATAGGCGTCAGAGCCAATCAGGGGAACCACGGTCGTGGCTTCGGCGAAGACCATCTGTTCATAGGTCACGTCAACCTTGCCCCAGGAACAGGCCTCCTTCAGGGTGGAGGAAGAACAGGCGCCGTCGCGCACATCGGCGACCGTGATCTGCACGGCGTAGCGGTGCATCTCGGCTTCGTGGCCCAGAATCTCGGCGCAGACCACGGTGTCCTGCGCGAAGTTCTTGGGGACGCCGCCGCCGACCATGAACAGGCCGGTCGCGCCCGCCGCCAGTTTGATGTCGGTCAGTTCACGGAAATCAGCCACGGCGTCGATGCACATATAGGGCTTGCCTGCCTTGGCGCGCTCCACCTGATGCTTGACCAGGCCAAAGCCCGCAGAGCTGTCCACAAAGGCCGGGCAGAAGATCGGCGCGCCTTCTTCATAGGCGGTCTGGATCAGGGAGCCGGGCTTCTTTGCATTGCCCGCGGCCAGCCATTTGCCCATTTCCCAGATGAATTCGCGCGAGGAATAGGGGCGCGGCTCCAGGCTGTTGGCGATTTCCAGAATGGTGTGGTCGCAGTTCTGGAGCTCTTCCTCATCGATATAGGTGTCGTAGATGCGGTCAATATAGTTGGCGCGCAGGTCGCGGTCGT
>CAIOJR010000137.1 GCA_903858685.1 uncultured Caulobacterales bacterium | reverse complement strand
GCCAGATCAAATGGGCCTGGCCCGTTGGTCGGTCGGAAAATGGGCATGTCCCGCCAGTCGAAGCGCTCGACAGATCCGCCCCGCTCGGGCGTCAGAACCAGTCTGTAGTCGCCGACGCCCAGTTCCAAAGTCACTCTGCGATACTCTCAGAAGCGGTTGACAAGGTTTTCAAGCCATTCCTGACGGCCGGAGCGGGGCTTGGGCGTCAGGTTTCGGGAGAGGGTCAGATCGGCCACGGACGCCAGGCTGGCTGACTTGCCATTGATGGCTTGGCCGAGTTCGCCAGTCCAGCCGCTATAGCGTTCCGCGCGGAAAGCGTCGAGGCGCCCATCCTCGATGATGGCGGCGGCGCGCAACAGACCGCGCGCCACGGCGTCGACACCGCCAATATGGCCGTGAAACAGGTCAACCGCGTCCAGGCTCTGACGGCGCACCTTGGCGTCGAAATTGAACCCGCCGGTGGAGAAGCCGCCCGCGCGGATGATCTCGATCATGGCCAGGGTCAGTTCCTCGGACGAGTTGGGAAACTGATCGGTATCCCAGCCGTTTTGGGGATCTCCGCGGTTGGCGTCGATGGAGCCGAACACGCCCAGGGCGGACGCCATGGCGATCTCATGCTCGAAGGTGTGCCCGGACAGGGTGGCGTGGTTGGCTTCGATATTGAGCTTGACCTCCTTCTCCAGACCAAAACGCTTCAGGAAGCCGTAAACGGTGGCCGTGTCGAAGTCGTACTGGTGCTTGGTCGGCTCGTGAGGCTTGGGTTCGATCAGGATCGCGCCCTTGAAGCCGATCTTGTGCTTGTGCTCGACCACCAGCGACAGGAACCGGCCGAAATTGTCCTGCTCGTGCGCAAGATCGGTGTTCAGCAGGGTCTCATACCCCTCGCGTCCGCCCCACAGCACATAGTTTGCGCCGCCTAGACGCTGGGTGGCCTCAAGCGCGCCGCGCACCTGAAACGCGGCCCAGGCATAGACCTCCGGGTCCGGGCTGGTCGCGGCGCCCGCGGCATAGCGCGGATGGCCGAACAGGTTGGCGGTGCCCCACAGCAGGCGGCGGCCATGCTGGCTCTGCAAGGCTTCCAGGTGATCCACCGCCGCGCCCAGGCTGCGCTGAAACTCTGAAGCGGTTTCTGCGGGCGCCATGACATCCACATCGTGGAAACAGTAGAAGGGCAGGTCCAGCTTTTCGATGAAGGAGAGGGCGGCGGCGCGCTTGGCGGCGGCGGCCGGGGCGTCATTGGCCAGGCTCTGCCACGGTCGCTCGAACGTGCCTGCGCCGAAAACGTCGCTGCCCGGCCAGCAGAATGTGTGCCAGAAGCAGACAGCAAAGCGCAGATGGTCCTCCATCCGCTTGCCCAGAACGATCTGATCCTTGTTGTACCAGCGATAGGCCAGATCGTCGCGAGCGTCTGGACCCTGATAGGTGATCGTGTCGAACGACGCGAAATAGTCGGTGGTCATGGCGTTCCTCTCAGTTGGGCGACGCCGCGAAAGGCGCTGCGGAAGGCAAGTTTCTTGTCAGCCAGTCGATCGACCAGATCGGGATCAGGCTGCACCGTGGCGGTGATGCGGGGGCGACCGCAGATGTCTGAGGCGGCGGCGCTTGAGGTCGCCAGATGGGCAAGCTTGGCCGCGCCCAGCGCCGGACCCACCTCGCCGCCATCCAGATAGTGCAGCGGCGTGTCCAGCGCAGCGGCGATGATCCTGCCCCAATAGGCGGAGCGGGCGCCGCCGCCGATGACGCTGAGGGCGTCGATCGGGGTTCCGGCTTCCTTCAGCGCGTCCAGTCCGTCCGCCAAGGCGAAGGCCACGCCTTCGAGCACGGCCTCAGCCAGTCTTGGCCCGGTGGTGTCGTGGCTGAGTTCCAGAAAGCCTCCGCGCAGGCGTGGATCATTATGCGGCGTGCGCTCGCCTGACAGATAGGGCAGGAACAGTTCCGGTCCGCTGGCCGGGCCTGACTGAGCCGCCAGTTCGAACACCGCGGCAGGGCCGTCTGTCTTGAGAAACGCGGCGGCCCAGTCGATGCACGATGCAGCGCTCAGATGTACCGACATCTGGTGCCACAGATTGGGCAGGCAGTGGCAAAAGGCGTGAACCGCGCGCGCGGGATTGGCGCGATAGGAATCGCTCGCCGCAAAGATGACGCCCGAGGTGCCCAGCGACAACAGGGCGTCGCCAGACCGCACCACGCCGACGCCCGCCGCGCCAGCGGCGTTATCCCCGCCGCCTGCGGCCACCGGAACCGCGCCCATGCCCCATTGGGCGGCGATCTCGCCGCGCAGCAGGCCCGTGATCTGGCTGCCCTCGAACAGGGCGGGCATGTGGCGGGCGCTGAGACCGCAGGCGGCCAGCAGGGCGTCGCTCCAGCGTCGCTGGGCGACGTCCAGCCACAGGGTCCCTGCGCTGTCAGACATGTCCGAGGCCTTGTCGCCGGTCATCACCAGACGGACATAGTCCTTGGGCAGAAGCACGCTTTCGATCCGGGCGAACAGTTCCGGCTCATGCTCGCGCAGCCAGACCAGTTTCGGCGCTGTGAAGCCCGGCATGGCTAGATTGCCCGTCACCTCGCCAAGCTCTGGAACTGCGGCTTCGAGCTCTTGGCAGGCGTCCATGCTGCGGCCGTCGTTCCACAATATGGCCGGACGTAGCGGCCGATCGCGACGGTCCAGCACCGTGGCGCCATGCATCTGGCCAGCAAGGCCAATCGCCTTGACGCCGGATCTCAGACCCGCGTCCAGGGCACGGACTGCGACGTCGGTTGCGCGCCACCAGTCGTCGGGGTCCTGTTCGGACCAGAGCGGATGCGGACGGGATATGCTGAGCGGCGCGCTGGCCTGCGCCGCTGCCGCACCGTCCTCGTCCACAAGCACCGCCTTGACGCCGGAAGTGCCAATATCAATGCCCAGATACATGGTCGTTTCACCGGCTGTCTGTCAGTTGGGCCGACGCTTCAGGCCGCGCCAGGCCGGTCAGCCGCCTCTCTTGGCGCCGCATGTTCGATGCGAATCAAAGTTAGCGCTAACATCATTTCCAATGCAAGCCTTGCCTGCGGCATCGGCAATAGGGTTTGCATCCCCCTCGGGACGGCTGGTAACTGCCCGACAAGGTGTCACGGGGCATTTTGCCGGGCTGACCGAAGGGAGGGTTTCGCTTGATCGGCAAGATATCGCGTCGCGCAAAGCCGGGGACCAATCTCAGCGATGTTGCGCGTCTTGCCGGCGTGTCGTCGATGACCGTGTCGCGCGTCATCAACAAGGAACCCGGCGTCAAGGTGCTGACACGCGAGCGGGTTCTGGCGGCGATCACCAGTCTCGACTATGTGCCGAACGCTGCTGCTCGCAGTCTGGCAGGCGCGGGCCCATTGCGCATCGTGCTGCTCTACAGCAATCCCAGCGCCGCCTATCTCAGTGAGTTTCTTCTGGGAAGTCTGAAGCAGGCCAGCCTGAGCGACGCCCAGTTGATCGTCGAGCAGTGCGATCCTGCCATGGCGCTGCACCAGATCGCCGCGCGACTGGAAAATCGGGGCGTAGATGGCGTGATCCTGCCTGCGCCCCTGTGCGACGATCCCAGACTGATCCGGCTGATCGAAGGTCTGGGTCTGCCGACGGTGGTGGTGGCGACAGGCGCACCGCCGCCGGGCGTCCATTCGGTGACCATCGACGACTGTGACGCGGCGCGCGGCATGACGGCCCGGTTGATCGCAGCAGGCCATCGGCGGATCGGCTTTATTCGCGGCGACACCAACCAGACCTCCAGCGCCAAGCGGTTCGAGGGCTATGTGGACGCTCTCGCGGCGGCGGGACTGCAGGTCGAAGCCAGTCTGACGGCGGAGGGCGATTTCACCTATCGCTCCGGTCTGGCGGCGGCGCAGGCCCTGCTGAGCCGTTCACCCCGTCCGACGGCGATTTTCGCCAGCAATGACGACATGGCGGCGGCCGCCATGGCCGTGGCGCACCGGATGGGACTGGCGATTCCGGCGGATCTGAGCATCTGCGGCTTTGACGATACGGTCCTGGCGACCGCCGTCTGGCCGACCCTGACCACGGTGCGCCAGCCGATCTCCGACATGGCCCAATGCGCGGTGGATATTCTGGTGGAATCGGTGCGTTGCGCGCGGGCCGGGGAGATGTTCGGGCCACAGCACAGACTGCTCGACTATCGGATCATAGAGCGCGATTCCGATGCGCCAACGGGCTGAGGAACACCCCTTCAGCCTGTAACCATGCTCGGTTGTTTTGGGGGTGTCGTCCTTGGCGGGGCCTGCATTGAGTGGGGGGCAAACTTTGCAGGGGCTAAGTTGCGCCTGTCCAAGGACGACGCTCAAACCTAGATGCCGGTGTTCAGCGGATAGCGTCGGAATCTACCCAGAGCCATTCATTCCGTTCGGTTGGAATAAAATCGGGCAGGTCTGCGTCTGATGCGCGGACCTGCCCGAAAGGTTGAATTGGACTATCTGTCCTGCGCCCGGTAGGTCACAGGCGCAGCCCGATTGGCTTAATGCGAGACCTTGATGTGCGAGATCTTGGTGCCTTCGATGCTGACGCCCGCCATCAGACCTTGTTGATTGAAGATGAAGGCGTAGGCGTCATCCTTGAGCGTCGTGGTGGACAGGTTCTTGGCCATGCCTTCATTCACCACGACCACGGTCGGGCCGACGCCGATTTCCCAGCCTTCCGACTTTTCAAGATAGTCAGAGGCCTTGGTCGTCATCAGGAACACCACATAGCCGTAGGACTGGGCGCCGACCTGCAGTCCCCAGGAACCGCCGACGGAATTGTAATAGCCGCTGACGGCGCCGTTTTTCACAAGCTCGCCCTCGCCATAGCTGCCGCCAAAAACCAGGCCCGCCTTGATGATGTTGGGGAAGATCAGGATGGCGCGGGCGCGATGGCCCAGGGACTCAGCCGCCGGGTTCGAGCGGTAGAGGTTTTCAAGGGCTTGGTGGGAGTCCGTGTGCAGGTCTTCAGCCGTGGCGGCGGCGACCTGGCTGGTGGCTCCCATGGCGCCGACGGACGCCGTGGCCAAGGCCAGCGAGCAGATGAAACCGGTGAGCTTTCCCATGGGAACGCCTTTCTGTGAGGATGAACGGGTGTCGGTGTTAGGGACGGGCAACGGGCGCCGTCACAGGCGATCCGAGCACTATCTCTGCGCGTTTCCGCCCCGCAGCGGCAGGACCGGAAACTACCCACTTGGTCATGGCGTCTGATCTACAGCCGACCTGTCAGCATCAGCACGATCACGATAACAAGGATGATCCCCAGCGCGCCGCTCGGGAAATAGCCCCAGGTCTGGCTGTGTCGCCAACGGGGAAACGCCCCGACCAGCAACAGGATCAGGACAATCAGTAGGATGAGGCTCATGTTGTGCTCCAATGCCGTTCGCGCGGTTCTGCAAAGACCGCCACGCCGCGACCCAGCCTAGGAGCCGCGGGTCAGGGTGCGGAGCATCGGGAAATACTCAAGACCGTCGAGCGCGGATCACAGCGTCAATCCGACGGCGCTTCGCTCTTCAGACTGGCGGCGAGAACCGCCAGTCTGGCCAGGGCGGGAATGGAGCGGGCGCCCGTTCGGTGCATGATCGCTGCACGGTGGTTTTCCACTGTCCGCTGACTGATGCCCAGATCGGCGGCGATGTTCTTGCTGGGGTGCCCGGCCAGAACCATGTCCATGATTTCGCGCTGGCGAGAGGTGAGGGCCGATATGTGGCTTGCGGCGTCAGTGCGCACCTGCTGCACATCGGTGGCGTCTCGCGACTGGCCCAGCGCACGGTCAATTGCCGCGAAGAGGTCGTGGCGGCCGACCGGCTTTTCGATGAAATCTGTCGCCCCCGCCTTCATCGCGTCGACCGCCAGATGCACGTCGCTTCCCCCCGCCACCATGATGATGGGCAGACTGAAACCCTTCAGTTTCAACTGAGCGAGGAGGTCAAGCCCGCTCATCCCCGGCAGGGAGGCGTCCAGCAAAAGGCAGCTCTCGCGGGAAGGACTGAAGCCGCGCAAAAAGTCCTCGCACGAGGCGAAATCCACCACCTCGCGTCCGTCGTCTTCCAAAATCTCCCGCAGGCCCGCACGCAGCACAGCGTCGTCATCCACCAGATAGATCAGCGCCGAGGCTGAACCCGTTCGGCCTTTGGGGAGAGATGCGTTCACAAGCGGCGCTGGGGGCTGCACGACCAGATTGGCGATGATCGCCTTCAGGTCTGCCGCCTTGACCGGTTTGCTCAGGCGAAGACACCCGGCGTCCGCAATTTTGGTCGCCAGGGCGGTGGAGATGTCGCCGGTCAGAATGATGATCGGGGCGTCGAAATGCACCAGTCCGCGGATATGCTCGCTGGTCTCCAGGCCGCTCATTCCGCCGGGTAGATTATAGTCGGCCAGGATGAGGTCAGGCCTGAACGCGCCGTGGCTCATCTCGGAAATAGCGTCAGGGCCATTGGACGTGGACTTCACAAAGTGGCCTTCGCCCTCCAGAAACTCCTGCAACATATCGCGCGCCGCAGGATCGTCCTCGATCAGCAGGATGGAATTGGACCGATGGCGCTCCGGCGTCTCTGACGTCTGTGCGGCCTCGTCCTGATCGTCATTCGATTGCCGTCGCGCCACAGGCAGTTCGACGCAAAACACGGTTCCCCTGTGTCGAACCGACCTGACCGAGATCGGGTGGGCGAGCAGTTCTCCCAATCGGTGCACGATGGACAGCCCAAGCCCCAGACCCTTGCTGCTTTCGCGGGCGTCATTGTCGAGCTGCTCATATTCCTCGAAGATCCGGTCCAGATGCAGCGGGGAGATGCCGATGCCGGTGTCCCAGACCTCCAGTCGCACATGATCGCCCGACCGGCGGCAGCCGATCAGGATCTTGCCCTTGTTGGTGTATTTCAGCGCATTGGACACGATGTTGCGCATGATCTGCTCCAGCAGGCGCGCATCGCTGGTTACAGTCAGGTCGGATTGCACCAGCCGAAGCTCAAGCTGTTTGGCGTGAGCGTGATAGCTGAATTCGTCGCTGAGCTTGGTGAGGATCGATTTGAGGGAAAAGGCGCTGAGATTGGTCTGAACCGCGCCAGCTTCGATCTGGTTGATATCGAGCAGCGTATTGAGCATGCCCGCCATGGCCCCCAGCGTTTCACCCATGCGGCCCACCAGCCGCTCGCCCTTGGCGTCGCCGTCGACGACCCTGGTCAACAATTCCTGGACCAGGGACAGGGTTTGCAGTGGCTGACGCAGATCGTGGCTGGCTGCCGCCAGGAAGCGCGACTTGGCCAGATTGGCCCGTTCCGCAACGATCTTGAGCTGGTCGATCGCGACAGCAGCGTTGTGCTGGGTCGTGACGTTGTCAAAGGTAATCACAACGCCTTCGGTGTCGTTTTCGGTGGTTAGATAGGGAAATATCCGGCGCCGATACCAGGAGCCGTTCGCGCCGGCCACTTCGCGCTCCATGGAGGTCGGAGTGCGCAGCACCGATTCAGCATCCGTCAGCAGCGCGGGGTCGTCGGCTGCGGCGCGCATATCGTCAAGGGGGCGACCGACATCCGAGGGGATCAGATTGAACAGTTCGGTCGTGGCCGGTGTGAAGAAGCGGATGTTGAGCTTCTTGTCGAGGAACAGTGTCGCCACACGGGTGCTGTAAAGCACGTTCTGCAGGTCATTGGATAAAACGCGCTGACGCTCCAGGGTTTCCTGAAGCTGGCTGTTCAAAGCGGTCAGTTCCTCATTCAGGGACTGCAATTCTTCCTTGGAGGTCAGCAGTTCCTCATTGGTGGACTGGTACTCTTCCTGAATGGACAGGGACTCGTCGTTGGTGGCCTTGTGCTCAATATTGGCGAGTTCAAGGTCGCGGATTGCCGCGTGCAGTTCCGACCGGGTCTCTGACAGTTCCAGCGCCACCTTCGCCGAATGATCATCGTGTGGAGCCGCCCCGGCGGCGTGTTGAACGCCCCTTTCCGGTTCGTCCAGGAACGACACCAAAAGATAATTCTCCGTCGTATTGGCGACGGGGGAGATGGTGATGCGAAAGTTTGTGTCGCCCGGCGCATGGCCGCCGTGCTGGCTCAGCAACTGGACGGTTTTTCGGTTTGATCCAGCCTGTTGCAAGGCGGAGCGCAATCTAGACCTCAGACCGTCGTGCGCCATGAAGACGACATTCCATGTCGGCTCGCCCACCGGAATACTCAGAAAGCGATGAACCGGACCGATGGAATAGACGCATTCCAGACGTTCATTGACCATGACGCAGGCGGGCGCATAGGCGTCCAGAACGGCCTTGCGGCAGATGTCGGCGTATTTCAGCGACACAGGCGGCTGAGGCGGGCGATCAGATTGCGCCACTGACCCTGCCGGATCCATCGGCGTGCCGGCCAGGCGCAAGCCGTCCGTCGTTTGCCGCTGGCTCCGGCGATAGATGCGGTCCTTTTTCGACACGGCGACAAAGGCGCCGCCTGCATGACTGACGGTTTCGGCGGCCCCTAGCAGCAGGAACCCGCCAGGGCGCAGGGCGAACTGGAAGATGGCGCCCGCCTTGAACTGGGCCTCAGGCTGAAGATAAATCAACAGGTTGCGGCAGGACAACAGATCCAGTCGGGAGAAGGGCGGGTCCATCAACAGGTTTTGCACGCTAAAGACGATCGTGGCGCGCAAGGCGGGGCACACCCGATAGGAATCGCCCTCGCGTACGAAAAAGCGTTCCAGCCGCGCTTTTGAGACGCTCGCGTCGATCGTTGCGGGATAGAGCCCAAGGCGGGCCTGAGCCACGGCGTCAGCGTCAATATCCGTGGCGAATATCTGGGCGGTTATGTTGCTGCCCAGTGTGGCGATGGCCTCCAGCGCGATGATGCCGAGGGAATAGGCTTCTTCGCCGGTCGAGCACCCCGCCACCCAGATGCGCAGAACGCCGCCCGTGGGAACCTCATGGATCAGGCCGGGCAGCACCTCATGCGCGACAAGGTCAAAGGTGTCCGGATCGCGAAAAAACGATGTGACATTGATCAGGAGATCGTTCGCCAGAGCGTTCAGTTCTGCGGGGTCTGAGTTCAACCGTTCCAGATAGGCGGTGAAGTTCTTTTCCTTCATGCCGGCAAGACCAATCCGCCGCTCGATCCGACGCGTCAGAGTGCCGGTCTTGTACTGACGAAAGTCGTGCGGCGTGGCGGTGTGCAACAGTTCGATTATGGCCGCGACGCCGGAGGCGGCCTCGTCGTTTCGACCCTCCGGCCTTGGCGTAAGCGGGTTTCGAGGCGCGCGGGCGTACCGCGCCAGTGCATCAGGCATTGCCGCGACAGGCAGGACAAGCTCGACGCATCCTGTCGCTACGGCGTTGCAGGGCATGCCGTCAAACTCTGCTTCGGTTGGTTCCTGCGCGATGACCAGGCCGTGGGCGGCGGCAATAGCGGTGACGCCGTCGCTGCCGTCCGCGCCCGTGCCGGACAAAACAACAGCGACCGCCCTGGATCCATATTCCAGGGCCAGCGAGTTGAGCAGGAAGTCAAAAGGCGCGCGTGCGCCGTCCCTTGCCTGCGGTTCTGACAGTTGCAACGCGCCTCCCGCCACCGCCAGATAGGCGCCGGGCGGAATGACATAGATATGCTCCGCCTCCACCTGCGCGCCCTGGACGGCCTGAACCACCTTCATCTTCGTGTGTTCACTCAAGAGATCGACCATGAGGCTGTCATGATGCGGGTCCAGATGCTGGATCAGGATGAAGGCCATGCCCGTGTGATCGGGGAGGGCGGAAAACAGCTTGCGGCTGGCGTCTAGCCCGCCTGCAGATGCGCCCACCCCGACGACCAGACTGTCGGGGGTGCGATGGTCTGTTGCAGTGGCCTGAGCGGAGGGCGGCGTGGGCTTCGGTGACATTGTGCAGCCCGATCGAACAGTTTTCGAAAATTATATTTGGACGGTATCAGAATGTGATGAGTTTAACCGCCGCAATTAATAAATAAATCGATGGATGCTGATTATTGCGCTATGATAAATTTTCCTGAGTATTTTCCACCCCTGCACAATGGGCTGACAAATATTCTAGACCTATCTGGAATTTGAGGGCGTTTGATGGCTTCAGCGCCTCGCTCGCGCTGTTTTTTTGGACGGATCAGGAGCGGATATGTCTCATTTCAACGGCGCCGGCGCGCAGGAAGGCCCATTGGTCGTCGCCGACCAAACTGGTGTTGATCCGCGACATGCAAGCCCGTCGAAAGCACCGGGCGCCGTCTCCGGCCCGTGTCAGGCGCCGCGCTTCATTCCGGGCGGTGTCGATCCGTTCTATGCCTTTGAAATCAGCGTCTGGACCAATGAGGGCGGCGCTCTGGATGTCGGATTCCAATGACGCCGCTCCGTATCCTTGTCGTTGAAGACGACGCCATGATCGCCATGCTGTTCACCGAAATGCTGGAAGGCATGGGGCATGATGTGTGCGGATCTGTCGCCAGCGAGGCGGAAGCCGTTGCAGCGGCCCGCTCACTCGCGCCTGACCTGATGATTGTGGATGAGCGACTGCGCATCGGGACCGGACCTGGCGCCATGATCGAGATCCTGTCGCGCGGCCATGTGCCCCATCTGTTTGTGACGGGCAACCCGCCGCGAGTGCAGCAGGTCATGCCCGGCTCCGTAGTGATCTCAAAACCGTTTCGCGAGGCTGAACTCATCGCCGGGATGAACCGGGCCATGAGCCGAGCCCACGCAAAACCTGCGGCCTGACAACCGACGCCCCGGACGCTTGCGTCGGCGTGCGCGTCTGAATTGTTGAGTGTTTTCCGAGCCTGTCGCCCGTCATTGCGGAAGGCTAGAATTTTCAATGGGAAGCAAACCGCAATTTCGGCGCGCTCGCACAATGATGGAGTGAGTTGATGGGTATACAGTGCTCTGCGTCCAGGTCCCGGCGTCAGGCCGGAGCGCGGTTCAGTCCGGAACGAATTCGCTCCGCGGAACGGCGCCACACGCTTTACCTGCTGATCCGGACACACATCACGTCTGAGGCGCTGGGTCTGCCCGAAGAACTGACGATGGAGAGTCTCAGCGACATCGCCTCCATGGCCAAGGCCAGATGCGATCGCCGCATGACAGCTCTGTGCCTTCGCGCCGGGCAATCCTTCGCCGCCACCGAAAGGTCCGCCGCCGCCGGAGCGGCTTGACCGGTCGCGCGTCGGTCGCCGGTGTAGAAAGCCGCCCGCTCAGTGGCGCCGGAGCAGATTTCGCGGTTCGGGAAGGCTCCGGCGCCTCCATACTCCATCCCAGCGGCGACTGGACCGCAGCAAGCTTGGCGGATTGTCCGGAGCGGCTTCAAGTGGCCAGTCGACGCGTTCCGTTGACCGGACTGGAGTTGGAGGGGCTGGGCAGGATCGATACAGCCGGCGTCTTCGCAATGCTCGATATGGGCGGTTTGACGCCCCAACTGCTCGCCTCGCCGCCCATTGCCAGCGCGCGTCCGGATCTGTCCGAAATGGCGGCTCTGGTCAGCGCAGCGCGGCAGAAGATCGCAACGGCCCACAAGGTTCGCCCTGCGCCCCAGTTCGACCTTTTGATGCGGATCGGCGAAAGGGTCGAGCAAACGGCGACAGACGCCTTTCTGAACCTCGCCTTCTATGGAGAGATGCTGGCTGCGGTCGGCAGGCTGATTGTTCGCCCCACGCGCCTGCGTCCGGCGCCCACGGTCTCGCTCATCGAACGGGTGGGTCTCGACGCCATGCCGATCATTGCCGCTGGCAACTTCTTTGTCGGCGCCACGATCGCCTTTCTGGGCGCCAATCTTCTGGCCCAGTTCGGCGCCTCGGTCTTCGCGGTGGAACTGGTCGGCGTCTCGGTTCTGCGTGAGTTCGCCGTGCTCATCTCCGCCATCATCCTGGCCGGACGATCCGCCTCCAGTTTCACCGCAGAGATCGGCGCCATGAAGATGAACCAGGAGGTCGACGCCATGCTGGTCATGGGGGTTGATCCGTTTGACGGCCTGGTCATTCCGCGCTTGATCGCCATGCTGGCGGCCACGCCGCTGCTGACCGCGGTGGGGATGGCCGCGGGTCTGGCGGGCGGGCTGGTGGTGATCTGGCCGGTGCTTGACCTGTCACCCCAGTTCTTCCTGACGCGCGTCGTGCAGAATGTCGGGCTGCGCCACTTCTGGATCGGCATGTCCAAGGCGCCGGTCATGGCCATAGCTGTGGCGGCCATCGGATGCCGCCACGGTTTTGCTGTTGGCGGCGATGTGGAGAAGCTCGGACGTCATGTGACCGCGTCGGTGGTGCAGTCCCTGTTCGCCATTATCGTGATCGACGCGGTGTTCGCCCTGATGTTCCTGGAGTTGAACCTGTGAGTGCGTCGCCGGAAAACGGCGTTGTGATCCTCGTTAAGGGCCTGGTCTCGGCGTTTGGCGATAATCTGGTGCATGACGGTCTCGATCTGGAGGTGCGCCGCGGAGAAATCCTGGGCGTCGTCGGCGGCTCAGGCTCGGGCAAGTCGGTCCTGCTCAACACTCTGCTGGGGTTGAAGGAGCCCGATGGCGGAACGATCCAGATATTGAACGCACCAGCGTCGCTCGACGGTCCCGGACGGCGCGACGCGCTCAAGGGACGGATCGGCGTGCTGTTTCAGGGCGGGGCCCTGTTCTCGTCCCTGTGCGTTCGCGACAATGTGGGTGCGCCGTTGCGCGAGCACACGCGCCTGTCCGCGCTCATGATCGATCGCCTGAGCGACATGAAGACCGCCATGACGGGGCTGGGGACCGAAGTCGGCGATATGGCGCCGTCGGATCTGTCGGGCGGAATGCGCAAGCGGGCCAGTCTGGCGCGCGCCCTGGCCCTGGATCCGGAGTTGTTGTTTCTCGACGAGCCGACCGCCGGACTGGATCCGATTGGCGCCGACGGCTTTGATCAACTCATTCTGGGGCTGCGCGATGCTTTGGGCCTGACCGTGGTCATGGTCACGCACGATCTGGATTCGCTCTACGCCACGACAGACAGGGTCGCCGTTCTGGCGGACCGCAAGATTGTCGCGATCGCGCCCGTGGCCGAGTTGGAACGCTCCACCCAGCCGTGGATCCACACCTATTTTCTGGGGCCGCGCAGCCGCGCCGCCGGTCATTTCGCTCAGCCAAAGGCTTGATCTGCTATGGAGCGCAACGCACACTACGCCCTTGTAGGGTTGATTTCAGTGCTGCTTTTTGTGGGGGTCGCCGCCTTCATCATCTGGTTGGCGGGCGCACAGTTCGCCAAGCGCTATGAGGTCTATGACATCGCGTTCAAGGGGCCGGTGAGGGGATTGTCCACCGGGGGCGAGGTCTTCTTCAACGGCATAAGGGTTGGAGAAGTCACGCGGCTTTCACTCGACAGTTCCGATCCGGACAAGGTCAAGGCGCGTATCCGGATCACATCTGAAACGCCCGTCCGGGCGGATTCACGCGCGGGGCTGGAGCCTCAGGGCGTCACGGGCGTGAACTATATCCAGATCTCGGCGGGAACGGTGAAGGCGCCTCTGTTGCTCGCCGTGACGCCCGCCGGACGCATACCTGTCATTCTGGCCAAGCCCAGCGCGCTGGAAAGCCTGCTGCAAGGCGGCGGCGACGTCCTGACCCGCACGGTTGAGGCGCTGGACAGCATCAATCGGCTGCTGTCAGAAGACAATATCGCCCAGTTGAGCGGAACGGTCAGGGACCTGCACGCCTTGACCACAGGTCTGGCGGAGCACCGCGATGTGGCGGAGCGGATGAGCATGGCGATGGACGGCGTGCGCACGGCCTCTGAACAGATCAGTGTGCTCACCCGTTCATCGACGGCCCTGGTGAATGGCGATGGTCGACGGGCGCTCGCCAATGCAGCCGACGCCGCGGCTGAACTGACAGAGGCCGCGAAGGACGCCCGCGCCATCATTTCTGACTTCAAAGGCCCGGCAAGCGATCTGGCCGTCAATGGCGTTCCGCAACTGAACCGGACCCTGATCAGCTTGCAAGCCGCCGCCGACGGCGTGACCACGGTGACGAATGCGATCACGCTCGATCCCAGCGGCCTGATCAGCAAACCGGCGTCCCAGACCCTGAAAGTCAAGCCATGAACCCGAACTGCAAGACCTTGGTCCTGATCCTTGGCGGTCTGACGTCTGTGGCGTTGAGCGGCTGCGTCAGTCTGGGGCCGAAGGGCGATCCGGCAGCTCTCTATCGTTTTGGCCCCGATGACCCGCCATCCTCCGCCAAGGCGATCGGGCCGTTGCGTCCCCCGGTGGACCTGCATGTGGATCTGCCTGTGGCGTCGTCGGGAGACCGCATCTTGTCAGCGTCCGGCGCCCGTCTGGCCTATCTTGGCGGCGCGCGGTGGGTGACGCCAGCTGCGGTGATTTTCCGAAACGACCTGACCCTCGCGCTTGCATCGCACTCAAGGTTTGAGCCGTTGGAGGGCGCGGGTCACGCCGGTCGGCATCTGAGCGTTCATGTCCTGACGTTTGAGGTCGATTATGCGGACGGCGCCTCGGGTGCGCCCACCGTCCACGTCGTGGCAGCTTTAAGCGCGCGCAATGATGCAGATGTCGATCCCATCAGCATGGTGATCGACGCCCGCAGTGCGGCAAGCCAGAACCGGGTCGGCGCCATCGTCGCCGCCTATGGCAAGGCGGTGGCGGAGGTGACAGACGCCGCCGTGGTGCTGGTCGATGCTCAGTCGGCGACGTCCGCCCTCATCGCCGTGCATCCGGGCGGGAGCTAGTCGCCGCCGCGACGCGACCAGCCGCGCCAGGCCAGGGACGGGCTGCCCATCAGGCCAAGATAGAAGCCGACATCATAGATGACTGACGGCTCCGCGCGCTCATAAAGCTTCATGGTCCAGGGCAGGGCGTGCGGCGCGAGAGTGTCGACCACCTCGATCACCAGACTGACCGGCGCGATCACGCCGTGCCACAGCCCAAGAAAGAACTGGGCCAGCGCGCCGCTGGCGGCGGCGTGGCGCGAGGCTTCGGATCCGGCGGCGCAGGCCGCCAGCGCCAGCAGCAGGCCCAATAGGCCCAGGGTCCTCAGGGACTTGTTCAAGCTTGGCTCCTCCTTGTCGCAAAGTATGGAGTCTAAGGGTCGCGCCGCGCCGGGAAAGGGACGGAAACTACACAGCCCGGGCCGCCGCTGCCTGTGGCGACTGGGAAAGGGGTGCGGATTGTTGGGTAGATTCCGATCCTGCCGCCCGGCGCCAGGCGCGCTCTATTGTCGTGGGACAGACAAAGAGGACCATGATCGTGCCCAATTCCATTGCCCACACACGCGACCCAAATCTTTCCGCCGCCCACACCCTTGGCCAGGATCTTTCCGCCGCCGCGGCCGCCAGGCATTCCGATGAAATGGCGGAAGCGCTGACCCATGTGAAGCGCGATCTGAAAGCCGCAGCCGAATTGGTTCACTCCGAATCCAACGACGTGCTGTCCAAAGCGTCAAAGGCGCTGAGCCACGCCGCTGAGGTGCTTCTGTCCGAAGTCGAGGCGGGCGGACGCGCGGTGGCGGACGATACGCCCAGGGCTCTCAAGCAGCATCCGATCGCCGCCGCCGCCGCCATCGCCACTGCAGCTGCCGCTCTGACCGGGCTGATCCTGGCCATGAACCACCCGAAGGCGAGTTAAGGCGGCGCTCGCCGACCTTGCTCGATTTGGACTGAAAGGTTGAAATCATGAATATTCTCAATTCCATACGACTTGGCGCCATGCTGGGCGCATCTGTATTCGCTTTGTGCGCCAGTTCTGCCGCCATGGCTCAGGGGCCCCGTCAGGATGGCGACCACGGCGGCTGGGGCCGCGACTATGGCGAGCAGCAGCACCATTGGCGGCGTGGTCAGCGCATGGGCTACAATGACTGGAGCAGCGCGCACGCCGTGGACTATCGTGAGCGGCATCTGCGTCGTCCGCCGAATGGCTACGAATGGCGCGAATCCAATGGCCAATATGTGCTGGCCGCGGTTGCGACCGGACTGATTGCTTCGATTATCCTGAGCGGTCGTCACTGATCCCAACCGCGCTTGGCTCGCTCAAAATGACGGACTGTCCAGCCTGGCTGGACAGTCCGATTTTCATTGCAAGGGCCTCAGCCGCAAGATTTCACGGGCGCATGCCGTCCAGCACCTGCTGAATGGTCGGCGCGGTGAAATTGGTCATCGTGTCTGAGATGGCGAAGGGGATGATGATCCGGTCGCCGTGGCGCATTGCGCCGCAGGTATAGACGACATTGGGAACATAGCCTTCGCGCTCGGAACGCGTGGGACCGATGATGGGCGCGACCGAGCGGCCAAGAACCCTGGACGGGTCCGCCTTGTCCAGAAGGGCGGCGCCGATCGAGTATTTCCGCATCGGCCCCACGCCGTGGGTCAGGAGCAGCCAGCCCTCGTCGATCTCAACCGGCGAGCCGCAATTTCCCATCTGAACGAACTCCCAAGGGTATTTTGGCGACAGGATGGGAACGCCGCCGTTCCATTCATAGAGGTCGTCGGAATAGAGCAGGTAAAGGTTCTCGTTGTCCTGCCGCGCGATCATGGCGTAGCTGCCGTCG
>CAIOJR010000136.1 GCA_903858685.1 uncultured Caulobacterales bacterium | reverse complement strand
TGCTCTTCCCGGTTCTTGTCATAGGCCAGACTGCGCCGCTGCAACAGGGCGCCCAGAGCCGCGACGTCAAGCATCTGGCCCTGCGCAATGTCGAACAGGGTCTCCGTCAGGGTCAGCACATGCCGGCCATCCCCGTCGGCCATGCCGACCAGAGCGGTGCGAGCGTCCTTCGTCAGCGGCAGAGCCTTGCCCTCCAGCGCCTCGGCCCGGCTCAACAGGTCTTCCAGCGCCGTGTCGTCCAGCCGGTTCAAGACAAAGACCTGACACCGCGACAGAAGCGCGCCGTTCAGCTCGAACGACGGATTTTCCGTCGTCGCCCCCACCAGGGTGATCACCCCCTCTTCCACATAGGGCAGGAAACTGTCCTGCTGCGCGCGGTTGAAGCGGTGGATCTCATCAACGAACATCAGGGTCGACTGCCCCGCACGGCTACGCATACGCGCCGCCTCAAACGCCTTTTTCAGGTCCGCCACACCGGAAAAGACCGCCGATAATTGCTGGAACTCATAACCCGCCGTATGGGCGAGCAACCTGGCGATCGTGGTCTTGCCTACCCCGGGCGGGCCCCAAAGCACCATGGACGACAGCCGACCCGCCGCCGCCATCCGGCCAATGGGCCCTTCTGCGCCCAGCAGGTGCTGTTGCCCCACCACCTCGCCTAGCGTTTGCGGCCGCAATCGGTCCGCCAGCGGGCGATGGGCCGCCGAGGCGTCTGAGGGCGGCGGATGGGCGCCGGGCGCCATGCCGGCGGCTTCGAACAGGTCGGACATGGGCCAAGCCTAAAGCCTGACCCGCGCCGCGTCACGCTTAACCGTCAAAACCTGACGGAGATCTCCTGCCCCTGCCGCTCCAGCACGAGAGACGACACTTCCGCGTCTTTCAGCGCGTCGGCCAGTTCGAGGACGGACGCCACTGCGCGCCCGTTCACGCGCCGCACAATATCGCCCGGACGAAAGCCCACGCGCGCCGCAATCCCGCCGTTCAACTTCACAATAATCACCCCGTGCAGGAAGGGATCAAGCCCATATTCGTCCGCGACGGCTGGCGAAAGATTGACTACGGTCGCGCCCTGCAAAGGCTGACGCCCGGTCAGCGTGCGCTGATCCTTGGGCGGACTGGCCGGAGCGGTCTCAAGACGCAGACGAACGGTCCTGACAGCGCCGCCGTGGCGCACCTGCACATTCAGGCTCTCGCCGATCCGATGGGTCTGGGCGCTGTAGGCCAGGCTGGCGTCATCGGTCACAGCCGCGCCGTCCGCAGACAGGATCAGATCGCTGACCTCAATCCCGGCCTGCGCCGCCGGTGATCCCGGATAGACCGCCGTCACAACCGCGCCCTCAGGCTTCGAAAGTCCCAGGCTGGTCGCAATATCGCTATCGACCGGCTTGGTCCTGATCCCGAGCCAGGCGCGCTGGACCGACTTGGCGCCCCCGACCGCGCTTTCCACCACGCGCTGAACCAGGGCGGCCGGAATGGCGAAGCTGACGCCGGAATTGGAGCCTGAGCGGGACACGATGAAGGTGTTGATGCCGATGATGTTGCCCGCCATATCGACCAGAGGGCCGCCGCTATTGCCGGGGTTCACCGCTGCGTCGGTCTGGATATATTGCCCGACGCCAGCCCCCACTTCAGTCCGGGCGAGCGCGGAAATGATCCCGTTGGTCACCGTCTGACCGACGCCGAACGGATTGCCGATCGCCAGCACCAGATCGCCAACCTCCAGCGGCTCACGCGCCGCAATCGGCAGAACGGGCAGCTTCTCGCCATTGATGTCGATCTTCAGCACGGCCAGGTCAGTGCGCTCATCGGCCAGCAATATCTTGGCGGGGAACTGACGTTTGTCCGCCAGTCGCACCATCACCTCGTCCGATCCGGCAATGACGTGATTATTGGTCACGATCACCCCGTCAGCCCGGACAATGGCGCCAGAGCCGAGTGAGCCTTCCACCCGATCGCGCGGCATGCCGCCGCCGAAAAACTCGAAAAACGGGTCGATCTGACGCACCGTGCGCTGGCTGAAGACACTGACCACGGCGGGCGCGGCAGCCCTCACAACCGGGGCAAAGCTCATCTTCATCGTGGTGAAGTCGGACGGCGGCGCCTTGTTGGGTGCGACCAAGTCCGCAGATTGTTCGCTGGTCGGCGCAGGTCCCGCCGTGGTGCGGGCGGCCGGGTCTGAACAGGCGGCCACAAGGGCCAGGATGGGAATGCAAAGCCGACTTAGACGCATCATGTCCATCATCATCTTGGTCCGGTAAGGAAGTTCCCGCTTTTCAGCCGATCAAAGGGGCGCAAAAATGGCGAACGGGTGAGAGCGGACCGGATCAGGCCTCGACCGGATGCACCGGTCGCGCCACCAGCCACGCCGCCACCAGCGCCAGCCCACACATGGCGGCGGCCACCAGGATCGGCAAGCCCGGAAGCCCGATGGTCGCATCATGTCTCACCGCGAACGACAAGAGCGACAGATAGAGAGCCGGTCCCAGAATGGCGGAGATTCCCATGATGGCGGAGTTCGCCCCCTGGAGCCGCCCCTGCTCCGACGGGCCGACGCGACGGGTCATCAATCCCTGAAGTCCCGGATTGATCAAACCGCTGAGCGCGCCGAACACGATGCCGGAGATGAAGACCAGGGGTGTTGAAGCGATACCGTAGATGAAGAAGGCCAGGGTCGCCGAGGCCAGCCCGATCAGCAGGGCGTTGCGCTCGCCCACCGCCTTGACCACACGCCCCACCACCAGCGCCTGAACCACAATACTGCTCGCCCCCGTCGCCACCAGCATGTAACTGGCCGCGCGCGGGCCCCAGCCGAACCGGTGGCCGACAAAAAGCACAAATATGCTCGGAAACACATTGTGCGCGACTTGAAAGAGGAAATAGACACCGGACAGGAGCAACAAACCCGGCTTGGACGCCAGCAGGGTCAACGACCCGACCGGATTGGCGCGCGCCCAATTCAGGCTCGTCGCCCGGCGATCCGGCGCAAGTGACTCCGGCAGAATGAAGAAGCCATAGAGCCAGTTGGTCAAAGCCAGAACCGCCGCCAGATAGAATGGGTAGCGAAGATTATATTGGCCCAACCAGCCGCCGATCGCTGGTCCGACGATGAACCCGATACCGAAGGCCGCGCCCATCATGCCATAGGCCTTGGCCCGGTTTTCCGGTTCCGTCACATCGGCGATATAGGCGTTGGCGGTCGAAAAACTGGCGGCGGTCATCCCATTGATCACGCGACCAAAAAACAGCCAGCCAAGGCTCGGCGCCAGGGCCATGAACAGAAAGTCCACGCCCAGTCCGAAGATTGAGCCCAGCAGAACAGGTCTGCGACCGAACCGATCCGACAGCATCCCCAGGACGGGACTGCAGAAGAACTGCATCAGTCCCCAGGTCACAGCGAACATGAGGGTGTAGTCAGCCGCCCGGGCCGTATCGCCGCCGACAAACGACTTAACAAGGTTGGGAAGCACGGGAATCATCAGGCCGAGCGATACGATATCCATGATCGCTGTTGCGAAAATGAACCCGACGGCGGCTTTGCGCCTACCCTCGGAGATAGCCTGCGTCACGCATTTGCTCCAGAGTTCCAAAGGCCGAACGGCCCGGTCACATATGAAAAACCCCCGGGGGTCTCCCGGGGGTTAAACTTTCAGGCTCAGGCCTCGGCGTCGTATTCCATGACCGGGCCGCTATCCTTGCCCTTCTCGTTCACGTCGCGGTCGACGAACTCAATCACCGCCATCGGCGCGTTATCGCCGAAGCGATATCCAGCCTTCAGAACGCGGATGTAACCACCCTGACGCTCCTTGTAGCGGGGACCCAGCGTGGCGAAGAGCTTGCCAACCTGATCGATATCGCGAACATGGCTGATCGCCTGACGGCGCGCGTGCAGATCGCCGCGCTTGGCCAGGGTCACCAGCTTTTCCACGAACGGACGCAGTTCCTTGGCCTTGGGCAAGGTGGTGACAATCTGCTCGTGCTTGATCAGGCTCGCCGCCATATTGGCGAACATCGCCGTGCGGTGAGCCGAGGTCCGGCCGAGTTTGCGGTGCGCAACGCCGTGGCGCATTAGGGTCTCTCCAACAAGGGCGGGCCGTCTCTCGACGGTCCGATAACGGGGTTAGATCTGGTCTTCGAACTTGCGAGCCAGATCTTCGATGTTTTCGGGCGGCCAGTTCGGCACGTCCATTCCAAGATGCAGACCCATGCCCGAAAGCACTTCCTTGATCTCGTTCAACGACTTGCGGCCGAAGTTCGGCGTACGAAGCATTTCAGCCTCGGTCTTCTGAATCAGGTCGCCAATATAGACGATATTGTCGTTCTTCAGGCAGTTCGCCGAACGGACCGACAGTTCAAGCTCGTCCACCTTCTTGAGCAGGGCGGGGTTGAACGGCAGTTCCGGCTTCGACTCATCAGCCGACTTGCGCTGAGGCTCTTCAAAGGTGATGAAGATACGCAGCTG
>CAIOJR010000135.1 GCA_903858685.1 uncultured Caulobacterales bacterium | reverse complement strand
TCGTAGCCCGCCAAATCGGGAAGCCTGGAGAGGCGTGCACACTCGCCAACAATGTCGTCAGCCGTTGTTGATTCACCCGTTCGGGCGCGGAGTTTCTTGGTCACAAACCCACCGTCCAGCAGGATGGCGAAAAGCGGTTTTATCCCAGACTCCGAAAAATAGATGGGGCCGACCTCATCCCTAGCGTAAACGCACCGCCTCGCGGTTTGTCGTATCAGGCCGGCCCACTGGTCTATGACGTCAGGCTAACATGTTGTTGAAATGAACGCACTAGCCCTCAACCTGAGGCTAAACAAACGTCAGCAAAAAACAACATAAAAGAGAATTATGGCGTCAAAATTCAAGCCGCAGACGTGGCTGTCTCCGCCGCCAGCAGGGCGTGGAGGCTGTCGGCGGAGTGGGCCTTGCGCAGTTGCTGGCGCAGTTCGGGTTTGCGTAGCTGGCGCGAGACGCGGGCCAGTGCGCGCAGGTGCTCTGAATCGGCGCCGACCGGCGCGAACAGGGCGAAGATCAGATCGACCGGCTGGTCGTCTATGCTGTCAAAGGCCACCGGCTGCTCCAGACGCACAAAGACCGCGCGCATGCCGTCCAGCCCCGCCAGACGGGCGTGAGGCACCGCGACGCCATTGCCCACCCCGGTGGAGCCCTGAGCCTCCCGGTCGCTGAGCGCGTCAAAAATCGCACCGGCGTCCATCTTGAACGCGCGCGCCGCGAGGTCGGCGGTGATGGCCAGGGCGTGTCGCTTCGAATCAGCATTCACGCGTTGAATGATGGCGCTCTTATCGAGCCAGGCGCCCATTTCCATATGTGTTCTCAAGCCTTGGACCGCCCGTGCCGGGCGCAGTCGAACCTGTCTCATCCATCGAACATCCGCCGGATTTCACAAGTTCGGCCGCGGTCCTAGCACGGGATTATGTCCAGTGTGCGTTTCAGTTAGGCGAAACGGATCCATTTAGCGTGTGAGGCGCCGCTTTTGAGATCGAAAGGGCGGCCGAGGCGCCCGCGCCCGTTGCACGGGTCCGCTCCGGATCAATCCAGCCGATATTTCCATCGGTGCGGCGATAGACGACGGACAGGCCGCCATGGGCCGCATTGCGGAACATCACCACCGGCTGCTCGGTCAGGTCCAGCTCCAGCACGGCCATGGAGACCGTCATGGTTTTCAGCGCCGCCTGGGTCTCTGCGATAATGGCGGCCTGAGGCGCGCCGGCGCCCGCCGAGCCGTCCTCGCCCCATTCATCCGCGAAGGCCTCTTCAAACGCGGCCTCATCGTCGTCCGGCGAGCGTAGCACGACCATGGCCGTCGGCTCCGACTTCGGCGACGGCGTCGCATGATGGTTCTTCAACCTTCGTTTGTAGCGCCGAATTCGGCCCTCGATCTTGTCCAGCGCCGCCGAAAAGGCCGAATGGGCGTCGCCGCCAAGACCGCGCACCATCATCTCCTGTCCCGAACTCAGGTGCAGCACGATATCGACGCAGAAGGCGTACCTGTCCTTGCCGACGGTGACTTCAGCCGACCCGCCGCGTTCGAAATATTTTCCGACATTGGCGTTCAGTTCGTCCGAAATCCGCGTGCGAAGCGCTTCGCCAAGATCAACATGGCGGCCAGCGACCTGGATGTTCATTGGGGTGACGACGGAAACGGTCATGTGTCCCTCCTTCGGGATCTTCGAGCACCCCGCCATTGCACGACCCAGTTTGCGGCCAAGTCAAGCAGGCGGATCAAGGTCCGCCGGGCTTGCTTGATCACGATCCCGCGACGAACCTGGGGCCAGCCTAGGACCTTGATGTAAATATTCCGAATACGGGAAAAACAGACCGACTCATCTTAATGGCGAGGCGCGCTTAAGGCCTTGTTAATCAAGAGATTGAGGGCCACTTCGTCTTCAAACCGGGCGCGCACTGGCCAGGCGTGAATGCGGACGCGATCCGCCGGCGAAAGACGCGCCCAATCCTTTTCCGTGGTCACTAAAGAGGCGCCGAACACCGCCGCCCGATCGGTCAGAAAGCGCAGATCGGCGGGCGTCAGGCGGGCGTGATCGGGGAAGGGGGCGAAGTCCTTCAGATCGCATCCCGCCGCGATCAGGGCGCGCTCCACCTTCCAGGGCTTGGCCACGCCAGCGAAGCCCAGCTGGGGGCCGGACGGGGGCGGCGCCGCAGGCTCGATCCGCACCACCAGCACCGGCAGATCGCCGAACAGGGCCAGAAGGTCCGGGTCCGGCTCGGCCAGTCCGTCGGGCATGACCAGCACCACCGCATCGGCGCGACTGAGGCCCGCCGCCAGAGGCTCCCGCATCGGGCCGGAGGGAAAGACCGCCCCATCGCCAAAGGGCCATTCGCCGTCTCGCGTCTCGCCATCCACAACCACCAGGGCGAGAGAACGGGCGAGCGAGGGGTTCTGATGACCGTCATCCATGACAATCGCCTGCGCGCCCGCGGCAACCGCGGCAACCGCCCCGGCCGCCCTGTCGCGCGACACCCAGACAGGGCCGTCGGCGGCCATCATCAGCGGCTCGTCGCCCACCTCGTCGGCCGTATGGCGTGAAGGGTCGACCTGCACCGGCCCGCGCAGCGATCCGCCATAGCCGCGCGACAGGGCGTGGGCCGTCAGGCCGCGCGCGCGCAGATGGGCCAGAAGCGCGCGCGCGACGGGGGTCTTGCCCGTGCCGCCCAGGGTCAGATTGCCAACGCTGATCACAGGCGCGCCGGGATCGACCGGACGGCCCCGAGCGATCCGCCGCGCCGTGGCAGAAGCCCAGACGAAGGACAGGGGGCGCAGCAACAGCCGGGTCAGCCCCATGGGCGCGCCATGACGGCGATACCACCAACGCGGCGTGGACAACTTCATGAGCGCGCCTCCAGAAGCGCGTCGAGGCGATCCAGCGCCGTCTTCAGCGCACCGCCCTGCACTTCGCTCAGAGCCAGGGCGCGCGCAGCCCGCGCCTGCCCGGCCTCAGGATGATCCAGCGCGGCGACAAAGGCGTCGGACAGGGCGCTCGCACCGCAAACCGTGACAAAGGCGTCAACCGCCTCGAAGGCGGCGAACACCCCGGCCCAGTTCTCCACAAAGGGACCGGTGACAAACGGGCAGGACAGGCGCGCGGGCTCCAGCGGATTATGGCCGCCGACATGGTCCGCCAGACTGCCCGCCACCAGCGCCGTCCGGGCCAGTTTGAACCACAGGCCAAGTTCGCCCAGCGTATCAGCGACCAGCACCTGAACCTGCGGGTTCAGCACCTCGCCCAGCGACCGGCGCGACGTGACGAAGCCGCGCGCGCGGGCCATCTCGACCACCTCGCCGCCGCGCACCGGGTGGCGCGGCGCAATGACCAGCAAAGGCCGATCCGGCCGGGCGCTCAGGGCGGCGAAGGCGTCGAGCACGATCTGGTCTTCGCCCGGATGGGTGGAGGCCGCCAGCAACAGGGGGCGTCCCGCCAGGTCGGCCTGCATCGCGTCCAATGCGGTGGCGTCAACCGGCAGGGGCGCGCCGACCAGCTTCAGATTGAGCCGACCATCATCGCGCGCGCCAAGCGCCGCCAGCCGCTGCGCACAGGGCTCGTCCTGCGCCATGACCAGATCAAAGCCGCCCAACACCGTGCGGGCCGCGCCGGGCAACCGCTTCCAGCCCCTGACGCTGGCGGCCGACAGACGGGCGGAGATCAGGGCGAGGCGCGCGCCCTGCGCCTTGGCCGTCGCCAGCAGGGTCGGCCAGAGCTCGCTCTCGACAAAGATGGCCAGATCCGGACGCCAGTGCGCCATGAAGCGCCGCGCCGCGCCGGGCGTATCGAGCGGGGCGAACTGGTGAATGGCGCCCATGGGAAGGCGTTTGGCCATCAGTTCCGCCGAGGCGACGGTGCCGGAAGTGACCAGCACGATGAGGCCCGGACGACGCGCGATCAGCCCGTCGATCACCGGCAACAGGGACAGGCTCTCGCCGACACTGGCGCCATGCAGCCAGACCAGCGCGCCAACCGGTCGCGGACGGCTCGGCCGGCCGAGCCGCTCGTCCAGCCGGGCGGGGTCTTCCTTGCCCCGGGCGGCGCGACTGTTCAGCACATGGCGGGCCAAAGGCGACAGGGCGCGCGCCGCCAGACCATAGGCCAAGAGGCTGGCGGGTCTCATCCCCTGGACGTCCCGCCTGAGTCAGGATTGGCGTCCGGTTCGGCCAGCAAGGCTTCCGCTTCGAGATTGAGGGCGTTGAGGCGCGCGCCCCAGGCGTCGGTCAGATGGCCAAGTGCGCCCGTGTCGCTGGTGCGCTCGGCGTGAAAGGGTCCGTCCCAGGTGATCACGCCCTTGCCGAACGGCAGGGGCAGCATGGCCTTGTCCCAGGATTTCAACCGTCTGGAGGGGGCGCAGGCGAGCCCGACCAGCAGGACCGGCGCGCCGGACATGCCGGCGAGCGTGGCCACCCCCAGCGTCATGAGCTGAGCCGGACCGCGTGGGCCGTCCGGCGTGATGGCGATGCCCCCGCCGGCCTTGATCCATTTCAGCACGTCGCGAAAGGCCTGGGCGCCGCCCTTGGCCCTGGCGGCGGAGGCGTTCTTGGCCGCAGAGCCCCGGATGGCGGGAAAGCCCAGCCGCTCCATGGCGCTGGCGATGAACTGACCGTCGGCGGAGAGCGAGATCAGGGCGCGCGGCTCCTGCGCCCGGCCCAGGGGCCAGCAGGCGGGAGACAGGCCGATCTTGCCATGCCAGAAACAGACGATCACCCCGCCGCCCCCATCCCAGACCCCTTCGGCCAGATCTCGCCGCACATGACGCCAGCGGATCGTGCCGATGCAGGCCTTGAGATAGCTGGCGAAGACAAGGGCGAGTGCGCCCTGAACGAGGGGGTGGCGGAAGAAACCCTTCATGAGTTGGCCGCCGCAACAGTCACGTCCAGGTTCTGGGCCCGCGCCAGACGGGCATAGAGGCCGTCCTGAACGATCAGCTGCTCGTGGTCGCCGCTTTCGAGGACGCGGCCCTGATCAATCACATAGATGCGGTCGGCGCCGCGCACCGTGGACAGGCGGTGGGCGATGAGAAGGGTCGTGCGTCCCGCCATGAGCCGTTCCAGAGCCTCCTGCACCTTGACCTCGCTCTCGGTGTCGAGAGCGCTGGTGGCCTCATCCAGCAACAGGATTGGGGCGTTCTTGAGGAAGGCGCGGGCTATGGCGATCCGTTGCCTCTGGCCGCCGGACAGGCGCGCGCCCGCCTCGCCTGCACTGGTCTGATAGCCCTGCGGCAGGGCGGTGATGAACTCGTGCGCGGCGGCGGCGCGGGCGGCGGCCTCCACCTCCGCGTCGCTGGCCTGCGGGCGGGCATAGGCGATATTGGCCCGGACGGTGTCGTCGAACAGGAAGGGCTCCTGCGTCACCAGGGCGATATGGTTGCGCAGCGAGTGCAGGCGCACGTTGCGCACGTCCTGTCCGTCAATGGTGACATGGCCGCTCGTCACGTCATAGAAGCGCGGGATCAGGTTCAGGAGCGTGCTCTTGCCCCCGCCGGACGGCCCGACCAGAGCAATGGTCTCGCCCCGGCGCGCCTCCAGCGTCACGTCGCTCAGGGCGGGCGCGTGCTCATTATAAGCGAACGACACGTGCGAGAAGGCGATGGCGGCGTCGCTGACGACCAGAGCGGGCGCGTCGGAAAGGTCAGCGATCTCCGGCGCCACGTCGAGCGCCTGAAACAGCCGACCGGCGGCGGTCAGCCCCTCGGCGATCACCGATTGCAGATTGGCCAGTTGGCGCAGCGACTGGCTCATGGCGCCGAGCGAGCCGAGGAACACCATCAGCTGGTTCAGGCCCAGCCCGCGCCACGCCGCATAGGTGATGACGGCGGCGGTGATGATGGTGGTCAGGGTTTCGGCGGCGGGCGCCGCCCCGGCCCGCGCATTGGCGCCCTTGATGATGAACTTCTGACGGCGCTGGATCACGGCGCCGACGCGGGCCTCTTCAAAGGCCTCCCGATTGTCGATCTTGACGACCTTGACCCCGTCCAGGCTCTCCATCACGGCGGTGGACAGGGCCGAGGTCTCGACCATGGCGCCGGTCGCGGCTGTCCTCGTGCGCTTGCCAAAACGGCGCATGACCAGAGCGGCGACGGGCGCCCCGCACAGGACGATGGCGGTCAGGATCCAGTCCTCATAGGCCATGACCGCAAAGGTCGCCGCCACCTGAAGCGCGTTCTGGGTGTAGTTGACCACGCCTGTGGTCAGGCCCTCGCGGATCAGGGTCGCCTCATAGAGGACCGATGACAGATAGCTGCCCGAATGTTGCTGGCGCAGACGGGCCAGATCAGCGCGGACGAGGCGCGAAAACAGGTTGAGCTGAATATCGCCGACAATGGCATGACCGACCCGGTTGACCAGCGTCGCCTGCCCCACCTGGGCCAGCCCGCGCAGCACCCCGACCGCCACAAAGGCCGCAGGCACCCAGAGTATGGCGATGAAACCCGGCCGGTGCGCGCCGAATACGCTCTTGATCACCGGATCGAGCAGCCAGAGCGCGAAGGCGGTCGAGATGGCCACCACCACCGCGCAGGCCAGAGATCCGGCCATTTCCATCCAGCGCGGCGCCAGCCATGTCGCCATCAGACGGCGGATGGCGGCGGCGTTGGAGAGGGGTTCACTCCCCCCGGCGGCGGCGTTGGAGAGGGGTTCACTCCCCCCGGCGGCGGCGTTGTCGCCCTCGGTCTGGCCATTATTCATGCCGAGGGAGGTCCAATGATTGAGCGCCGGTGTCAAGCGCGCCGCCGCTCTGGCGCC
>CAIOJR010000134.1 GCA_903858685.1 uncultured Caulobacterales bacterium | reverse complement strand
GCCTTTCTCTATCCGCTGCATGTGATCATGGAGGTGATCGGCGTGCCGGAGCGCGACGAGCCCCTGATGCTGAAACTGACCCAGGAGCTGTTCGGCGCCGCAGACCCGGACATGAACCGCTCGAAAAGCGATGTGCGCGACACCGATCAGGCGACCCTGAACATCCAGCAGACCGTGGGCGAGCTGATGATGTATTTCACCGAGATGAGCGAGAACCGCCGTCAGGTTCCGAAGGATGATCTGGCCACGGTGCTGGCCAACGCCACGATTGACGGCCAGCCCCTGGGCGTGTTCGAGGCCCTGTCCTACTACATCATCGCCGCCACGGCGGGGCATGACACCACCTCCAACACCACGGCGGGCGCCATGTGGGCCATGCTGGACAATCCCGAGCAGCTGGCCAAGGTGAAGGCCAATCCCGCCCTGATCCCCGGTCTGGTGGAGGAAAGCATCCGCTGGGTCACGCCGGTGAAGCACTTCATGCGCTCGGCCACCGCCGACGCCGAAGTGGCGGGCGTCAAGATCGCCAAGGGCGACTGGATGATGCTGTGCTACCCATCCGGCAACCGCGACGAGACCGCCTTCGCCGACCCGTTCAAGTTCGACATAGAGCGCACGCCCAACAAGCATGTGGCCTTTGGCTACGGCGCCCATGTCTGTCTTGGCCAGCATCTGGCCCGGATGGAGATGCGGATTCTGTGGGAAGAATTGTTGCCGCGTCTGGACAGCATCGAATGGGACGGCGAACCTAAGAATTCCGAAGCGAACTTCGTCAGCGGCCCCAAGGCCGTGCCCGTCCGCTACAGGATGCACTGAGATTTCAATATCCGCCGCCGGTCCGCGACAGAGGCGCCCAGGCGACAAGGGCGTCGGCGGGCCGGTCGGTGATGGGAGGTGAGATGAGCTTCAACCCGCTGGCGCCGGATCCGGCCCGCATCGACCCGCAATGGATGACCGAGGCCTTGAGGCGGGCAGGGGTGATCTCAGCGGCCTGCGTCGATGATCTGCAGATCAGGCCGGTGGGCAATGGACTGGTCGGCGACAGCTACCGCTTCACCCTGACCTATGATCAGCAAGAGCCGGGCGCGCCCGGCTCGGTCGTCGGCAAGTTTCCGGCCAAGGACGCCGCCAGCCGCAAGTCCGGCTCGGAACATATGCTCTATATGCGCGAGGTGTCCTTCTATCGCGAGCTGGCCGCCACGGTGGCGATCCATACGCCGCGGGCCCTGGTCGCCGAGATTGATCCGGCGACAGATGATTTCACCCTGATCTTCGAAGACCTGGGTCCGGCAAGGCAGGGCGACCAGCTGGAAGGCTGTTCGGTGGCTGATGCGCGCACGGCCCTGGCCGAAGCTGCGGCCCTGCACGCGCCGCGCTGGGGCGATCCGGCGCTGGCGGCGTCGGACTGGCTGAGCGTGCGTCCGGCGACGCTCACCGCCATGATCGACGCGATCCTGCCGACGGTGGTCGGGCTTTTTCAGGAGCGCTATGCCGGCCAGCTGGAGCCGGAGTTCATGGCCCTGGTGCAGAAGCTGCCGCAGGTTCTGATCGCCCAGCGCACGGATACGTCCACCCCGCGCACCGTCATGCACGCCGATTTCCGGCTGGACAATGTGCTGTTCGAGGTCAAGGGCGGCGAAAAGGCGATGGCGACGCTGGACTGGCAAACCGTGGGCTGCGGCCCGGGCGTGACCGACGCGGCCTATTTCCTGTCCGCCGGCATTTCACCGCAGGACCGCCGTGACCACCAGAAGGACCTGATCGGCTTCTATCACAGCGAACTGCAGCGCCGCGGC
>CAIOJR010000133.1 GCA_903858685.1 uncultured Caulobacterales bacterium | reverse complement strand
GCTTCGGATGTTTGGCGCCAGGAGGCATTAGACCTCATTCCCCGATGGTCGCATTTGTTCCCAGGCGCCGTGTTCTGGACCTAGATCAACCTGATCAGACATCTCAGAAAGAAGCTCTGCGAGAGAATATTTGCGTTTGGTTGTGGTGACCGGGATGATCACCTGCTCGCCCGTTTTCGTGTAGGCGATACGCGCGACCGATCCATCTGTGACATGCAAGTCCGCAGCATACGCACTTGGCCAGATTACAGACAATGACCCGCCGGTTTTGCGGAACTTCACCTCAGTGATCGGCCGAGACTCGTCGATTTCTAGTGAGCGGCTCATAACGCCTCCCCGTCAGGTTCAATAATGTTGAACCTATGCCGTGTTCAATAAAAATTCAACTTCATTCTTTATGCGAATACGAGTCGTCATGAAGCGTCTATCGCATCCTTGATAGGTCTCGGTTTGATGATCAGCGGCATGTCAAATGGGGCTCACCTCAAGGTTTGCGCGCTAGAACACGCATTGCAGCACGAACCGAGAACATCGCTAATGGCGATATGGGGTGACGATCAACGGCGATCGAAGTGGGTTGAGACTGGGCTCAAGCTGGCGATCCTGTGAAATTCCCGATCTCGACCGAACGGTCGGGAAAGGTCGCGGTGATGTGCAGCTCGCCGCCCATAGCTGAGATCAGGTCGCGCAATGTGCTGATCTTCATGTCGGGACGGCGGACCAGTTTCGAGATGGCCGGCTGCTGCACCTCCATGACGTTCGCCAGTTCCTCCTGGCTGATACCGAGACCTTCGCGGAGCTGCTCCAGGCTGACCATCTCGGCCGTCAGCTTCGCCTTGCGCGCTTCATTCGCGGCGAGACGTTCTGGGCTCCAACCCTTTTTGAGGTCGGAAAACGGGCGATGTCCGCTCATTTCAACAATCCTTCCTGCTTCAATTCCTTCAGATGCACGTCGTAAAGCTCGTCCGCGACCGGGATCATCCGCTCGTAGAAGCGGTCGTCTCCGGTCTTGTCGCCTCCAATCAGCAGGATCGCCGAGCGACGCGGATCGAAGGCGTAGAAGACACGCAGCGGCCTTCCTTCGCTCTGAATCCGCAGCTCGCGCATGTGCGAGTGCCGCGAATTGCCGATCCCCGACGAGTGCGGAAAGCGTAGGTTCGGCCCTTGCGCGATCAACAGGTCGACCGTGAAGTCGATCGCATCCTGATCGGTCTCGCTCAGATCGACGAACCAGATTCCGAACTCATCGGTATTTTCGACGTCCCAACTCACAGGCCAAAGTATTCCATACATGGAATATGTGCGGGATCTCTTGCCGAGTCAATCCCGCGACATCCCGCGCCAAACACCCGCCTGCCTAGACGCCTCCCTGACGGGCCTACCTGTCGAACAATCCCGGACCCTGGGCGGTCGTATAGCCGATCGCCGAATAGCCCGCGGCGCGCTTGGCCGCCATGCGGGCGAGCACCGGGACGTCGCGGTCGACGTAGTCATAGATGACCACTTCCCGCTTGGGGTCGTGAAGCCGGTGAAGACGACCGGCATACTGCGCCAGGGTTCCCCTCCAAGCGATCGGCATGGTGAGGAAGAGGGTGTCCAGGCGCTGGTCGTCAAAGCCCTCCCCGAGGTAACGACCCGTCGCCACGATCACCCGTTCGTCCTGCTCCGGAATCGCCGCAAGGCGATCCATCGCCTCTCGCCGCTTCCGCTCACTCTGGCCGCCACGTAAGATGATGACGTTCTTAACGAAGCGCGAAAGCCGATCGGCCAACGCTTCCAGGTGATCCGTTCGCTCGGTGATGACGACTGGCGAGCGCCCGGCTTCCAACGCAGCCAACACGTCGTTGAAGATCAGCTCGTTGCGCCCCTCGTCGCCGGCGAGCGCTCGATAGACGTCCTGGATCGGAACCGTCGCCGCGTGCGCTACGCTGTCTGGCAGGCGAAACGCCGTCTGCCGAATGCGGACACGGTGATCGAACGGCCTCCGCGCCGCCTCTGTGCGCGCATCGACACGTTTGCGAACCGGCCCGCACTGCATGAAGATGATCGGGTGGTGGCCGTCTTTCCGGGTCACCGTCGCCGAGAGTCCAAGGACGTGGCGGGCCTTTGTCCGCCTGGCGACCAGCTCGAAGCTCACGGCCGAAAGATGGTGACATTCATCGACGATGAGATGCCCATAGTCGCCCACGATATCGTCCACCTCGCCTTTCCTGACCAGGCTCTGAATGAGGGCGATGTCGATCAGGCCAGACGGTTTGCGTTTGCCGCCGCCGATTTTCCCAATCATGTCCGGCGCTGCGTTGAGGAAGGCGCCGAGGCGCTCCACCCACTGGTCCATCAGCTGACGGCGATGGACCAGAACGAGCACGTTGACGCCGCGCTCCGCGATCATCCGCGCCGCCACCACGGTCTTCCCGAAAGCCGTCGTCGCGGCCAACACGCCGATATCGTGCGGGAGCAGCGCATCGACCGCCGCCTCCTGGTCCGGTCGCAACACGCCATTGAATGAAGTATCGATCGCCGCGCCACGATTGCGCTGATCCTCGATTGCAACGGTGACGCCGAGCGACACGAACAGGTCCATCGCCACATCAAAGCAGCCTCGCGGCAGACCGATGTGGTTCGCCGTCAGCTCCGCGCAGGATACGATCCGCGGCTTGTCGTGGGTCGCAAGCCGCATCGCCTGGGCGGCGTAGAACTCGGGATTTTGAAACGCCGCCAGCCGTATCAGGCGCGAGACCAGGCCAGGCGGCAGATCCTTGCGCGGAATATAAAGCTGGTCCGCCACGACCATCGTGAGATGGCTCGGCAGGGCTCCAGCGATCGTCGGCGGGCTTCGGCGGCGCGAGGGCGGGGCCAGCCACGGCTCCTCATCATCGTCATCGACAGGAATCCTGACCCCAAGGATCCGGCCAGCGGCGCTCGCCGAATCGACCAAGGCCTCCAGAGTTCGTCTGTTGAGCCGCTGGACTCCGGCCAGGTAAGTCCATTGGTCGTGGTGCGGCTCGAGATCATCGTCCAGGAACACGCTGTTGCCTGCCTGCCGCGCCAAGCCCTGCAACGGCAGGGCAATGAGGTTGCCGAAGCCGCCACTCGGGACAGTATCCTGGCTGGGAAACAAGCGGTCATAGGACGCAAACCCGATGTCGGGTGTCTGGTCCAATGTCTCAGTGATCAGTGCCGATCCCAAGCGTCGGGCCAGAGAGGCCGAGACCGGCTCGTCGAAGAAAATCCATGCGTGGGCGCCGTTGCCTGAACGCGATCGCTCGATGGCCACGGGCACGTCCCAGGCGCGGCAGGCCTGGGCGAAAGCTTTCACATCCCGTCGCCATTCCGCCTCATCGAAATCGGCGGCCAAGAACCAACAGGTGTCGTCCGGTAGAACCGGATAAACTCCGGCGACGAACGCCGCTCCGCCCGGACCTCGCCCTCTCAGATGATTGGCGACGACCTGATCATTGGCCACAATGAATGCTTGGTTGGGGCATGCGGAGCACTTTACCCGCGGCTTCTCGCACAGGCCGCGCTTCCACTCGTTGGCGCAGGCCGGCGCGTAGCCACTTTTGCCAGTTTTGAGATTTTCCCAGCGCAGCGGGAATACGTCGCTGCGCCCCCGAAACAGACTTCGAAAGAGTTCGACCTTGGCGCGGTTGTCGAACGCTTGATCCTGTCGCGCCGACAGCGCCGCTGACGGGGAACTCGAAATCTCGCGGACGCCGTCGGCGGGGATTCCGGCGAGTTCGGCCTCGATCGCCGCCCGCTCTTGCTCCAACTGGCGAAGGCGTTCCTGGAGACGCCTTCGTTGATCCTCCGGGCCAAACATGAGGGTCAGCTCTCCGCGGCCGGGATCCGCCCGATGGTGGCCTTGCTGACGCCCAGAACGCGGGCCAGATGGCGCACGCTTTCTCCCTGGGCCCGTTCTTTCGCCACGAAGGATTGTTGGGCGGGCGACAGCTTCGGCCGGCGACCGAGCTTGACGCCGCGCGCCTTCGCCCGGGCGCGTCCTTCACTCGTGCGAGAACGGATGAGGTCGCGTTCAAACTCGGCGAGGCCGCCCAACACCGTCAGCATGAGCCGCCCGTGCGATGTTGTCGTGTCCGCCCATGTGTCTCGAATGGATCGAAACTGCGCATCCTTTTCGGCGAGAGCGGCGAGCACATTGAGCAGGTCCCGTGTCGACCGCGCTAAGCGATCGAGGCGAGTGACCATCAGAACATCGCCGGCGTGGAGCGAGGCAATCGCCCGCTTCAGCTGTGTACGATCAGTCTTTGCGCCAGAGGCCGTCTCGCTGAACACCTTCTCGCAGCCGGCCGCGGTCAGCTCCGCCACCTGCGCCGCGACGCTCTGGCCATCAGTTGAAACCCGTGCATATCCGCAAATCATACGCCTAGTTCTGAGACTATAATTCGGGACAGGCAAGCCGCTGAAATCGTTCGGACTGGCCAGCGTCTCATATTTCATGAATTGTGAGCCATCCCAGGCACGGCGGAGGGACCCATGGCGCGCAGAAGCTTGCTCACGGGTGACGAACGGCGCCGCCTTTTCGAACTTCCGGTCGATGACCGAGAGGTGGCGCGCCATTACACGCTGTCGGCCGACGACCTGAAATGGATCGACGCTCGGCATGGTCCGGCCAATCAGCTGGGCTCCGCGGTGCAACTCGCGTTGCTCCGTCACCCAGGCTTCGGACTTCGCGCCGGCGAGACCGTCCCATCGCCGGTGCTGCGTTTTCTGGCGGACCAAATCCACGCCCCCGTGACGGCGTTCGCTGAGTATGCCCGGCGCAATCAGACCCGCCTGGAACACGCTGGCCAACTGCATCAGCGTCTCGGACTTCGGCCTTTCGCCCGCGCCGATATCCGCCATGCGGTTGAGAGCGCCGCGGCCGCCGCCTTGTCGACCGACAAGGGCGGCCCGATCACCCAAGCATTGATGGATGCCCTGCGGGCGCGAAACATCATATTGCCATCGTCGGACACTTTGGAGCGTGTGGGCCTCGCAGGCCGCGCCCAGGCTCGGCGCCGGGCGGCCGAGGATCTGCTCGCGCGTGTCTCCGCGGAACAGCTTGCCCGCATCGATAAGCTGCTGGTCAATGATCCCGAGCTGAAGATGACGCCGCTCGCTTGGTTGCGCGACATTCCAGAGTCGCCCAGCGCGGCCGGCATGGCGGCCATCACCGAGCGCATAGCTTATGTCCGGGCGATCGGCATCGACCCCGCCATCGCCGATGCAATCCACCAGCGCCGGTTTGATCAATACGCCCGGGAAGGCGCCGTGGCCCCGGCATTTCTGCTCAGCGGCTACAGTGTGCTCCGCCGCCGGGCGACGGTCGTTGCGCAACTCGTTGACCTGGAATGGCGCCTGAATGACGCGGCCGTCGATATGTTCAGCAAGATGGTGGGCTCGCTGTTCGCCAGGGGGCGGCGTGGCGCCGAGAGAAGATATCAGGCCAGCAGTCGGGAGGTTGCTCAGCTCATGCGGCTGTTCAGCGGCGTCATCGATGCCGTTGATCAGGCGCGCGCTGATGGCGGCGATGCCATCGACAAGATCGATGCCCAGGTGGGCTGGGAAAAGCTCCTTCAAGCCAAGCCGAAAGTCGATGCGCTGGCCGCCCTTGCTGCTGAGGATCCGCTGGTCAGCGCGGCGGATCGCTACGCAACGCTCCGGAGATTTGCGCCGACTTTTCTCGAACATGTGCGTTTCAAAGCCGGCACCGGCGGCGCGCCGTTGCTGAAATCGCTGGCGATCCTGCGCGAGCTGAACCGAACTGGCCGGCGAGAAGTCCCGGCCGATGCGCCTCTGCCGTTCGCGTCAAAACGCTGGAAGCAGTTGGTGAAGCCGGCCGGCGGCGAGATTTCCCGACGGTTGTTCGAGACAGCCACGGTCGCCACACTGCGTGATCGCCTCAAGTCAGGCGACGTCTGGGTGGAAGGCTCGCGCGGCTACCGACGATTTGGCGACTACCTGCTCCCCAAGGATCAGGTCGCCGCCGAAGCCGGAGCCCTGCCGGTGAACGTCGAGCTGGGCGGCTATCTGGCGGGACGGGCGAGCCTGCTCGATCAACGGCTGGCCAGCTTCGCGCGGCGCCTACGTCGGGGCGATCTGGTCGGCGTGACGCTTGAGCGTGACCGGCTGTCGGTGACGCCGGTCAAAGCCAAGACGCCGGAGGAGGCGCGGTCATTGGACCGCGCCATCGATAGTCTTCTGCCGCGCGTCCGGATCACCGAACTCCTACGGGAGATCGACGCGCTGACCGGGTTTACGTCGATGTTCAGGGACCTGCGTTCCGGCAGGGTCCACGAAAATCCAAGCTGCATATTGGCGGCGGTCCTCGCCGACGCCACAAACCTAGGCCTCGAGCGCATGGCCAACGCGAGCCAGGGCGTGACCTACGCCCAAATCGCCTGGACACAGAGCTGGTATCTCAGCGAGGAGAATTATCGGGCGGCTTTGGCCAAGATCATCGAGGCCCACCATGCCCACCCCTTCGCAAAACACTGGGGCGATGGCCAAGCCTCTTCGTCCGACGGCCAGTTCTTCCGGTCTGGCCGCCGGCGCGGCGGTGCGGGCGAGGTCAACGCCAAATATGGGCCGGAACCCGGCTTGCGGATTTATACTCACCTGTCCGACATGCACGGCTCATTCAATTCGCGGGTGCTCTCGGCCACGTCGTCGGAGGCGCCGTACGTTCTTGACGGGCTGGTCGGCCGACCAGGCGGCGAGCATTACACCGACACGGGTGGCGCGACGGACCACGTCTTCGCGCTCTGCCATCTCCTTGGCTACCGCTTCGTTCCGCGAATGCGCGATCTGCAGGATCGCCGGCTCGCGATTATCGGGTCGGCCGCAGGGTACAAGACCCTGGAACCGATCCTTGGCCGTCCGATCCGGATCGATCTGATCCAGGAGAACTGGGAGGACATCGTCCGCCTGGCGGCGTCGATCAAGGCCGGCGCTGTCGCGTCCTCCGTGATGCTCAAGAAGCTGTCGGCGTTCAAGCGCCAGAACCGGCTGGATCTCGCCCTCGCCGAGGTGGGGCGGATCGAGCGCACCTTGTTCACCCTTGATTGGCTGGAAAGTCCCGAGTTGCGGCAACGCTGTCAGGCCGGCCTCAACAACAGCGAGGCCCGCCATGCGCTGGCCTAGGCCGTATTCGTCCATAAACAAGGTCGCATCGCCGATCGAACCCTGCAGAACCAGGAGCACCGGGCGTCAGGTCTAAACCTGGTGATCGCCGCCATCGCGCTCTGGAACACATTATATATGGAGCGGGCGGTCGATCATCTGCGTGCCCGGGATGTCGCCGCTCCCGACGCGCTTCTCGCCCATTTATCGCCCATGGGCTGGGCCCACGTCAGCCTCACGGGCGACTACCTCTGGACCGACGCCGCAGCCGCGGGCGGCTTCAGGCCATTGAACGATCCAGCCGACAGGCTCTATCGCGCAGCTTAGCGACAGTTCTCGGTTCGTACCGCAATGCGTGTTTTAGCGCACAAACCTTGAGGTGAGCCCTTGAAGCAGGGCAATGGGTCTACGGCGAGGGCGATGATAGCGGCATCCTGATCGTCATCGGTGGGGCGCTGCAATTGTTCGCTCAGGCCCCAGGAGGGCGAGATGTCTTGATCAGTCAGATCGGCGTCGGTACGGCGATTGGTCAAACAGCCCGTTTCGGCGGCGGGCCGCGATTGGTGACCGTCATCGCCGTTGAGGACAGTCTCGTCCTTCAGGCCACGGATCAGGCCCTGACCCTGATTGCCCAGGATGCCCCGCAGATCTGGCAAGTGGTTGCAGGTCTGCTTTATCTGCAGCTTCGCGGGATGGTGCAGATGTTGGCTGAGGCTACTGCGCTTGCACCAAGGGAACGCCTTGCAGCCCGCTTGATGCGTCTTGCTCCAAACGCACCCGGTTCCGCTGATCTTCACATCAGCCAACAGGCGCTTGGCGAAATGGTCGGTCTTTCGCGAAAGTCGGTCAATCTCTATCTGGCAGAGTTCGAACGGTTGGGGCTCGTAAAGCGGAACTATGCTTCGATCAGTATTAGAAATCGATCAGAACTAAGAAGAGCGATCGGCCCTGGTGCAATCAGTTCGCGCGATTTTGCAGACTGACTCTTCGACGGTTCAGTTTTGCAAGGAGCCCTATCGACAACTCGGGCGGCGGGCGTGCGCAAGAACGGATCGTAGCACGCGCGACCTGGAGCCCTTCGGGAAGCCAGAGGTGGCTATTGCGCGGTCCCATGGCGCAAACGCCTTGAGGGTAAGTGCATCAAAACCCTCAAAAATCGCACTTGGGGATCGAATCCATCCGGCTACAAAGTATTGGCGCACAACGAACATTATCGGCAATTAGAAAAATATGTTGCATTTAATTCAATGAATTATGGATTTTCGTCTAACCCCGGTTTCCAATTGACCGCACACTTTTGGCTACCAATTTGTCGCCGAGGAGATCAATGGACATCGCCGGACGATCCGGAAATTCGACCATCAGTCGCAGCTCACCACCTAGCGCTTTGACGTGCTTCCGCAATGTTGAAACCAGCGCATCGTCGCTACGTTCCAGCTTCGAAACACGGTCCTGCGACGAGCCCATGGCGGCAGCGACCTCGACTTGGGTGCGACGCACGGCCTCACGCACCTCTTTCAAAGTCAACTCACGGATCAGCTCTTGGCCTTTGACTTCGCCAGCGTCCTGAACGGTCTTGGACTGTGCCGAAATCCAGTCTGATGCGTCAACGGTTCGGTATGTCATTTTAGCGCCTTCAGATGTTGATCAAAGCGATCATCCGCTCGCTTGATAAGCCCCTTGTAAAACCGTCCAGATGAAACGCCGGACTTGTCGCCGCCCACGAGAAGAATGGCGGATCGCTGCGGATCAAACGCAAAAGCGACGCGCCAGACACCACCATCGGCTTTGAAACGTAGCTCCTTCATATTTGCGTGCTTGGAACCACTCAGTGTATCGGCGCTTGGCCGTCCAAGGCTTGGACCGAAATGCTCCAACAATCGGATGCATGCGACGATCTCAATCCTGACATCTTCAGATAAACCGTGCGTCTCGGCTGCGAAGTCAGGGTGAAATTGGACGCTCCAAACCATGAGCTAATATGACCCTAGATGCCTATGCATTCAAGTGAATATTTCCGGTGGTCTCGTCACCTGAATCTAGCGCTTACTGCATCAGGCTATGACGAGGCCAACGCCCGCGCAAACCACCCTTGCAGTCAGGGACAATTCTTCTCGCTTACGACACCCAAGCGATGTGGAAAGCCACGAAAGTCTGCCTCCTGCCTCCATCTCAATTTCAACTCCCAGCGGATTATCACTGCTTGCTTCGAGGTCGATACTAGGCCTTGAAAGCGACACCGGTTATCGAAGTTTGGCTGAATTCCTCTCAACGCCATTTAGGCTGACAATCACGTGCGCTTAAGGTTGTATTGAATTTGCGATCCTGTGCAGCATCGTGAGCCAAATTGATTTGGCGGCGGACGGTGACGTGGAAACCAGTATCAAAGAGCCTTGGCTCACCAACTATTGGGGCAAAGCGCGGCCATCGAGGGATGTAGGCCCGGATTGGCATCCGCTCGCCTATCACAGCCTCGATGTTGCAGCGGCAATGGGCGCCATGTTGGATTGCCGACCACACTGGCTTAGTACCCAGGCTGAACTGGGGCAGTTGGATATGAATGAGACGCGAAGGCGGCTGGTCCTCGCAGCCGCCTTGCATGACCTCGGCAAGTTTGCGGACAACTTCCAGCAAAAGGCGCCTCATATCCGTCAACGCCTTCAGCCAAACACTGAACTGTTCAATGATGGTCGAGGACACGGTGAGATCGGCGCCCGAATCTGGGAAAACTGGATGGACGCCGACGGCCCGTGCCTCATGGAGGGATGGGCCAATGCGGCTTTTGCACACCACGGCGCGCCGGTCGCAGCTGAGGGTGGAATTGCTGACGCAGCTTCAAAAGCCTCTATCTCAGATGCATTGAATTTCGCACGCGCCGCAATCTCGCTCATCGGCGAGCCAGCCGGTCCGGTGGTTGCCAAACCGCCATGGCTGGTTGCCGGTCTGGTCATTCTCGCCGACTGGATCGGCTCCAACCAGGCTTGGTTTCCTTACCAGGAACCCACCGCCTCCCTGACAGAATATTGGGAGCAGGCTCAATACCGCGCGCGTATCGCGGTTGCCGAAGCCCGGCTGGTTGAAGCTCCGCCCGCGCCACGTCTGGATCTGCAAGACCTAATTGGCGCCATGGCGCATCCCACCCCGGTGCAGGCCTGGGCCCTTGCTCAGAAGCCTCAATCTGACGCCCAGCTCTATATTGTTGAAGACTTGACTGGAGCCGGCAAGACTGAGGCCGCCCTGGTTTTGGCGCATCGATTGATGAGCGCTGGCGCAGCCGAGGGGCTCTACTGGGCTCTCCCGTCTATGGCCACGGCCAATGGCCTCTATGCTCGCCTAACCAAATCCTATCGCGCGCTGTTTGCGCAGGCGAGCGAAGACCCATCCCTGCTGTTGGTCCACAGTGCACGTGATCTGGATGTCGGCTTTCAGGCCTCTATCGGGCGGGAGCGGGATGGCGCCTATGGCTCCAACCTGGACGACGCCCAGAATATCAGCGCCGAGGCCTTCTGCGCCACCTTCGTGGCAGAGGATCGCAAGAAGTCATTTCTGGCGCCGGTGGGCGTGGGCACCATCGATCAGGCCCTGTTGGCCGTCCTGCCGGTTCGACACCAGAGCCTGCGGTTGGCGGCGCTGGCCCGGCGCGTGCTGGTCATCGATGAAGCCCATGCCTATGACCCCTATATGATGGCTGGCATGGAGCGGCTCCTGTCGTTTCATGCCGCACTGGGCGGATCGGCGATCGTTCTGTCCGCCACCCTGACCCGTCAGCAACGGCAACGACTAGTACGCGCCTATTCTTCTCAGTGTGAGGCGGCCGCGGCCTCGCAGGCTTTTCCATTGATAACCCACGTATGCAGCGGCTCACTCGTTGAGGCGCCGCTGGACTCCACAAACGGCACTCGGCGAGACCTGGCCGTGAGGCGACTTGCCAATGCGGATGAAGCGATCGATCGGCTCCTGCAAGGCGCGGCAGAAGGCGCCTGCGGCGTCTATATACGCAACACGGTAAAGGATGCCGTGACGGCCTATGAGCAGATCAAGGCGAAGGCCCCGCCCGGCGTTCAGGTCGACCTGTTCCATGCGCGGTTTGCCTTAGGCGACCGGATTACGCGAGAAAAAGCCATTCTGGCCAGGTTCGGCAAGGCCAGCGGCCCACTGGAGCGATCCGGGCAAATTCTGGTCGCCACTCAAGTGGTTGAGCAGAGCCTCGACCTCGATTTTGATCTCATGGCCACGGACCTGTGCCCCATGGATCTCCTCATACAGAGGGCTGGACGCTTGCATCGCCATACTGGGCGGGCGGAACGACTCGCGCCGGAACTGTGGGTGGTTGGACCAGAGGCTGTGCAAGATGCATCGGCCGATTGGTACGCCAGCGCCTTTTCCATCGGGCAATATGTCTATCCGGACGCTGGACAACTCTGGCGCACGCAGGCCCTGCTTACCGCCACCGGGGGGCTGAACCTGGCCAGCGCCTCATCGCGAGATCTGATTGAACCGGTGTTTGGAGATGCCCAGATGGAAACGCCAGCGGGGCTCGACAGGGTGTCTGGCGAGGCTGCAGCGAAACGCCACGGTGAGCGAGCAATGGCCCATCTGAATTTCCTCAAATTCAAGGCCTTCCACCCGCATAACGGCGCCTGGGGCAGTGACGCGCATACACCAACCCGATTGGGAGAAGACACGGTCGTGCTGCGTCTGGCCCGATGGGAAAATGGGAGACTCAACCCCTGGAGCGATGATCCCGACGAGGCGCGTGCATGGCGCCTGTCCGAGATCAGCATAGCCGCCCGCCGCCTGTCCCGTCCGCTCCCTCCGTCTGCAGAAGCCGAAGCCGCCATCGTCAATGCTCAGGCAAGCTGGCCGGGCCGTTACGAGCCACCAATGGTTTTGGCGCTTGAGCCCAGTGAGGAGGACATTTGGACCGGGAAGTGGCTAGACCGGCGCGAGGCCGTTGCACAGATTTCCTATTCTTTGATGTCTGGTTTGATCGCGCCGTAGGTTGTGATATTCTAAAAGCTTCCGCCGAGGCGGGAATGAACCGGTTTGAATTCCCCGGTCACGAAGTGAAAGTTCCCCGCCAACGCGGGGATAAGGTTTGTATTCCTTGGTCACGAAAATTGCAAACTTGACCAATGCTGAAACTCGGCGCAAAAGCAAAAGGGCCCACTCGGGATTCAGCCGAATGGGCCCTGAATATCCACTCCCACCCGTCAACCAAGAGAGGAGGTGTGGTTCATGCGCTGGCGTCGCAGCAACATAATATGACTATGCGGCAAGCGCGGGCTTCTGAAAAGAGGCCCCGCCCCTGCTCGCATAACAATGGCGACTGATGGGGAGAGCTGCAACCTTTACCAGTTGACTAGCCCTACAAATCGCACCCTGAATAGATTTGCGGTTTCGAAACGGTGAGGCGAATGCCCTTCAACCTGATCACCACGCCATGGCTAGAAATCAGAAGAGCTTCCGGCCTTCGCCAGGTCTTGCGCCCGGCAGAGATCACCTCTGACTGGGATTCCGATCCAGTCATCGCTCTCGACTTCCCAAGGCCTGACTGGAATGCCGCTCTCACCGAATTTCTGATCGGATTGTTGGCTCTGGCCATGGCGCCAAAAGACGGCGATGACTGGGTGGAAAAGTTTCGTACGCCACCGTCAACGGACGAGCTGTCATCGGCCTTTGCGCCCCTTGCCCAGTGGTTTGAGCTAGAGGGTGACGGACCCGCTGCGTTTCAGGATTTTGTCAGCCTCGGCAATCTGGAGATCAAACCGCTCAGCGGCCTTTTGATCGATGCGCCGGGTGAAAACACCCTGAAGAATAATGCCGACCTGTTCGTCAAGCGCACTGGTGAACCCGTACTGAGCCTCGCCAATGCAGCCGCAGCGCTGATCACGCTGCAGACCTATGCGCCGTCCGGCGGCGCAGGCCATCGGACGTCACTTCGTGGCGGCGGTCCCCTCACCACGCTTGTGGCGCCGGTTCGTCGTGGACAGGTGGTTGCGACCCTGTGGGACATGGTCTGGGCGAACACGCCAGATGCGAACGCCGACCTGTCATCCGATCCATCTAGGGCCTTACCTTGGCTTGGGCCGACCTTGACCTCTGAAGCCGGTCGCCTGCCGGTAACGCAAGAGGGCCAGCATCCGGCCCTGGCCTTTTTCGCCTGCCCCCGCCGCATCCGGCTCGTTTTTGCAGGAGATGGCCCGGACAGGGTTGCGACGGGCTATCGCACCCAAAATTACGGAGCGGACTATCTGCACTGGCGCCACCCCCTCTCCCCCTATCGGCGGGACAAAGCGTCTGGCCTTTTGCCGATCCACCCCAATGCCGGGGCCAGCGACTATGGAGACTGGCTGGCCTGGTGGGGATTTGACGGAGAGCCCGCAGACTGCACCATTTTGTGGAAGACGCGACGTTCACAGTTGCGGGGCCTGCTCGCGCCAGTGCAGCAGATTCAGGCCTTCGGCTATGATATGGACAATATGAAAGCCCGCCAGTGGCTTGAGGCGCGCCTGCCTTGGATTAGTTCAAATGAGGCCGAGCTCGCCTCCGCTGTACGACAGCTCATCTCAGGCTCGGACCTGACAGCGCGGGCCGTGCGCAAGTACGCCAAAATGGCCCTCTATGGCCAGCGCAATGACAGTGGCTATCGCCTGCCAGAAAAGCTGCCTTTGGACGCCCTGCCCGAGCCTGGAGAGCGGCTGTGGAGCGAGACCGAGCCAGAGTTTGTCGCCTGTCTCGACCAGTTGATTGCCCGCCTGCAGGACGGGGCAGACCGGACTGCGGATCTTCGCCAGAACTGGCTGACCACCCTGCGGCGCAAGGCACTGCAGATCTTTGACGAGACGGTGGATCTGGACGGTCTGACCGACGCCGAACCCAGACGCCTGCTGTGGTCGCGCGACAAATTGCAGTTCGAGCTGGCGGATCACCACAAGGCCCCGGTCCTGAAAGCCCTTGGACTGGAAGCCTCAGCGAAACTGCGTCCCTTGGCCGGAGCTGAAACCTGATGACAAGTCCGGAACAGGGTTCAGAACACGGGCTGGAGCGTAACCTCGCTGGTGTTTTCCAGAGCTGGTGGAACAGGCTCAACGACGTGGCCAAGGACGGCGCAGGCAAGGACCGGGCGGCGCTGGCGCGTCTTCGCCGGATTACCATGGCCCGTGATGACACTCCGGACGTGCTTGCCGCCCTGAACGAACCCGCCTTTCGCCAGCTCTGCGTTGTAGTCGACCGGGTCTGGGGCCTCCATGAACTTGCGGACGATAGGGTCGAGCGACTGCTCACCGTGGCCGTGACCCTGGCCCAAATCAAACAGGACGCCCCGGGCCAAAGCACGGCTGGACTGCTGGGCGGCAAGGACGACCCAGACCGCGCCATGAAGGAAGGCCGATTTTTAGCCTTCATGCGCGCCGAAAGCCCGGCGGAGCTGTTCGAGCAGGCCCGTCGCCTACCCGCCTTGCTAAAGGGCAAGGCGCCCGTGGGGGAGCTTGGCGCCTCCCTCCTTCTGTGGACCTCCCGGCCCGCCATTCGGCGCAACTGGGCCCGGCAATACTATCATCTGGACCTGCGCGGACGTGAAAATCGCGCTCCGGAATACCAATCCCCATCCGAGCCCGAACAGACCGGAGCCTGAGACATGAGCCGCTTTTTGCAATTGCACCTGTTGACCGTCTATGGCGCGGCTAATCTCAACCGGGATGATACGGGCCGTCCCAAAACCCTGAACTATGGCGGGGCGGAGCGCCTGCGCATTTCATCCCAGAGCCTGAAGCGGGCGTTCCGCACCTCTGACGTCTTTGCAGACCGCCTGCCGGGGGCCCTGGGACAGAGATCGCAGGGCTTCATGGAGGGATTGATCAATGCCCTTGTTGAAGGCGGCCTATCTCCCGATGACGCCCTCTTACGAGCTGAGGCTGTTGTAGAGCATGACCATCTTGGCAAGGTGAAGGATAAGGGCAAGGGACGCGCCAAGACCGAGCAACTGGTTCATCTAGGACCAGAGGAGCAGGCGGCCATCGCAGAACTGGCAGAGCGACTGCTCGCCAGCCCAGAGCTGGACTCCAAGACGGCCCTGGTGCTTCGGCACAAGCCGCGAGCAGCGGACATCGCCATGTTTGGCCGGATGCTGGCGGACAATTCTGGCTTCAATGTCGAGGCCGCCGTTCAGGTCGCCCATGCCATTACAACCCATCGCGTGGTTGTAGAGGACGACTATTACACCGCCGTGGACGACATCAAGAGCGCCGATCAAGATCAGGACCGCGGAGCTGGGTTCATCGGGGTTCAGCAGTTCGGCGCCGGAACGTTCTATCTCTATATTTGCGTCGATACGGCACTCCTGCTGGACAATCTGGGTGGTGAGCGGTCACTGGCAGCCGATACGCTTGAGGCGCTTGTTGAAGCGGCAGCGACGGTCAGCCCGGGTGGCAAGCAAAACGCCTTTGCCAGTCGGGCCAAGGCCTTGCACATCCGCATGGAGACCGGAGACGACGCGCCTCGAACCCTGGCGGCGGCCTTCCAGCATCCGGTTGGCGCGCGCCCTGGCGAGACGGACACCAAGGCGGCGTCGGTTCAGCGTCTGACGGCTTTGGCCGACGGCTACAGAAACGCCTATGATGAAGACTTCACCGTTCATGTGATGGATGTGGAACAGCCGGACAGTCTGGGTCTGGCCGATCTGGTGCAAGCCGCACGCGCCATCTATGCAGCGGGCTAAGCCATGACCAGCCGGGAGTTTCTCGTCTTCCGCCTCAGTGGTCCTATGTGCGCCTTCGGGGAGATCGCAGTTGGCGAGCGCCGCAGCGTTTGGAGCGAGCCGTCCAAATCCGCTGTTTTGGGCCTCATTGCCGGTGCGTTGGGCTGGCGTCGAGATCAGACGGATGATCACCAGCGCCTGGAGGATGAGCTTGGATTCGCCGTCCGAGTAGACGCGCCTGGCATTCCCATGCGCGACTACCATACAGCCCAGGCGCCCAAGGCCCGCAAAGGACTGAGCTGGGCGACGCGTCGGGATGAGTTGGCGGACCGCGACAATCTCAATACCGTCCTGTCCGAGCGCGCTTACCGGCTGGAGGCGGTCCACACGGTGGCGCTCTGGCAAAAGGACGGGTGTAGGCCAGACCTTCTCCACCTCGCCAAGGCTTTGTCTTTGCCTCAGTTTGCCCCAAGTCTGGGGCGCAAGGCCTGCCCCTTGGGTGAACCGGCCTTTGCCCGGGTTGTGACGGCAGATAGTCTCCACAACGCCCTTGACCAGTATGATGCAGTGAGGGCCAAGCGGGAGCGAGCGCTGACGCCGTTCCGCGCCTCTCCGAAGACCCGCCTGCTGTCGCAACGTCCAGTGTGGTTCGAGTTGGGCGCCGGGCTGGCGGCCGAAGACGGGCAAGCTGACCAGACGCGGCAGCGGCGGGATGCATTGCGGCATCGCGGTCGTCGCGAATTCAATGATCGCCTGGAAGGACGCCTGAAGTGGCGCTCTGACCCCTTGTCAGGAATTGTCACATGAACTGGCTGACCCATGCACAGCTTCGTCGTGACACGCCGCAGGCGCGCCAATTGGCGTTTCAACTCATCAAGTCGGCCCAATGGAATTCAGGCCATGACCTCGTCTGGAATCTGTTTGCAGATGACGCTGCAGCCCATCGGAGCTTTCTCTATCGTGAGCTGGATCAGGGAGACTTCCTCGTCCTCTCCCAAACTCTCCCGTCGGGTTCAGACGCGGTCTGGAACCTGCAGACCAAGCCCTTTGCTCCGCAAATCGACGCCGGTCAGACCTTCGGCTTTTCCTTGAGGGTCAATCCCACCGTCAGCAGATCCGTGCCCGACCGTGGACGCAGCCGGCGAGACGACGTGCTGATGGCAGCCAAGCACGCAAAGGGCGCCCCCTTGACCGCTCAGGAACGCCAAGATGCCGCGCTGGGATGGCTCTATGCGCGCCAGGAACGGCTGGGCGTCGACTTCCAAAAGGACCAATGTCGCACCGGACAGCAGACCCAGCTTTCTCTCGCCCATGGAGCAGAGCCGATCCGCCTGACCGGTATCGACTATGAGGGTGTGCTCAAGGTGGTGACCCCCTCGAGGCTCCTTGAGGCGCTTCGGGCCGGAGTTGGGCGCGGTAAGGCCTATGGGATGGGACTGTTGCTCCTTCACCCACTGGGGGTTTGACCCTTGACTGAGGCGCCATTTGTCCCGCTGCGCCCAATCCCGCTGAAGGACCGGGCGGCCATAGTCTTCCTGTCCTATGGCCAGTTGGACGTGATTGATGGCGCCTTTGTCCTGATTGATCAAAATGGTGTGCGCGTCCAGATTCCTGTCGGCGGTCTGTCATGCCTGATGTTGGAACCGGGCACCCGCGTGTCGCATGCGGCGGTCGTACTATGTGCGCAGGTGGGGTGTTTGCTGATCTGGGTGGGTGAAGGGGGAGTACGCCTCTATTCCGCGGGTCAACCTGGCGGCGCCCGCGCGGATCGCTTGCTGTTCCAGGCCCGCAACGCCCTGGATGAGACAGCCCGTCTGAACGTCGTACGCGAAATGTACCGCCGCCGCTTTGACGAAGCGCCCCCAGCCCGTCGATCGGTGGACCAACTTCGTGGAATGGAGGGCGTCCGCGTCAGGGAAATCTACAAACTGCTGGCCCAGCGCCATGGTGTGCAATGGAAGGCCCGGCGCTATGATCAGACGGACTGGGACGGAGCCGACATTCCCAATCGCTGCCTTTCTGCGGCCACCGCCTGTCTGTACGGCCTGTGCGAGGCTGCCATCCTTGCCGCAGGCTATGCGCCCGCTATCGGATTTTTGCACCGTGGTAAGCCCCAGAGCTTCGTCTATGACATTGCCGACCTCTACAAATTCGAGACCGTCGTTCCTGCCGCCTTTTCCATTGCTGCCAAGCTTGCGCGTGGGCAAGGCCTGGACGCTGGGCCGCCAGAGCGGCAGGTGCGGATTGCTTGTCGTGAGATGTTTCGCAAGACCGGACTTCTTGAACAAATTATCCCCGACATCGAAGCCGTCCTTCTGGCCGGAGGGCTAGCCCCTCCGACAGAAGCAGAAGACGCGCCTGAAGCCCCCTCCCCTGCTATTCCACGTCAGAAGGCTGCCGGCGATGATGGTCATCGTGGTTGAGAATGCGCCGCCTAGACTGCGCGGGCGACTGTCGCTGTGGCTCGCTGAGGCCCGCGCCGGGGTCTATGTTGGCGTCTACGCAAGACGGACGCGCGAGCGCATATGGTCAGAAGTGAAAAGCCTGATCGGGGATGGCAATGCCGTCATCGCCTGGTCTGCACCAACCGACTCCGGATTCGCTTTTGATGCCATCGGTGAAAGTCGCAGAGAGCCCGCGGATTTCGACGGCCTGACTTTGGTCCGCTTCAAGCCCTAACGTCCAAAGAGAACCGCTTTGGAACAAACAGGCAACCTCGGTGGGATTTTTGACATTGTGAATCATGAATAAAATCATATAGCTATCGACATGACTGTTCCCCGCCCACGCGGGGATGAACCGCGGCGCGGTTTACGGTCGGGCGATCCTCTATTCTGTTCCCCGCCCACGCGGGGATGAACCGGTGAATGAGGCTGAACCGCACACGCGATGAGTCTGTTCCCCGCCCACGCGGGGATGAACCGGCCG